>JBARGS010000452.1:0-9195 GCA_049798495.1 Candidatus Korobacteraceae bacterium | reverse complement strand
AGCGCAAGCCAGACATTGGCATCAAGGAAATTCAACGTGTTCATAAATCTGCTCATTGGTGACGTTCACTTTCGGCCCCTTGGAAACGATGAGGGGGAAGTGAACTTTCCTTGGACGCGGGCGCTCGCCTTCGAGCAGAACTGCTTTGACACCCGTCAGCACCAGTTCACGAACAGAGCTACCCTTCGCGGCGGCACGCGCCTTCAATTTGCGATAGAGCGGCGCCGGAATATCCACGGTGGTACGAACGGATTCCTGTTTCATGTTTGTGAGTATGGCAGCTCTGCCATAAATATGGAAGGGCTTGCTAAGCCGGCGACAGTCAGATCATTCGTTGTTCTTCCGGACAGCGATCCCCAACTCCTTCAGCTGACGCTCGCTGACCGGGGTGGGCGCATCCATCATCAGGTCGACAGCCTTCGCAGTTTTGGGGAAGGGAATCACCTCGCGCAGGCTGTCCGCGCCCGCCAGGATCATCACGATGCGATCGAGGCCGAGCGCGATTCCGCCGTGCGGCGGGGTACCGTACTGAAGCGCTTCCAGAAAGAAGCCGAAGCGCGCCTGCTGCTCTTCGGGCGACATGCCCAGCGCTTTGAATATCTTGCTCTGGATGTCCTGGCGATGAATACGGATGGAACCGGAGCCGAGTTCGGTTCCGTTCAGCACCACGTCGTAGGCCAGCGCGCGCACTCCGCCGGGATCGCTCTCCAGCTTGTCCATGTCTTCCTCGTGCGGCGAGGTGAAGGGATGATGCGCGGCATTCCAGCGGCCCTCGGTCTCGTCCCACTCGAACATCGGGAAGTCAGTGACCCACAGCAGACGAAAGTTGCCGTGCTTGAACGCGCCGTGACGCTCGGCGTATTTCTGGCCGAGCGCGAGACGCAGTTGTCCGGCGGCGGCATAAACCGCATAGGATTGCTGGCGAGTTTTGGCTGGACTCGCAGGCTCGGCACGCTTAGCGCCCGCAACCACGACCAGCAGGTCGTCTGAGTTAGGTTTAGCCGACTCGCGAATTTTGGCGACTGCATCCGGAAACGATTTTTCCACACGCTTGATGTCTTCGAAAACTTTCGCGTCTTTGCGATCGCCGAACATCGTCTTGATCTCATCGCGCTCCTTGCGCGAGAGCTCGCCGACCTTGGGGATGACGATGGCGACGATGGGCAGCTCGGGATCGACGTGCAGCGTCTCCAGATTTTCGGGCGCGAACGCATGACTAACGTCCGACATGCAGGGCAAGCGCAGGTCGGGTTTGTCGATGCCGTAGAGGCGAATGGCCTGGTCGTAGCTCATCTGCGGAAACGGCGTGTGCAGATCGACGCCGATGGTTGAGAACGCCGCTTTCAGAAATCCCTCGACGACGTGAAACACCATCTCCGGCCGCGCGAAGCTGATCTCCAGATCGATCTGGGTGAACTCGGGCTGGCGATCGGCACGCAGGTCTTCGTCGCGGAAGCAGCGCACAATCTGAAAATATTTATCGAAGCCGGAGATCATCAGGATCTGCTTGAAGATCTGCGGCGACTGGGGCAACGCGTAGAATTCGCCGGGATAGACACGGCTGGGGACGAGGTAGTCGCGCGCGCCCTCGGGTGTGGAGCGCGTCATGAACGGCGTCTCGATCTCGTAGAAGCCCAGCGAGTTCAGGTACTCGCGAATGGCGATCGAGACCTTGTGCCGCAGTTGGATGTTGCGCTGCATCTCCGGGCGGCGCAAGTCGACATAACGGTACTTCAGGCGAACTTCTTCATTGGCCAGCACGGTGTCGGCGGGCGTGAAGGGAAGCGGCTTGCAGTCGTTGAGTAAGCGCAGCTCGTCGGCGACAACCTCAATCTCGCCGGTGGGAATGTTCTTGTTGATGGTGCCCGCATCGCGTAGCTTCACATGGCCAATGACCGCGACGACAAACTCCGAGCGCAGAGAGTTGGCCTTGTCGTGAACCTCGGCGCCGGCGTCGGCGGTGACCACAATCTGAGTGATGCCGCTGCGGTCGCGCAGATCGAGGAAGATAAGATTGCCGAGATCGCGGCGGCGGTTGACCCATCCCATGAGAACAACGCGAGAGCCGGCGGCAGAAGCGCGCAGCTCGCCACACATATGAGTACGTTTGAGATCGCCTAGAAAGTCGAGCATGATGTCCTTGGAAGCAATTAGCACTCAGCACTCAGCCGTCAGCATTCAGCCCTTACCCGCTAAGGACTGAAGACTGAGTGCTGAATGCTGACTGCTTCTTTATTTTCGCAGGTATTGGGCAAGTTCGGCGCGGGGCACCTGCACTTGTTCACTGCTGGCGAGATTCTTCACCGCAAACTGGCCGGCGGCGACTTCATTCTCGCCAACAATCACGATGTACTGCGCACCGGCTTTCTCCGCCAGCTCGAATGACTTTTTGAGCCGGAAATTTTCGTCGCCGAGATCGGCGCTGATGCCGTCACGGCGCAACTCGCGCGCCAACTTTAGGGCGGAAGCATTCATGCCCGCGCCTAGGGGGGCGATGAAAGCGCGCACCTTCTCCGCCGCCTGTTCACCCTGCGACTGTAGCGCCAGAATGAGGCGGTCCTCGCCAATGGCAAAGCCGATTCCGGGAGCCTTGGGGCCTTCGAGTGATTCGGAAAGTCCATCGTAACGCCCGCCGCCGAGAACCGCGCTCTGTGCGCCCAGGCCGCCATGGGTAAACTCGAAGGTCGTGCGGGTGTAGTAGTCGAGGCCACGGACCATGCGCTCGTTGATGGAATACGGCACGTCCACTGAATCGAGCATTTCGCGGACGGCAACGAAGTGCTGACGGCAGGGCTCGTCGAGATAGTCGCTGATCTTGGGCAGCTTCTCGATGATGGGCTGGTCTTCAGGGTGTTTGCAGTCGAGTACGCGCAGCGGATTGGTCTCGGCACGACGCTGGCAGTCGGCACACATCTGGTGCACGACCGGCTGCAAAGCCTCGCGCAGAGCTTTGTTGTAGCGCGCGCGATCGTCAGCGCAGCCAACTGAATTCAGCTGCAAGTTCCACCCGCGCAGCCCGACTTCGTCAAGCAAGGTCGCAAGCATCTCTAAAACTTCGGCATCGCGCGCGGGAGACTCACTGCCCGCGCTGGACGGTCCGATGATTTCGGCGCCGATCTGGGAAAACTGGCGATAGCGCCCCTTCTGCGGGCGCTCGCGGCGAAACTGCGGGCCAATGTAATAGAGCTTTTGCAGCGTTCCCTTGTCGCCGAGATGATGCTCGATGTAGGCGCGAACCACGCCCGCCGTGTTCTCCGGGCGAAGCGTCAGCGACTGCGCCTTCTCACTTTGGGCGCGAGCCTTGTCCTCCCAGGTAAACATCTCCTTGGAGACGATGTCGGTCTCTTCACCGACGCTGCGCGAGAACAGCGCCGTGTCCTCGAAGATGGGGGTGCGGATCTCGTGATAGTTGTAGCGCGCGAAGACGTCGCGCGCCTTGGCCTCGACGCGATTCCACAGGTCGGTGTCGGGCGGGAGAAGGTCACGAGTTCCGCGAACAGCTCGAATCATAACTCAGAGCACTCAGCAGTCAGCATTCAGCACTCAGCCCCTTGCAGATTATGCCCCAACCTATAACGCGTGACCAGAGAGCCATGCTCGCCAAGGGCTGAATGCTGAGTGCTGAATGCTGATTGCTATCTTTTCATCTCCGCCAAATATTGTTCCTTGTATCCCAGATAGTTTCGCCCATACCGCAGGATCATCTCCTGATCTTCGTCCGTGAGCTGCTTGCGAAACTTGCCAGGGACGCCCATCCAAAGCGAGCGCGGCTCGACCACCGTGCCTTCCGGAATCAGCGTGCCGGCGGCAATGATGGAGCCGGCCCCAATGCGCGCGCCGTTTAGAATGATCACTCCCATACCGATGAGGCATTGGTCTTCGACGACGCAACCGTGCAGCGTGACCGAGTGACCGACGGTGACCCGATCGCCGACGATCACCGGCCACTTGTTCAACATGCCGTGCAGGACACTGCAATCCTGGATGTTGCTGTGGGCGCCGACGCGAATGGAATGCACGTCGCCACGCAGCACGGCATTCATCCACACGCTAGCATGCTCCCCCAGCACTACATCGCCGATGAGTTGCGCCGACTCGTCAACGTAGCACGTTGACGGTACGGTTGGAGTGACTCCTTTGTAGGATCGAATCATGATTCGTCAGTCACGAATGTTGCGGCTCGGCGTCAAACATTCTGTCGGTGAAGTTTGCGAATTGACGGAGGCGGCGGCTGAATCCAGAGTAACAGCCAATCACGCTTCGTCTCGTCGGGAAGCCAAATATTCGAACCGGTAAGTTCTTGAAAATATCATGCGCGGCGGACGAAGCGAAAGCAGGAGCGACGGCCGTCTTCTCCTTTCCGCCGAGCGAAATTGCAGCAAGAGGGGCCATGGGGAGGTTTCTTCCGCGGCAAGAAATCCTTGCGGCTCGACAAAAACACGCTCTAACTCATTGCTGGACAGTGGTATACGCTCAACTACGACTTTGTCGGGATGACGTTGCCGGCACACTTAGGATACAAAGATTTAGCTTCTGAAGTAGTACAGCCTGACATTTCAGGAATCCAATGGTTGGAGCAGCATTAGCACACGGCAGTTCTCAGTCGGGGATCGAACAACAAGTGGAATCTACGGTGAGCTGGATGAGAGCTGTGGCACCTAAGACCGTGCTCTGTGTCGACGACGAAAAGATTGGTCTGCGGGTGCGCAAGATCATGTTGGAGAGCCACGGCTTCCGCGTCTTGACCGCCAATAGCGGAGAGCAGGGGCTCACCGTGTTCGACAACAACGATGTCGATCTGGTGGTGCTGGATTACTATATGCCCGGCCTGAACGGTGGCGATGTCGCCGCCGAGATCCGGCGCAAGCGGCCTACCGTACCGATCATCTTCCTTTCGGCATACTTTTCCCTTCCTCCCGCGGCGTTGGAGCTGGCCAACGCGTTTATCACTAAGGGCGACCCGCCCGACGTACTGATCGAAAAGATTCAGCAACTGGTTTAGTTAGCAACTAGAAGCCATCTCATAAATCGTTTTGAAAGGGCACGGCTTCAGCCGTGCCGTCCAAAGGTCGAAAAAACTGGGCTTTAGCCCCTGCGGGAAGCCGCGGTTTACCGAGCTGGTTCATTATGAGATAGCTTCTAGCCACACGCCGCGAGCACAAACAATCTTCGGCGGACCGTCATTCACCAAGAATTGATACTCGTCTCGTTCGGGGAAATTACCAGGCGGTAGGCACGTGAGGCTTGAGGCTCGTCGCTCGCGGCTCGGAGCTGTTTTCACCGCGCCTTCTTCTGCAACTCCGAGCATTCGTCATGCAGCTTGGCGTCGTGCGTCAGGCCATCGGCGATGACGCATTCATCAAACGCCGCTTTAGGGTCGGAATCCTTCAAAAGATTGGTGAGCATGATATGCGGCGTCGGCCAGTCCGGCGACAACTTGGCTGCCTGCTGCAACTCGGCGATTGCCGCCGGCATGTCTTTCTTCTCCTGGTAGACGAGGGACAGGTTATAGTGCGCGCTGGCATTCTTGGGCTCCAGCTTGATCGCTTCCTTATATTCGGCGATAGCTTCGTCCGGTCTGCCTGCATCGTCCAGCACGCTGCCCAGATTCATGCGAGTCTCCGCGTTGTTGGGCTGAATCTCTAACGCCGCCCGGTAGTGCAGGATGGCGCCATTGAAATCGCGCCGGGCATAAAGAACATTCGCCAGATTGTTCTGCGCGATTGCCAGCTTGGGGTTGAGCCGCACCGCCTCTTGGTACTCCATAAGCGCGCCGCTGAGATCGCCATTGTGCTTAAGCGCCAGACCGAGGTTGCTGTGAGCATTGGCATCGTCTGGTTTCAGCCGCACCGCGATCTTGAACTCCGCGATGGCGTTCGCGTAGCCTTTGCGATCGAGGTACAGGTTTCCCAGATTGAAGTGGGCATCGAAGTAGTCCGGGTATTCTTTGATGGCGTCTTTGTATTCGGCGATCGCGTTTTCCGTGTTGCCATCTCGCTGGAAGGAGATGCCGGCGTGGAAGTGGCGCTCGGCGCTGGCCGGGATGTTCTCTGGTTGCGCGGCTGGAGGCGGCGTGGCTGCGGGCTTTTGCTGCGAGGTCGGCGGTGCAGGCGTCACTGGCTTCGGCGCTATGACCGGCGCGGGTTGCGGCTGCGGCGCGTCCTGCGCGAGCAAAGCGCGATTTGTGAGCGGCAGCCAGGCGAGAAATACGAATACGCTAGTCAGCACGAAACGGATTGGCTGTGACGACATGATGAAACATGAGGATAGCAAATACGCAGTTACCGCGCGCGCGTCATCCTCACGCGAGCCAGGGGAGTGACGCAAGCGAGAGGCGAGCTCCAGCGAAGTGCAGTTCGGCCGGCGAGCCGGCGCCTCTACAAGCTGCCGCGGCCCGGGCCGATGTGGATGCTGCCATTCACGTTATTGAGCTCGATGTGCACGCCACCGCTGCCGAGCGTCCCTGACATGCTCTTGCCTACAAAGTGTCCCTTCACCGTCAGGGGAAAGTCGGTGGATATGCTGCCATTGACCACGCTGGCATCAACTTCGGCGTTAGGCGACTGCGGCAACGTGAGATTGACGCTGCCGTTGACCGATTTGAGCTTGATCTCGCGAACGTTGTTCAGCGACGAGTAGTTTGCCTCGATGGCTCCGTTGACCGTTGCCAGATCGGCTTCCCCCGAAAGATCTGACGCGCGCACCTTGCCGTTCACCAGATCAGCCTCGATCTCTGCAGTTAGCTGCTGTACATCGAGCGAGCCATTTATCAAGTTGATCTTTTCGATGCGCGCACCGCGTGGCACGTGCAACGTGTAGTGCACCGAGCCAGGATTGTTGTTGGTGCGGCCCTCCGGATAGCGGGTTTTGATTTCGACGGAGCTGCCCCTGGTGTTCACCTCGATGCGCATGTCGTCGAGTCGTTGCTGATCACGGGCTGTTTTCACTGCATCGATCTGCACCTCGTTGCGATCCCATCCGCTGATCTCGACATTGCCGTTGATGTTGTCCAGCGAGACGCGGCCATCAGCCGAGAGGGGCACAGTGCGATGGAAGTCCTGAGTGACTTCAGCACAAGCGAGCGTGGCAAAGAAGAATGTGAGGAGTGTTACCGAGAGGAAGGTTCCCATCGGGTGTTTGCGGACGCGAGTCATGGTGCCTCCTGTGCGATCGAGACGCGAGATTTGACCTGTGTGAGGCTACGGAAAACAGCTGGCAGCAGTTCACAAAAATGGGACGAAATGCAGTTCAGGTCTCTTACAGCGTTCCACACTGTGGATCGGCTGAAGTCACCACCGGCGGTTATAATCAATGTGATAAGCGCTCCAAATGGTCGCGAACCTTGGCGGAAATTTCATCCAGACCAACCATGCCAGCAGTCACCGTGACCGCCACCGTCCTCAACGAAGTAGAAGATATCGACGGGTTGGTCTCGACCTTGGCGCAACAAACGCTCTCTCCTGAGGTCATCATCGTCGATGGCGGTTCCACCGACGGAACCTGGGAACGGCTGCAGGCGGCATGTTTCCAGTACCCCAACCTTGTTGCCATCCGCGACGAGAGCTGCAATCTGAAAGCGTCGGCGGGGCCGATTGCGCGTGGCCGGAATGTTGGCATCGCTGCGGCGACCTCGGCCATCGTGGCCTGCGCCGATGCTGGATGCACCTACGATCCCGAGTGGCTCAGCCGTCTGACCGCGCCCATCCTGAACGGCAGCGCGGAGTATGCCTTGGGTGGATCCTGTGTCGATCCCGCGCATCAGACAACGTGGGACCTGGCCTCGGCGCCCTTCTTTGGCCTCAAGCAGAATCCCGATGAGGCGACCAAATCCTGTACCGCGCGCTCCATGGCGTTTCGCAAGGATCTGTGGCAACGCGTTGGTGGATTTCCCGAGACCACCTTCCTCGGGGAGGACACCATGTTCGATCTGCTGGTGCGAAAGCTGGTGAAGCCCGCCTATGCGGAGAGGGCACAGGCGGTGTATCGTCCGCGCCATACGCTGAAGAGCTCGCTCAGCATGATGGCGCGCTATGGCGTTGCCGATGGAGTACTGGGCACGCGCCGCTCGCGGTTACTGCGGAATCTGCTTCGCTGTTTGGTGGAGGTGCTCGCCATCGCGGTCGTGCCGCGCACCGTGATTCCACTCGTGTGCGTGCTGCTGATGGAAATCTACTTCGCCTTTCGTCTGGATTGGAGCACCTTTGGCAAGCACGCCAGCCTGCGCCAGTTGGGAGCGCGGCTATTGTATTCGCTCCTGGTGCCTTGGATCGTGACTTGGAATCAAACAATCGGCGAGCTGACGAAGACCAACCAGCCGAATCGGCAGAATGCGTAAAGGCACAGGCTTTTGCCCCGGCGAGAATAGGACAGCAGCAGAATTGGCTTGAGCCGCGGTGCGGAATTTTCTTTTGCAGGTCATTACTTCACAATTCGCTCTTATGCCATGGGATGGAAAATCTTCAAGACCTATGGGCAGCCTTTGTCTTTCACCAGACTTTAACCTGATTGTGTCACCGTAGGGCACCAAGGAGTTCCCGATGACCAGCATTCCTTCCAGTATCCTGACCGACGTTTCCGTTTCGCGCTCGCCTCTTTCCGCAGACGAGCTGCGCAAAATTGACGCCTACTGGCGGGCGGCCAATTACCTTTCCGTCGGCCAGATCTATCTCTACAAGAATCCGCTGCTGCGCGACCGTTTGGAGCTCGAACACATCAAACCGCGCCTGCTGGGACATTGGGGCACAACGCCCGGTCTGAATTTCATTTACGCGCACCTGAATCGCGTGATCAAGAAAAACGATTTGAACGTAATCTACATTTGCGGACCGGGGCACGGCGGTCCCGGCATGGTCGCCAACACCTATCTGGAGGGCACCTACTCCGAACTGTATCCCAACATTCCGCAGAATGAAGAAGGCATGCCGCGCCTCTTCAAGCAGTTCTCGTTTCCAGGGGGAATTCCCAGTCATGCCGCGCCCGAAACCCCAGGCTCGATCCACGAGGGAGGGGAACTAGGATACTCGCTGTCTCATGCCTGCGGCGCTGCCTTCGACAATCCCGATCTCCTGGTGTGCTGCGTCGTCGGCGATGGAGAAGCCGAGACCGGCCCGCTCGCCACCAGTTGGCACATCAATAAGTTCCTCAATCCCGTCCGCGACGGAGCCGTGCTGCCAGTCTTGCATTTGAACGGTTACA
>JBARGS010000451.1:0-12254 GCA_049798495.1 Candidatus Korobacteraceae bacterium | reverse complement strand
CAGCATTCTTGGGAACGATCACCCAGGACTTCCCACCCCAATCCGCGCAAAAGCGGCGCGGATCGGGGACCCCAGTTCGTCCTGGGCTGAACTAAGCCGTCCCGCTTTGCGGGACTGGATTTTCAAGCTTTCACCGTCGCTCGCCTAAGAGAGCACAGACGCGATGTGGACGGCAGAGGTTTCAGAACCTGCTGAGTTCGTCACTTCCCACTGCCAATCGTCTTCCACTGAAATTTCATGACGTCGCCGAAGTAGCGCACGGCGAACTGCGCGGTGTGGCCGCCGGGATAGATATGGAACTCGTGCGGAACGCCGCGCGAGGTCAGCAGCTTGTCCAACTCCTGCGCGCCCTGCTCGAAGCCGTAGTCGTCGTTGTTCCCGACGTTGAAGTAGATCTTCATGCGCCTGAGGCCGGCAACGCTGTCGGTGCGAGCGAAGTAGAAGACGTTGTTGCGATCAAAGTAAGCGCGATTGAAGGGCGATCCGAAGACGTCGCCCATCAGTGCGCCGGGAGAGCCGGGCTCGCTGGAGCTCATGTTCTTGGGTAGCTCGGGAATCAGCGCCGGCATTTGCGCGCTGACCGCGGCAAACTGGTCGGGATACTTGAAGGCGAAGTGCAGCGCCCCATAGCCGCCCATGGAGATTCCCGTGATGCCTCGCGTCGCGCGCGTGCCCTCAGCGCGATACTTCTTCTCCATCTGCGGCATGAATTCCTTGACGAAGAAATCGTCGTAGCGCAGCTTGCCATTCTCGGAGTTGATATAGAAGGTGTGCCCGCCGCTGGGAGCAAGAATGACGAAGTCGCCGATCTTGCCCTGGCTGCGCAGCTCGGAGACGACATCCCAGCCGCCGGAATTGAGCAGCGACTGCTCGTTGTCGCCGAGGCCATGCAGGAAGTACAGCACTGGATAGCGGCGCGTCTTGTCCTGATCGAAGCTGGGCGGCAGAAATGCGCAGTAGCGCACCGGCCGGGCGAGGATCTCCGACTTGATGACCGAGCATTCCGCGCGAGCCTGGGCGTGGAGCAGAGGAGAGAAGCAGAGAACGAGAAGCAGAGTTGCTGCGTTCACCAGCCGATGCGACGGTTTCAGAACGGACCTCCGACATGCTCTCGGCTATTCATATTTCAGGGTCTGTACCGGATCGAGCCGCGCGGCGCGGCTGGCGGGGTACAAACCGGCCAGCAGGCTGACCACAATCGAGAACGCGATGGCGGCGCCGATCAGCCAGGGCGGCAGAATCCAGACCGCCTCCGAGGGAAGCTGGTGCCGATGCAGATAGACGCCGGTGCCAACGTTGATGGCCTTGCCGATAGCGAAGCCAAGAACGATGCCAAGCACTCCGCCGAAGAAACCCATGGCTCCCGCCTCGGCGAAGAAGAGTCGCTTCACGTCGCGATCGCTGGCGCCGATGGCCTTCATCACGCCAATCTCGCGGCGGCGTTCAAGCACGGCCATTACCAGCGTGTTGATGATGGCCAGCGTGGCCACGGCCAGCGCCAGCGATCCGAAGATACCGAGGAAGAGATCGAGCACGGTGAAGAAACGGCGCAGGCTCTTGGTGGCGTCGAGCACGGAGAAGGTGCGGAAGCCCATCTTGTTGATGGCGTCCTGCACCTGCGAAACTTTCGCCGGATCTTTGACGCGCACGGTCAGCGTCATATACGTCTTGCCGCTGCTGCCGCGGAGCGAGCTGCGCATGTCGGTGACCTGCGCCATGTTCAGGTTTTCGGTGGTGTCTACCGGCAGAAAGATGCGTCCGCGCGAAACCGTGCGCATGCCGCCGTAAGGCTCCTCGTCGATGATGCCAACGACCTTCAGCGGCTGCAGCTTACGCACGACGGAGAAGCCGTAGTCGTCGCCGTTTGAGCTGGAAGCCTGATCGCCGGAAACTTGCGGGCGGCCGGTGGAGTCGGAGTCAGGGGCCAGCGATTGGTGCTCGCCATAGCGCAGCGTGACTTGCTGGCCGATCAGGCTCTTTGGATTTTGCGGATTCAACTCCTTGGCGAAGTCGTTCAGCAGGATGACCTCGTCGGCGTCCGAGCGCGAGAAAAACTTGCCTTGCAGGTTGTCGAAGGCCTCGTTTTCGCGGGCCGACATCGGCAGGCCGGTGACAAAGCCAAAGTGCGTCTGGCCGCTATAGAGGATCTCGCCCATAACGCGGACCTCAGGCTCGACCTCGGTGACGTATTCGAGCTTCGACATCTTCCGGCGCGAGGACTCGTCGAGCACCGGCGTGTTCTCCGGATGCTGCTCCTTCTGATCTTCGTCGCGATCGAAGCCGCGAAAATCCTGCTTGGAGGTGACAAAGACGGTGTCGAACATGCCCGAGCCGGCGAGGCGGCGCGTCGCCAATTGCTGAAGTCCCACCCCGAGGGACAGCATCGCCACCAGCGACGCCACGCCCACGGAGATGCCGACTGTCGTCAGCCCATTGCGGAGCTTCGATTGCCGCAGGTTGCGGACGGCCAGCTCAAACAGGTCGTAGCCCTTCATGCGCGCACCTCCTCGGAGAGCAGCTTGCCGTCACCCAGAAAGATGAGCCGCTGGGCGAAGCGTTCGGCCAGCGCGCGCTCGTGCGTCACCATGACCACGGTCATGCCGAGCGAGAGGCTAAGGTCGCGGATGAGGTTGAGGATGTCCTCGCCGGTGCGGCTGTCGAGATTGCCGGTTGGCTCGTCAGCTAATAGTAGCGACGGACGATTGGCAAGCGCGCGAGCGAGCGAGACACGCTGCTGCTCGCCCCCGGAAAGTTCCGACGGGCGATGCCCCATGCGCTTACCAAGCCCGACGCGCTCCAACGATTCGCGCACGCGCTGCGCGCGTTCGGCGCGATCAACTTCGGCGAAGCGCATCGGCAGCTCGACATTTTCCGTGATCGTCATGGTGGAGATCAGATGGAAGGCCTGGAAGACCATGCCAACATCGTTGCGGCGATAGCGCGCCAGGTCCTCGGACGACATCTTGGCCAGGTCGCGTCCCTGCACGATGACTGCGCCAGAGCTGGGGCGGTCGAGGCCGGCAAGGAGATTCAGGAGCGTGGATTTTCCCGAGCCTGACTGACCGAGCAGGGCAACGAACTCGCCGCGCTCGATGGTGAGCGAGATGCCGTCGACCGCACGGATGATGCTGCTGCCCATTGAGTAGTAGCGGCAGAGGTTCTCGGTACGGACGGCGGGAGAAGTTGAGGAAGAACTCATGGATACTGGATTCGATGCTGCCATTATGGTGCCGGGCGCAATCTCCCCTTATTGAACATACGAAAAAGGGAGCGCATTCGCTCCCAGGAAGGTGTAACGATTTGTAAAGGAGAAAATCGGCGAAGAGATAGATTAAGGGCCTCTCTTAGGCTTCTGAACCTAACCGCTCGATGGCATTATTAAAGTTGAACCAGTGAGGCTGAACGGTGAGCGACCATTACGCCTTCTTGATCAAGGCCCTCGTCTTATTTCTTTTGGGTCTATTGGCAATTTTCAACCCTCCGCGCTGTTAAGAGGGAAAGCGCCGACGGCCCATAGTTCAAAACCGGACTTGCCAACATGCCGCTTTGGTTTTTTAGAGCGGCCGGAATTGTCACATTAGGGTAGGTCGGCATTCTTTTCGCATATGTTTTGGACTTCACCGCTAAGGAAACTCTGAATACCTTGTCGAACTTGCCGCAGGGCTAAGGCCCCGTTGATTTTGCGACGCTTCCGGCACGGCTGAAGCCGTGCCCTTTCAAAACCGGGACTTAATCAGAGCTTCCCTAACCATATAGAGGGGCAAAAAATGCCGTGTCGCCGGCTGGAGCCGACTCGGCATCACAAGAAGTCGGGGATGGCGCGCCTAAAAGAGGCGCGCCCCTTCAAGAAATAACTCTTACTTAAAGCTCGAACCGCAGATCCCTCCGGTCCGGTTGGGATGACAAACCAGTGAGAGCACCGGAAGACCTGAACTTACCGCTCGACGGCCAGCCCGACAGCGTTGCCGCCGCCGAGGCAGAGGGCAGCAATTCCCTTGTGTACGTCGCGACGTTTCATTTCGTAGAGCAGCGTGGTGAGGATACGCGCACCGCTGGCGCCGATGGGATGGCCCAGCGCGACCGCGCCGCCGTTCACGTTGACCTTGTTGAGATCGATGCCCAGCTCGCGCGTGACCGCGATCGCCGCCACCGAGAATGCCTCGTTGATCTCGTAAAGGTCGACGTCCTCGTTCTTCCAGCCGGTTTTCTTCCAGAGCTGACGAACGGTTTCGACTGGCGTCATCATCACCCACTCCGGAGCGAGTCCGCTGGTGGCCTGCGCCACGATGCGCGCCATCGGCTTCAGCCCTAGCTCCTTCGCCCGCGCGGCCGACATCAGCACCAGCGCCGCGGCTCCGTCGTTGACCCCGGGAGCGTTGCCAGCAGTGACGGTGCCATCCTTTTTGAAAGCCGGCTTCAGGCTGCGCAGCGTTTCGACGGTCGAGTCCTCGCGCGGCGATTCGTCCTTGCTGAACAGCACCGGCGGCGCGCCCTTCTTCTTCGACGGCAACTCGACCGGCACGATCTGGTCCTTGAAGCGGCATTCGTTGATGGCGCTGACCGCCTTGCGATGCGAGTTTAGCGCGTACTCGTCCTGCTCCTCGCGCGTGATGCCGTACTTCTCGGCGACGATTTCGCCGGTGTTGCCCATGTGATAGTCGTTGTAGGCGTCCCACAGGCCATCGTGCACCATGGAATCGACCACCTTCTGATCGCCCAAGCGAAATCCCTTGCGTGCGTTCTGCAGCAGATAGGGAGCGTTGGTCATGCTCTCCATGCCACCGGCGACGACGATGGTGGAGTTGCCGGTCTGAATTGCCTGCTGGCCAAGCGCGACCGCCTTCAATCCCGAGCCACAGACTTTGTTGATGGTCATCGCCGGGACTTTGTCGGACAGGCCGCCACCGAGCGCCGCCTGGCGTGCCGCATTCTGACCGAGCCCGGCGGAAACTACGTTGCCCATGATGCACTCGTCGACGCTGTTGGGATCGATGCCGGCGCGCTTGACAGCCTCGCGAACGACAATCGCGCCGAGTTGCGGCGCGGTGAAATCGGAAAGTGAGCCCTGGAATTTACCAATCGGCGTGCGGACAGCCGATACGATGACGACGTCTTCTAATGAGGCCATGACGGTGTAGCTCCTGAGAGGACCTGTAACAGAACATTATAAGATGGAGCCAGCTTGCCCACGGACGCACAAATCCCGCCGGAAACTGAAACCTCTTCCAACCGCACCAATCGGTTGCTCGCGCCGTGGTGGCACACAGCAATTCTGATTGCGGTATTGCTGGTGGCATCGCTCAACGGTACCCGTGCCAGGCATCCGCTCGTTCACAGCAAGATACCGCAGTATCTGTGGAGCATGACGTGGGAGTGGATACTGGCAGGCTTCGTCTGGCTTGGTATCCGCAAACGCATGCGGCTGCGCGAACTGATCGGCGGGCGCTGGGCGACGGCGGAAGATTTCATTCTCGACGTGGTGTATGCGGCTGCGTTCTGGTTTTGCGCCCTGGTGGTGCTGGGCTCGGGAGCCAAGCTGATGCACCTCGACCAGGCGGGGAAGATCGAAGGGATGCGCCGGCAGCTCGGCTTTCTAATACCGGAATCGAAGCTGGAGATGGCGACGTGGGTCGGCTTGAGCATGACGGCGGGCTTCTGTGAGGAGATCATCTTCCGCGGATATTTGCAGCGGCAGTTTGCAGTGGTCGGCAACTCAATGCTGGCGGGCGTGCTGCTCTCGGCGGTGGTGTTCGGCGCCTCGCACGGCTACGAAGGCGCGGCGCGCATGATCCTGATCGGGGTTTATGGATTGATGTTTGGATTGCTGGCGTGGTGGCGCAGGAGCCTGCGCACCGGCATGATGGCGCACGCCTGGCATGACGCAATTGCCGGCGCGGTGTTGCGAATGCTGCGGTAAGAGACAACTTCGGCCTACCGAAAGCAAAACGTCCTGGGTTTGCAGCTTCAGCATCACCGCTTCGAAGTGTCATCTCGCGATTGAGTTCCCGCGGGGAGAACGCATTTTACGAGCTGCGATGACGTAACTCGCTCGCTTGCGCGAAACTTTTTTCATGATGCGCCTGGTAACCCCGATCACGCTCTCGCCTTCTTCGCTGCGCAGTCCGTTTCTTCGCAGAAAGTTGGCGGATTCTTTCACGATCGTGAAATGAGCAGTATTCATGCTGGTTTCACGGATGCGCGCAATCGTCTGCGCGAGGCGAAGCGATCGGAATGAGAGTTCGTCGACGATGTGAAGGCGACGAACATCGCCCGCTGCGAGCGCGATGGGAATTTCGAGACGCGTTTTTTGCTTGACTATTTTTTTCAATGACTCTATACAACTAACAAATTGCGATGAAAGTGATGTCGCAATCTTCCATGAAAATGGAAAGGGAGAATAGAAACAATGGCAACTAAAAAGGCTGCAAAAAAGGGCGGTAAGAAGGCTGCAAAGAAAGTCAAGAAGCACTAACCGCCTTCAGACCGAACGAACCGGGGGACGCGCAAGCGTCCCCCATTCGCTTTTGGGCAAGATGGCAGCGTGCGTCTGGAAGACGCGAGAGTTCCGCCCCTGAAGGGGCTCACGATTCCGGGCATGCCCACCCAGGACTTCCCACCCCAATCCGCGCAAAAGCGGCGCGGATCGGGGACCCCAGTTCGTCCTGGGCTGAACTGAGCCGTCCCGCTTCGCGGGACTGGATTCCTACCGTGTCAAACCTGCTGGCTTACAATCGGCGCCAATCGTTCAGAAGATGTGAACGGAAGTCATTCAGATTTTTTGGTGGCGCCCTTGCCTAATTCACGTTGGCGGCGCGCTGGGCGGGAGCGATGGCGAGCGGCGCTTCCTGGGCCGGACAGATGCTGTTGTAGGAACAGCGCACGCAGTTCTGACCGGTTTTAGGTTCGAACTCTCCGGCGGCAATCTTGGCGGCGACCTCGGCCACTTTGTTTGCGGCTTCGCGCAGCTGCTGTGGCGTGCGCCGCGCTTCCACGGCGGTGCCGTTCGATAGATTGAGGAAGATCAGCGCCGCGGGGATATGTCCCAGGTCTTGCGCGCCGAGCGCGTAAATGGAAAGCTGTAGGCTCTTGTCGGCGTCCTCCTGGGTCAGCGGCTTGCCGGTCTTGTAGTCGACGATCGCGACTCCTCCGTCGACACGATCCAGGCGGTCGAGTCTTCCCTTCACCTTCGCGCCGCCGATCTCGACGCGAAAGCTGTGTTCGGTTTCGAGGATCTCGCCACGCGGCTGGGCGTGCTCGGAACGCAGGAACCACGCCAACTGCTCGCGCCCGGCCTTCTCGCACAGCCCTCGTTGCACCGGATCGTCAAATTTTGCTTTGGAGAGCTCGTCGAGGAAGCAGGCGATGACTGTGTCTTCGTCCGGCGCGCGGCCAGCCTTGACGCCGTCGAAGTAGGCCTTGAGGGCGGCATGGACCGCACTGCCAAGTTGAAGCGCCGCCGAAGGCTCCTCAGGAAGCCGCCAATCGTATTTCAGCTTGTAGGCCAAGGGACAATTCTCGTATTGCTGGATGGCGCTGGCGCTGAGGGCGCGCACATGACCGTCTTCGCGGGGCGGAAGCTGCGTCCACTGCGACACCGCGGGCAGCGACTCGGCAGCGGCGTGCAATGTCGGGACGATTTCTGCCGGCGGCAGAAGTTGAAAGTCGATGGCGTTCTTCAGCGGACCGGCAGCTACGCTCACGAGTTCGCGCAGGTAGGTCTTGGGCGGAGCTGGTTGCTTCCGCTCGCGACCCGCCTTGCCGCAGAGATACAGCTCGTCCATGGCGCGCGTCATCGACACGTAGAACAATCGGCGCTCTTCCTGCTCGTGAAGAGTTTTCGGATCGTCGGAGGCAGTTGAGTTTTTGCGTAACGCCTGGGGAAACTCGACCAGCGATTCTTTGTAGTTGCCGGGAAACGATCCGGAGGTCACGCGCGCAACGAAGACCGAGGGGAATTCCAGGCCCTTGGCGGCGTGCGCTGTCATCAACTGAACAGCATCGTCGAGGGGAGCCCCCGTCAGCTCGCTGGGGGCGAGCGCCGCAACCGGGTCGTCTTCGTCGGTTTCTTCCACCAGCGCGCCGCCAGCTTCAGTGCGGAAAAGGTGAACATAGTCCAGAAATTCGTGCAGCGTTCCCTCGCCTGTAATCTGTTTTGGCTTTTCGCTCCAGCGTTCGGCGAAATTCTTCAGGCGGCGCAGCGGCATCGACTCCGGCAACTGAAAGGCGCGCTGTGCGATCTCGATGGCAGAGCTCAGCGCATTACTGGCATCGAGGAGCTTTTGTCGCGCCCGGCGAATCGTCTCGATCACCTCCAACCCGCCAGGGACTTTCTCCAGCGCCGCCTCCGACGAGTTACTCTCGCCGCCCAGCGCGAGTTCGGCGCGAAAGCGCTCTGGGTCGACACAGAAAAGCGGCAGCGCTGCCACACGAAAAAGCGCAACGGGGTGAGTGGAGTCCAGAATGCGCAACGCCGCCATGGCATCGCGCAGCTGGGGCGTGTTGAACAGGTCGGCGCCCCGGACGCGCACCGGAATGCCGCGGCGCTGCAACTCGGCGACAATCTTGAGCCGATGCAGGTGGCTGCGATAGAGGACGGCGATGTCGCTAAGCTTGCGCTCGGGCCGCTGCTTCCGCATGGCCTCAATTCTGTCGGCGATGACGACGGCCTCCTGCTCGTCGCAATTGTGGGCGATGCCGTGCACCGCAGGAGCCGCGGTCAGGCTGGGCTCCCGTTCCAGACGCGCGCAGCTCAGAGGCTCGCGTGGCCAGCCGCCGTCGCCGGTACTGACGATCTCGGGATTGCACTTGATGACGTGATAGGCGCAAGTGAGGATCGGCGGCGTGGAGCGGCGATTGGCGGACATGGTAACGCGCGCTACGCGCTCACGGCCGAAGGTTCTGAGGAATTGATCGAAGGCGTCGCTGGTGGCGCCGCGAAACTGGTAGATGGCCTGATCGGGATCACCGACGGCGAAAACGTTGGCTTCCTCGCCCGCGAGCAGGCTGGCCAGCTTGATCTGCGCGACGTTGGAGTCCTGAAACTCGTCGATGAGGATGAAGCGCGCATGGCGCCGCGCGCGCTGCAGCACCGACTGGCGGCGGATGAGCACATCGACAGCGCGCGTCATGATGTGGCCGAAGGTGCCGAGACCTTCCTGCTGCAACATGTCTTCCGCGTAACGAAAGGCACGCGCGACTTCGCGGCAGCGGCCAACTACCTCATCGTGGGACATCGCAGCCGCATCCTTCGACTTGCCCATGCGCGGCAGGGGAACCTCGCCGCGTTCGACTTGCGCGACGAAAGTATCGTAGTCGCCGGGCGTGCGTAGCTCGTCGTGACAACTGCTGAAGAACTTGAGCAGGTCGTCGAGGAACTTTCCGGGCGTGGCCGCCTTGATGTAATGCTGCAACTTCAGCTCGTCGATGCGGCGGCGTAGAAGGACGAAGAGATCCTTGTCGTCGAGAAGCTGGAACTTGTTGCCTGCGTCAAGCAGGAGCCGGTAACAGTACGAGTGAAATGTGTGCGCTTGCAGGCCGCTCCGCATGAGCTTGGCGGTGGCTTTGGGACGGTTGAGCTCGGGATACAGCGAGCCCTGCTGGTCGAGCTGCGGATACAGGATTGCGGCGACGCGATTGATGAGCTCGGAAGCGGAATTGCGGGTGTAGGTGACGGCGAGGATCTCATCCGGTCTGGCGGCTTCAGTCTGGATAAGGTGGGCGATGCGGCGCGCGAGGACGGTGGTCTTGCCGGTGCCTGCTCCGGCGACCACCAGCATCGGGCCTTGGGCGTGCTCTATGGCGCGGCGCTGGTCCGGTGTGGGGACGAATTGGTGATTGCCGTTGCTGGACACGGGGTGCTCGCGAAGAAAAGGCGAAGATAACATTATGATGCGTGGGCGGGGGATGCGCAAGGGGGAAAAGCTGCGAGCCACGAGCTGCAAACTTCGAGGTAGCGACACGCTAAGACCCACGCGCCATCGGCTCGTGGCTCATAGCTCGTAGCTTTCGACCTACCGCTAGCTTTGCGCTCGCGCGATGGCCAGCGCTGCGATCGCCGCCGTCTCCGCGCGCAGGATCGTTTGACCTAACGATGCCGCGATCCATTGCGAAGTTGCGAAACTCTGCAACTCGTCTTCGGTCCAGCCGCCTTCGGGGCCGATGGCGAGACTGACGGATTGCAAGGTGTGGGAGCGTAGCACGTCGGTGAGCAGGACTTCGCGCTCCGTTTCGGCAAGGACGATCTGTAGCCGCCGCACGGAACAGCAGGTCCCTCCACTCGGACTAAAGTCCTCGGTCGGGATGACACTAGAGTTATCGTCTCCGCTCGGGCTGAAGTCCTCCGCCGGGATGACACTCTTAGAACTACTGTCCGCAAAACCCGCCAGTGCGTCCTGCAGCCTCATGGGCTCGGTGATTTCCGGTGGCGCCGTCCGGCGCGATTGCTCCGCGGCTTCGCGGGCGATGCGGCGCCAGCGTTCTAGGCGCTTTGCGGCAGCGAGGGCAAGATGCTTTTCGGTGCGTCGAGCGATTATCGGCACGATGGTCGTGACGTTCAGCTCGGTGCATTTTTCGATCGCCCACTCCATGCGATCGAACTTGAAGATGGCCAGCAGCAGCGTGATGGGCACAACATCACCGGCTGGGATTTCTTCGCCGAGCGCAAACTCGACACGATCATCGGCGACAGTCGACACGGTGGCGCGACGCACCTGGTCGCCACAGGCGACTTCGAACTGCTGGCCAATGCGCGCGCGCAAGGTGCGCGACAGATGTGCGGCGTGCTCGCCGGTGAGGGCGGCGCGATCGGCGGAGAACTCGTCGGCAATCCAGCGGCGTCGGGTCATCGGGTGAAGAGTAGCAGAGCGGTGGCAATGGCCATGGCGGCGTAGACGCCGCCGAAGATGCGATTCTCGCGCGCCAGAGCCTCCTCGTCAAAGAGGCGGCTGTTGAGCAAGAACTCCAGCGCCGAAACCGCGCCGACTAGAACCGCCATCACCAGCCAGCGCTCCTCGCGCATCTGCGCCCGCAGGATAACGGGAACGGCAAATAGAGACAGCCCAAGGTAGATCATGCCTCCAAGACGAGCGCGTTTGCGACGCTTAGGGTTTTCGTAGCGAAGCATCAGAATGCGCGCCAACTCACCTGGCCGCGCCAGCCGTGCCGCGGCAGGCAGAGCGGTGATGATGAGCAGGAACCAGGCGTAGATGTGAAGGGCTTTCTCCACGAGAGAACGGAACCACCAGCCTGTTCATTCTCGCATTGAACAGCAAGGCGTGCAGGGCGAGAGTCCCAAGTTAGGTTGTCGCAGGTGATGCAACCGCAGGAGCGATTGTGTGTCGCCACGGAAGGGGACCGGGTCTTGTTATATTGCCTACCCAGCGTTGAAGAGTCTATGTGAGAACCCTGTCGTCCTTACGGGACTGCGACCAATTTTTCCACCCCCTTCGGGGTTCTATTTTCGCGGCCGTACTCCACGGCCGAAGATGGAGGTGGGCTCTCACACAGACTCTGAAGGCCTGGGCTATGATTTTGCGTCCCGCATGGAGGGACTCGATTCCTTGCAACCTCTCGATTCTTGGCAACCCTAACTCTTATCCCTCAATCGCCAATTTGACCTTAGGCCGCGTGTTCCTTGAGCGGGCTCTCGCCAAAAAGGGGCCGGTTCTCATTTCGTACGCGACTTCTTGATCAATTTCATGGCGGCGTTCTCGCCTTTGCAGCCCAGGATCTTGAACTTTGTCCCGCGCGCCTTGTTGTAGGCGGCGAAAAACTTTTCCAGCTCGTCGATCATTTTGCTGTTGAGATCTTTTGGACTCTTGATGTCGGCGTGAACGTGCGAGTCAACGGCGACGGCAAGGATGCGATCGTTGCGCATGGTTTGGTCGTCCTTGTCGGTCTGCTCGCCCTCGATGACTCCCACAATGCGGGACTCGACGATGCAGCCGGTGAAGGCCGGCTCGTCCATCAGCAGCAGCACGTCGACGGGATCGCCGTCCTGACCTTTGGTTTGCGGGATGAAGCCGAA
The DNA here is from genome assembly GCA_049798495.1 of Candidatus Korobacteraceae bacterium. Classification (GTDB taxonomy): domain Bacteria; phylum Acidobacteriota; class Terriglobia; order Terriglobales; family Acidobacteriaceae; genus Bog-257. Next base: position 229 of record JBARGS010000451.1, on the reverse strand, counting down.
GTCATAGGGGAATACCATGCCCTCCGACAACACAGCGTTGAGACGGTAGCAGCCGAGCTCGGGGTCATACTTGAACTTGTTGCGGCTGCCTTTGGGAGTTTCGATCACCACGCGCAGACTCTTTTTTCCGGTGCTGAAGGGATCGATTTGATCGGGGGATTTCAGAGTGCTGGTCTTAGCCATTGTTTTCTGCGTCACAGGATGGGAGATGGGTGCCTCACACCATCCT
>JBARGS010000450.1:0-2803 GCA_049798495.1 Candidatus Korobacteraceae bacterium | reverse complement strand
ACTGTGAACTCGACAGCTTTAACTACGACCCCGACGACAAGCATCAGAAGAGTATTCGCGAGGCGCGATTTCTCGCTGGGCGGTTTGCTGAGGAGTACCCAACGGACAAAACCGGGTTGCTGTTCGTGGGTTCGGTCGGAGTGGGCAAGACGCATCTATCGGTCGGCATCATCAAGGACCTGATTCGCGAGAAGAGTATTCACTGCCTCTTTTGCGACTATCGCGAACTTCTGAAGTCGATCCAGAACTCTTATAACCCGTCCGTGCAGGCGACCGAGATGGAGATTCTGCGTCCCATATTCGAGGCCGAGGTGCTGGTGCTGGACGAACTGGGCGCAGTGCGCAGCACGGAATGGGTCTTCGACACCGTCAACTACCTTCTTAACAGCCGCTACAACAACAATAAGACCACCATCATTACGACGAACTTCCCCGACGCGCCGGAAGATCCCAACGCCGAGGTGAACAATCTGCGCAGCTTATCGGAAGCGGAGCGTGCTGCGCGGCGGGAGACACTGGGTGACCGCATCGGCGAGCGTATGCGCTCCCGTCTGCATGAGATGTGCAAGAAGGTAGAGATCGAGGGAACCGACTACCGCCAGCACTCCAAGCAGGCGCAGTTCCAGCGGGTCACGGCACCAAACCGCCTGTCACTGCGCAACAGCAAACGCAGTCACGGAAGCGACTGAAAGAACTCCCACTCAAGCAAAACCAGCTTGCAGCCTGCCCTGAGCGAAGTCGAAGGATGGGGGCACCCGAGCTAACGTGTTTCACGGAACACAAAATCCCACCCAAGCAAACTTAGCTTGGGTGGGGCACTCGCGATCGTCCCGATTCACCTAAAGCGCCGCAATCGGGCGACGCGCGTGACTAAGGACGACTAACCCTTACTTGGCGACGTGCTGGAAGCCCACCTGGCCGCACTGTCCCGAATACAGATAGTTGAATTCCAGTAACGGCCGGCGTCCGGTGTTGACGAAGATCGTGCTGCTGTTGTGCCATTGGGCGAACTTCGGAGCCGGTCCGACAGGCTGTTTCGGCGGCTGCACCGCTTTGAACTCGTAGCTCATGGGCGCGTCGCTAGTCGTGCCGGCCAGAATATTCATTTCGGTTCCATCGGGGACGCGGTCGTGTGAATCGTAGGATTTGTCCGGCCGCTGGTCGGAGAGCAGGTCGAGATACATCTGGTCGATGCCGACATCCAGCAGCAGATTGCCGCAGAATTGCGGATGGCCTGGAAGCTTGGTGAACGTATAACAGCCGGGAATAGGATTCCAGTCTCCGGGAACCGAGCTGTTGGGCTGAAGCAGAATTCCGTTGAAACCGCTGGCATCGGCCGCGGTTATGCCCAGCGTTACTCCCTGCTTAGAGAGGATGTAGCCCTGATTGATATCGGTGCCGCTGAGTGCGTCGGTCAGTTGGAGAAATGCGTTGTCCGCAGGCGAGTCGAAGAGGTCGCCGGGGCCCGTCTTGTTGCGATCGAAGCCGACGCCGAGATAGTGCAGAGTAGGCGTGCCCCCGCTGCTATGGCAGTGGGTGAAAGAAGGATCGCATGACACTTTGTCGACGACCAGCACCAGGATCGGGTTGGTCTGGACGAAGGTGTGATCGCTCAACTCGACGCTGACCGGCGCGAGGTAATAGTTGCCGCTGAAGATGAAGCCGCTACTGTTGTAGAACTTCTGACCCTGCGCTCCCGGCCCGTGCACCTGCGATCCCATGATCAGATCCGGCTTGGGCACGATCACTCCCAGCGAACCGGTATCGATGGTGAAGGTCTGCGATTTCGACGGGTCAGGTGTATCGGGTCCAACGATGGCTTTCACACTGATGGCCTTGGGGACGCTTGAGAGCATGTCGACATCGAAGCTGCTCGACCCGAAGCTGCAGGCCGGTCGATTCTGCTGCACAAACAAAGTCGTGCCCAGTGATTCCCCGGCCGATGGGTCCGCCATCCAGGCGGCAAGTTCCATGTTGTTGGGAAAGAATGCGCCGCTGTAGGTGAATTGGACGTTGGTCGACGTGCCGTTGCTGGAAGAAGTGAGGGTGACCTCGGTCGGCGAGATCACGTCCGCGGGCGCGCCGTAGACTTGCAAATGTAGTGGATTACCGGCGCTCGGCAGCAGGACATTGCCCTGCGCATCGTAGGCGGTGATGTTCACCGTGATGATAGCCGGAGGCGCGGGAGCAGTGGGGGTAACCGGGTTATTGAGGCTGATGGCGCCGGGGGAGAAGACGATGAGATTCGCGTTCGGGTTGGGCGCGTCCGTCGCGGAGGCGGTCCGCAACAAAACGAGCAAGACGAAGAGAATTGTTCCTGTCGGCCGGAAAATGCGGTGTACGAGTGTGGATGCAGAGCCGGACAGTCTTGCGTTGTCTGCGTCGATCGCCATAAAGCTACCCTTTCTTTCGGGAAGCGGGTGCTTCTCGGCGATACCATCACCTTTAGCAATTCCCCATCCCCACGTTAGTAGGTGGAGAATAGCGTTGCTCCGGTTTTGGATATTCCACGATCTTGCGCCGGCTTGCAGGAACAGGGCCTAAATCCGGGGACGAAGTGCGGCGCTCCGTCGACAGGTTCACGCACTTTGGATTTCCTGCGGGTGCCCCACCCAAGCCGGTTTTGCTTGGGTACCCGCTGGAGCGCACTGGCGGTGGCCCAGAGCCTGCCCTGAGCTGGTCGAAGGGTCTCGCGCTGTTCGAGACCGGGGGCTTGACGAAGTGTCCCAGCATCCCGGAACACCCCCTCCCGGACGGCGAGACCAAACCCGGCATACCCTGCAGGTTTTCTTATAAGTAAGAT
>JBARGS010000449.1:0-6898 GCA_049798495.1 Candidatus Korobacteraceae bacterium | reverse complement strand
AGATGGTGCTGGACTACCGCCAACTCTCCAAGCTGAAGTCGACCTACGTCGATGCGCTGCCCGCGCTGCTCAACTCCTGCACGAAGCGGCTGCACACGACGTTCAACATGGCGGGATCGGCGACCGGCCGGCTGTCGTCGGTGAATCCCAATCTCCAGAACATTCCCATCCGCACCGAGCTGGGCCGTGAGATTCGCGCCGCGTTCGTTGCCGAGCCGGGACACGTCCTGCTGGCGGCCGACTATTCGCAGATCGAGTTACGGCTGCTGGCGCACTTCTCCGGCGACAAGCTGCTGGTGGAGGCCTATCGCACGGGCGAGGACATTCATACGCTGACGGCGTCGCAAGTCTTCGGCGTGCCGCCGCTGATGGTCAACGCCGAGCACCGCCGCCGCGCCAAGGCGGTGAACTTCGGCATCGTGTATGGGCTTTCGGCGTTTGGGCTCTCGCAGCAGATAGGCATCGATACGGGAGAAGCCAAGCGTTTCATTGAAACCTATTTCGAGACCTACAGCGGGGTGCGGGAATTCAGAGATCGGATCATAGAGCAGGCGCGCCGCGATCAGAAAGTCTCGACGCTCTTCGGCCGCGTCCGCCCGATTCCCGACATTCACAGCAAGAATTTCAACCTGCGCGGCTTTGCCGAGCGCACGGCAGTCAACACTCCGCTGCAGGGCACGGCAGCCGATCTCATCAAACTGGCCATGATTCGCATCGACGCCGAGTTGCGCGAGCGCAAACTAGCATCCAAAATGTTATTGCAGGTGCACGACGAACTGGTGTTCGAGGTTCCCGAGGGCGAAGTCGACGAGATGAAGCGACTGGTAACCGATCGAATGGAGAATGTCCATCAACTCAAGGTCCCGCTCAAGGTTGATGTTGGGATCGGGCCGAACTGGCGGGATCTGGAGTAGGGTTGTGTCTTTCGCGCCAAAGCCAGTGCAGCAGCGGCAGCAGCCGAACTTGTCGCCGGAGCAGATCGCATGGCTCACCCAGGCGATCGTGGAATACGTTCATGTTCAGCGAGTGCGTTACCTGCCCCTGGCCGCGTCGCTGAGCTTTAGCGAGGTGTGGTCGCGCTTCTTTCCGGCAATCGACTTGGAGCGCATACGCGTGCTGCAACCGGGGTTGGAGCGCGTGGCGAACCCGCCATTCTATGCCGAACTGGAGAAGCTGGGATTCAGCGGCCTGCCCGACTTCAGCATCATGGCAGCGATCACCTACGACGAGGTGGTGGTTTTTCATGAACCACTCAGTCCACAACTGATCTTTCACGAGATGGTGCATGTGGTGCAGTACCGGCTGCTCGGCATCGAGGAATTCGCGCGTCTGTATGTGCTGGGATACCTGCACGGCGGCTACGAAGGCACGCCGTTGGAAATGTGCGCTTATCAGCTGGATGGAAGATTCATCATGGGCAGCGTGGGATTTGACGTCGAGGCGGAAGTAAGAGGATGGATCGAGAGTGGAAGATTTTAGGGCAACGGTTAGGGACGTTGGATGAACTTATCTGAACTTCTCATTTCTCCGTGCCTCTGTGTCTCTGTGGTGCATCACACCCCGATTGCCTGCTGAATGGCATTTGCGATGGCGTCGGTGTGGCGGCGCATGGCTTGCTCCGACTCGGCTTCAATCATCACGCGCGCCAGCTTCTCGGTACCCGAATAACGCACCACCACGCGGCCATTGCCGTCGAGCTCGCGCTCGGCCTCGCGGATGGCGTGCATCACCTCCGCCAGGTTCTCCAGCGGCTGCTTCTCGCGCACGCGCACGTTCTTGATCTCCTGGGGAAAGACTTTCATGTCGCCGACCAGTTCGGCCAGAGGCTTTCCGGTGCGCGCCATCACCTCCAGCACGCGCAGCGCCGTGAGAATGCCGTCGCCGGTCGTGGTGTCCATATCGCGAAAGAGGATGTGGCCGGACTGCTCGCCGCCCAGCGTCGCGCCGGTCTTCAGCATCTGTTCAAGGACGTACTTGTCGCCTACGGGAGCGCGCAGCATCTGAATGCCGCTGCGCTTCAGAGCGGCTTCCAACCCCATGTTCGACATGGTGGTGGCGACCACGGTGTCGTTGTGCAGGCGGACGTGTATTTGCATATCGCGCGCCGCCAGCAGGAGAACTGCATCGCCGTTGATCACGCGTCCCGCAGCATCCGAGAACAGTGCCCGGTCCGCGTCGCCGTCGAAGGTGATGCCGAGATCGTATTTTTCATTGCTGGCGGCGATGGCCTGCGCAACATGCTCGGGATGCAGCGCGCCGCAACCGGCATTGATGTTGCGGCCGGTGGGCTCGACATGAACAAAGTCGGCCGAGATTCCACAATGCTTGAACACGAGCGGAGCAATCGCGCTCGCCGCACCGTTGGCGCAGTCGACCAGCACTTGCTGTTTGCTGAAGTCGGCGCCGCGAACGAAATCCGCCAGCCATTCCGCATACTGCTCGCGCAGCTGCGGATCGCCCGGCAGCATGGCCGAAATAGAGCCGGCGGTTTCGGAGGCTCCCTCGGCCAATTGCTCAAGATGGGCGAAGATGTCGGCTTCGATGGCGTGCTCGATTTCGTCGGAGAGTTTGTAACCGTCCGCTCCGAAGACCTTGATGCCGTTATCCTGCCAGGGATTGTGTGACGCCGAGATGACGATGCCGGCGGAGAAGCCATTGCTGCGCGTGAGATAAGCAACCCCCGGCGTGGTGATGACGCCGGCGCTGACCACCGCAACATGCGAAGCTTCCAGTCCGGCGGCCAGCACGGAGCTGATCCAGGCGCTCGACTCGCGCGTGTCCTGGCCGATCAGCACGCGGGCATTCTGGTCACGCGCGGCCAGGCGATGGCCGAGAGCGCGTCCGATGGCGAACACGGTTTTGCGGTCCAGCGGATATTCGCCGGCAACCCCTCGAATTCCGTCCGTGCCGAATAGCTGTCGCATCGCTGTGGCCGTTGCACTGCTCAAGGTTGGCCTGCCCTCCCGGTAGATTTCTCGGTGTTGACGGTGACGTGAATCGGGCCCGGCGCCTGCACTCGCACCAGCGGATCGCTCACGTAAGCATGCGTGGTAAAGGTCGCGGTACCGACCACGCCGGTAGCGTCCACCGGATCGGTCATGGCGTTCTCCACCGCCTTCACCCGTTTCTCCGGACCGACAATGGTAACCGTCGCGGGATCGGAGGTCACCTCGGTTATGCCATATCCGCTCAGCAAGGTGCCAATCACGCGCGGCTGCACCGGAACCAAACGGGTGCTACGCCGGTCGAAGGTGATGTGAAATTGCGCGGGCACATTCTGCACCACCTTCACGTTGCGCGGAACATGAATGTCGCGAGGCGTGAGATCGAAGGTGCGCTCACCCTGAGTGGCGCCCTGCAAATCGAGGATGGCGTGCACCTCTGAAGGACGCAGGTTCTGCATCAACCGCTCCGCGCCGCGCAAGGTCACTTGCGTCTGGAACGGGTAATCGGAGTTGATCTCCAGATCGCCGGGTGCATGCTGAAATTCCAGCGGCACGGTCATCGGAATCTCGATGGGTTGGTCGCGCCCTACCGCCCACCAAAGCAAAATGGCGATGGCCAGCGACACCAGCTTGAACGGCAGGTTCTGGAGGATGTACTTACGAACGAAATTTCGCAGCGGTTGAGCCATGGTCAGCGCTCCGCCCCATCGGCCAGATCTTTCTCGTGGCTGAGGCGCTCGACCTCGCGGTCTTCGGCCGCCATCTCGCGATCGGTGACCGCGGTGGGAAGCGCGGCTGGCGGCACGTAACGCCGCAACACTTCGCTCAAGCGCTCGCGCAGGTATTCGACCGTGATGTCGCGCTCGATGGCGCCACCAACCGCGAGGCTGATCGACCCCGTCTCTTCCGAAACTACCACCGAGATGGCGTCCGTCTCTTCCGTGATGCCGATGGCCGCGCGATGGCGCGTTCCGTACTGGGTGGAGAGCACGGGATTCATCGACAACGGCAGAAAGCAGGCGGCTGCGGCGATGCGTCCCTTCTGGATGATGACCGCGCCGTCGTGCAGCGGCGCGCTGGGGCGGAAGATGGTGATCAGCAGGTCGTAAGAGAGATTGGCGTCGAGCGGCACGCCGCTCTCGATGAAGGTGCGCAAGCCGATCTCGCGTTCGATGACAATGAGCGCGCCGGTGACAGTCTGCGCAAGATGATTGGCCGCGAGCACGATATCTTCGTAGCTATCCGTGCCGTTGAAAGCGCCGCCGCGCGCGGCCGACAGGCGGCGTCCCAGCCGGGCCAGAGCATGACGGATCTCGGCGCCGAAGACCACGATGAGCGCGAAAACGGCGTAGGGGAATAGTGTGGTGATGAGCCAGTCGACCGTCTTGAGCTGCTCGATGTGCGCCAGCCAGAAAGCGCCGACCAGCAGGACGACCGCGACCAGCATGGGAATGGCGCGTGTGCCCTTGATGAGCTTAAGGAATTCGTAGATGAGAAATGCGACAACCAGGATGTCGATGATAGAGATCACCGACAATTGCGGAATGTGGCCTACCTTCTGCAGCATCCTGGTTTCCTGGGCGGTGCATAATGCCAGATTACATTTTAAAACAGTGGCTAGTGGTTAGTGGGTAGTTGAATTTACAGCAGCTACTGGGTGTTCATGAGTTAAGGTTTGATAATGCGCGGCGCGCAAGCGCATGCCACAGAATTCTTCCTGGCCGCCCGACGATCCTGGGTTATCGGTTCTCAACGCCTCGGCGATTACGGAGTAACCTGCGCTTCAGATCAGTCCCTCGATCGCCGAAGCCGGCTTGGACTGCGGCCGCCGGATATAAGGCGCGATACCCTAGTACCCACTTCCATCAGGGAATGCAGCGCGGTGTTGACGGCGTCTGAGTTCGGAAAGACCGCAGCAACCTCGGGATCCAGCACCACAACATTCGAGTTCTTCTTCACGCGTTCGTAGTACTTGCCGCGCTCAAGCTTTTTAAAATCCGAGCGCTTGTACTCCGCACGGAGTTCGTCAGGGGAAACTCTACTCTTCTTCATAAATAAGTCTCTCGCTCCGCGTTGCGCGCCGGGCGCTAATAATGCGGATAATGTCCTCGCGGTCCGTATGAGCCACTACGAGAAGCCGTCCGGACGAGGAAATCCCGAAAGTCACCAATCGCTGCTCATGTTTGGAATGGTCCGGGTCATCGCCCGTGGTTGCGAAGGGATCATAAAATACGCTTACGCCTCGTTAAAAGAAATTCCGTGTTTGCGGAAATTCTTGGCAGCCTTGACCGAATCCCACTCAAAACGCATGCGATTGAGTTCGACGATATCACAAGTAAATGAGCCGGATGCCAATCTAAAGCTGCTTGGCTCAGGTGGAGAGGTGACGTGTCAAACGTGCGCCACCTCAAAGTCAATAAACCAAGCCTCATCGCATTTTCTTATCTAGTACCTTTTTCCTTCCCAACTCGCTCCACCATCGCCGTAAACTCCCCCTCCGCCAATTGCGTGCGCACCTTTTCGCCCGCCTGGAGTTGCGCCGCCTCCTTGACCAGGCGGCCTTCTGCATCGAAGACCAGCGCATACCCGCGGGCGAGAATTGCTTTGGGCGAGAGAGCTTCCAGACTACTGTGCAGGCGCTCCCAACGTGAACGCCGGCGGAGCAGTACGGTTTCACCGACTCTTACCAGCGCGACACTGGCTTGATCGAGTTGTGTGCGGCGCGACTGCACAAGCCGCGACATTTCCGAGTTCAATCCGGCAGTATGCGAATCGAGCTGGCGCCGCATGAGACCGAGGCGAACGCGGGGATCGTGATGGCGAAGATTGGCGTCGAGCAAGTCGAGCTGCCGGGAACAATTCTTCACCGTGCGTGTTTGCGCCTGCGCCAGGCGGAAGACGAGATCGTCCATGCGCTGCTGGCGGCGGGCAATCGTATCTCCCATGCGGGCGAAGACCGAATGTTGCGCCAGACCAGAGAGCGCGTTATTGGCTAACAGGAGTTTGTAATTGATGGCCTGCGTCAGGCGCTTGTGAAACGCGGTCAGCTTCTCGGAAAGATCGTGCTTGGAGCGAATCACCAGCTCTGCAGCCGCCGACGGAGTGGGGGCTCGCAGGTCGGCGACGAAATCGCAGATGGTGAAGTCCGTCTCGTGGCCAACGGCGGAGATGACCGGGACGCCTGAGCCGGCGATGACGCGTGCGAGACCTTCGTCATTGAAGGCGAACAGATCTTCGAACGATCCGCCGCCGCGCGCGACGATGATGACGTCGACCGCGTCCGTGCGATTGAAATAGCGCACCCCGGCGCTTACCTCCGACGCTGCCGTCTCGCCTTGTACCTGCACCGGATAAATGAGCACGTTCACCGACTCGTGCCGGCGGCGAAGAATGTTCAGAATGTCCTGCACAGCGGCTCCGCGCGCCGACGTAACCAGACCGATGCGGCGGGGCAGCACTGGAATCGCCTTCTTGCGCGATGCGTCGAAGAGTCCCTCGGCGGCGAGTTTTGCCTTCAACTGTTCGAACGCAATCTGCAGCGCGCCGGCGCCCTTGGGCTCGAGATACTCGGCCTGGAATTGCAGGTCGCCGCGTTCGTCGTAGACAGTGACGCGTCCGCGTGCAATCACTTGCGTTCCGTTTTCTGGCCGGAAGCGCAGCAATCGCGCCTGCGTGCGCCACATGACAACCCGAAGCTGGGCGGCGCCGTCCTTCAGCGTGAAGTAGATGTGTCCGGACTCGGCGGGGCGATAGTTCGAGATCTCGCCTTCCACGTAGACATCGGCGAAGGCGCGCTCCACCTGCGTACGGACGCTGGCGACTAAGTCGTGCACCGCATAGACCTTGCGCGGCGGAGCCTGGAAGGTGAGCCCGAGCTGTTCGGCGCCGGCCATGAGGGCAGTGTAGCAGGCAGCTGTCAGCTCTCAGCTATCAGCCGTCAGCTAAGAACAAGT
>JBARGS010000448.1:0-8240 GCA_049798495.1 Candidatus Korobacteraceae bacterium | reverse complement strand
GCTATCTCATAATGAACCAGCTCGGTAAACCGCGGCTTCCCGCAGGGGCTAAAGCCCAGTTTTTTCGAGCCTTTGGACGGCACGGCTGAAGCCGTGCCCTTTCAAAACGATTTATGAGATGGCTTCTCGTATTTATGCAGATTTTCAACGACTACCGATGCTGGTGGCCCATTTCTTAGAGTGGCCCAGCAGTTTCGAGGAGCACGACATGGCAATTCCGTATTACCACGTCGATGCATTCACGGATGAGCTCTTCGCAGGTAACCCGGCGGGGGTCTGCATCCTTCCCGCTTTTCTCGCGGACAGCATCATGCAGAAAATTGCCGCTGAGAACAGGCACAGCGAGACCGCTTTTGTTGTTGCTCGCGCCGATGGCGATTTCGACTTGCGCTGGTTTACACCCACAGTCGAGGACGACCTGTGCGGGCACGCGACCCTGGCATCCGCCTTTGTGCTCGCGCTGCGGAAGCACGGCGTGTGGCCGGTTCGCTTCCACACCTGCAGCGGCATGTTGACCGTCGCTCAGGGCCAGGACAGCTTTGAAATGGACTTTCCCGCCAGGCCACCCCAAGCATGTGAGACGGCGGTCGACCTCTTACCAGCCCTGGGTTTGAAATCGGCGCTGGTGATGAAATCGCGCGACTACCTCGTGGTGGTGGATCAGGCCGAGCAAGTCCGAGCGCTCACGCCCGATATTGCCGCTCTCGCCAAAATTGACATGGGGATCGGCGGCGCCATTGTTACCGCTGCCGGCGAGGGCGACGTGGATTACGTGTGCCGATTGTTTGCACCGTGGGAAGGTATCGATGAAGACCCAGCAACCGGCTCGATACACTGCACCCTGGCTCCCTATTGGGCGGGGCGGCTGGGCAAGGACGCGTTTCGTGCGCAACAACTCAGCGCCCGCGGTGGCCACATGCAGTGCGCAATCGATGGCGATCGCGTGAAGATCGCCGGCAAAGCACGCTTGTACCTTCACGGCACGCTCGAAGTCTAAAGCGTCCGCCTGTAGACTTTCCCACTCTATTTATCTTTTTCGCGGGCAGAGATATTGGCAATGCTTTGCGCCGCAAGCGCCGCATAGAGTTCCATCCGGCGCAGGTTCTTCCTCGATATGGTGCGGCGAGTGTACTTATTGTCGGCGGCCAGATAGCCATAGAGTTTGCCGGAAATCGCCAAGGGGGCCACGGCCCATTCCAGATCGGCAGGCTTGTCGAAGGCAGCAGCGTTGGGATCGGGACCGAATATGGCTGGGTTACGAATGCGAGCCGACTTGTGCTCTTTCCATTCGAAGGCCATTTCCTCGGCGTAATGGTTATTGGGAATCGTGATCAGAAGATCGCGGTATTTGTCCGCCTGTTCCTGGTCCCAGGAATCAAAACAACGGAAAACAGGCGGCTCTTCTTCCGGTTTGTATTCGAAGATGCGCGTCCGATCAAAGTCGGATTCCGCGAGTTTGCGAAGAATCAATTGCAGGACCTCACGCGAGGATTTCTGCTCGCGGACTTCCGACAGGACCGACTGCATGTCGATATAGGCCCGGGCCTGTTCATACTCGTTATGCTCGATCAAGTGGCCGACCAGGCCGACCATGTCCGCGAGCTGTTCGAGCAGGGCCTGGTCCTGCTTGTCGAAGGCGTTGACCTGAAACGATTCCGCGTTCAAGACGCCCAGCACCTGGTTACCGAACTTGATAGGAACAGCGACCTCGCTGCGGACATTATCGTTCGTGGGGTAATAGATGGGTTCCTGGCTGACATCCTGGCAGAGGTAAGGAAGGCCAGTGGCGAACACCCTGTGCGTGATACTGTGCTCGGGCAGGGGACTGTTGACGGGCAACTTACTGGGACCGATTTTGTCGCGGATGAGGACCCGTTGCTGGCCCTCGTCCGCCCAGGCGACGTCGCCGCGATCGGCATGGAGGAGGAAGCGGGTTTTGGCAAGGACGCGCGCCAGGAAGTCGCCGATTCCCTGGGTCTCATTCATCGCCTTTAGCAAGTCGCGGGTGGCATCGAGGATGCGAAGGGTCTGCAAGGCCAAGACGATTTCATTGGCGAGGATCTGAGCCACAGCTTCATCGTCGCGATCGAAGAAGATGGCATCGCTGGGAGGGCCGACGAGGGGTTGCTTGTTCTCGACTTTCAGCAGACCGAGCAACCGCCCTTTGTGATCCTGCAGGGGAAGGGCCATGAGCGAAAAGCATTTTTGAGAGGCGAGATGCTTGGGAGGCTCACCGGTCGCGTTGGGATGGTTGCGAAGAGACTCGCCGTGATCGCGAAACTTCTCCCCTTGAAGAGCAAGGTGGCCGGTGAGGCCGCTCTTGGGGACGCTGCGAATGGCAATCAGCCGTCCGCCTTCGGCTGGAGTTCCACCGAACTGATCGACCAAACGCAAGTAGTCGCGGGAATCTTCGGCCACCAAAAAGATGGTGCAGACCTCGGCGCGAAGATGCTCGGCAACGGTCTGGGTCACGTGACGCAGGGCCTCATCGACCTTACCATGCAGAGCGGCATCGACCATGCCGGTGCTGGCCTTTAGCAGGGCGAAGACCTCGGGGTGGTTCAGCGATTCGGTGAGGGAAACGCGTTCGTAGGCCCGCTTGGGTGAGTATCCCTCGCCGTAAGCCTTCCACATGATCGCGATTTTGCGAACATGCTCTTCGTTGTAGTCGCGGCGCCCCTTCTCGTTGCGGTCAGGAACGATCCAATTCCGCTTCTCCCAGAAATAAAGCAGATCGCGGTTCAGGCCAGGGAAGGAACGGAGGACTTCGCTTGTCGTCAAGAATTTTTCTCCGAGGAAGAAATAGATCTTGACAACTATACGCGGTTTCTGGCACGCTCTCAACCTAAGATGTGGTGCGCGGAATCCTCCGCGAAATAAGCAGCGCAAAAATCAAGAAAATAGATGCGCTGTAAAAGAGAAAAAAAACACGCAAGGCAACCATTGTCGAATCGTGCGTCACTAATTGTTGGTATCAACTTTCGGGGCCCATGACCACTTTTTAGGAGGGTCGCCATGAAACTGACGTCGGAAGAGGTCCAGATCCATGTGAGTGTCGATTTCAATCACCGGGACGAAACCGAAAAGGCTCGCCTGGAAGCCGAAAACGCAGACGATTGCATCGAGTATCAGCGGCTCGCGGATATGTACGATGTCGATCCCCAACCCATACCTCATATTCACACGCGGCACGAAACCCTGAGCGCGGTTTGCGCGTTCGTCGCGGTGGTCGCCCTGTTCGCCGGCGCCGTCGTGGCTTCTATGTTGACGGCCAACTCCGTGCAAAGTCACCTGGTTGGTCTCAGCCTGGGGATTCTGTTTTTCGTAACCGCAACCTGTTTAACCGACCTGCTGCTCCTGCTGCTGTGCGACGAACAAGTTTTCGTTCGCCGAAGCCGCTGGTTCTGGATTCCGGGTTGGACTCTCTTCCTGCTGTCGGTGACGGTACTTCTACTCGGGCGCTTCGCCGATGCCGAACTGGCTGACCTGCTGCTCAGCCTGACCTCCTGGGCGTGGTGGGGCATTGAATTGAGTTTGTTGTGGCTCACGGCGGTCGCGCTCGCGGGTTGGCGGCACTACGGATGGAGCGGACGCATCGTGCGGCGCTGTCGCGCGCGTCAGAGCGAAATCGCGCGGCTGACCAGAAACCTCGCCCGCCGCCGTCCGCTGTCCTCGGGAGGGTTGAAGATCGCCGTGCTCGGTTTGGTGGTCATGCTGCTGCTGCTCGTGCCCACACCGTCGCGCGCGCAGGTCCCCAAAATGATGGTCGATGAAACCGGCAGCGTAGCCGACGCCGACCGATTGGACCAACATCTCGCCGCGGCGGTCGCCGATCGAGCCGGCGAGATGCGTGGGCTGGATGTGATCCTCTTCTCCGAGCACATCTACAGCGCTGAACCCATCCCGGTGCGCTGGAAGTCCTCGGGCGAGGAACTGGCGCCGGAGCCGGTCCGGCGGGCTTGGAGGGAGAAGCTGGCGAAGATGGTGCACGCGGAGCTGGAGGAGGTATTCAAGACCAAGCTGCCGCCGGCGCACAACACCTGCGTTCTCGACATGGTCATCCGCGCCAGTGCGGAGTCCAAGCCCGTGCTGGTGATCACCGATGCCAAGAACGAGTGCCGGCCGCCGGCGAAGTTCGATGTGGTGAGCGGAGACGGCGTCTTCATCGTGCTGGTGCGGTCGAAGTCAGACACGGGCAGCGACAAGGAGATCTACGACCAGCGCAAGAAAGGCGTCGAGCGGTATATCTCCGGGGCGACCATCGTTGAAGAATTTCGTCTGGAGGGCGCAATCGAGAAGTGGATCAGGGCGGCCAACCCGCCGGACGGCGTTCGGCGGGTTGCGCAAGTCCGCTAGAAAGGCTTGCCGTACTCTTGAGGAATCGCCGTGGGCGGCTACCCCAGGTCTCGCGCTGTTCGAGATCTGGGGTTCCGTCGTCGATAGCTGAGATAGTGTGCTCTTCATCACGCCGCGGAGCAATTGTTTTGCGAGAGCTGAGGTTCAGGTAAGCGGCAACTTTCCCACCGTCATCGGCCGCACTCACCCGGGTCTCGAAAACCGCGAGACCCGGGGCACCCGCAGGTTGTGGATAATCACAGATGGTCATCAGATAGGTGACGAAGAACCACTGGGTGAGCGGGAGACGGGAGTTCGTGGAAGATGATGCCCGCAGTTACGGAGAACTGGTAGTGGCATGAAGTGCGGTCGTCGACCTGGCACCGGCGCACCGGCGTCACCTTATCGTGAGCGCAACACGGGCATCGGATGCCGTGGGGCCGGCCGAAATGCGTCAGGGCGGCGCGGCATTTGTCCTCGGCGGCGAACTGTTCGACCAGCGTGGGGGGAAGGAGGGGAGGTCACAGCGTCGCCTTGGCGAAGAAGTAAGAAGCAGGCCCATCGAGATGAGCGGCGAGGAACTGGCAGCACAGGTTGTTCCATCCTAAAGTGCTGCGGGCAGCGGGGAAGCTCATGGAGCGGCTGCGCCGAAGGCGCGGGAGAGCCGTCAGCGGCAAAGGCAGCGCAGCTGAAGGCGCCGACCGCACCCAGTGCGCCGGGGAATCAGGCCGAAGGCACGGGAAATGAGTGTGGCACAACGTGGCGGAAAGCTGGGGTTGAGTCAAGTAGATAAGATTTGTTCTGTTTTGGCGGCTAGGGATCTGCTTTGGCGGGGTGCCGTCGTCGCTGCTTGGGGAAGCTGACAGTAGAATGCTCTTCCGACGACTACAAGGTAAGCTGGAATTGTTGACTGTTTTTTAGCCAAGTATTACTGTTAAAGTGGGAATAAATATCTATTATTTACCGCATATTATACTTATTGTGGTATATATTGCGCTGAAAGCACGAAATGGATATTTTTAGGAGGGCGCTGGTTCGAGAGGTTGCTTTTGATTGCGTAGAGCGCCGGACCTTCAAGAATAGGGGCGACGGTGGCGTCCGGGACGAGAACGACCGCCGTGGATGGTCCTGTTGAGGTGGTGACGTGGGCATCTGGACGGGTCGAGCCCCTGATGGCTTCACACGATACAGGTTCGGAGCCCGGAGGAGCTGCAAAATGTTCCACGTGGAACATTTCCGGCCTGCGGCTCAATCCAACAAGAATTCTTGCAGCGCCTCGCAGGGCCGACGCTGAGAGCGGAACTTCCCTCCGCCGCCAATTGTTCCACGTGGAACATTTTTCCGTGCTGTCGGCTGGGTGGCCGCTCCGCCGGATGCCGCAAAATCCATTTTCCCGACCAAGTAGGGCTCGCGTCTCAATTGTTCCACGTGGAACATTTCAGTTGGCCATTTCTTGCTAGAGCGGGTTGGCCAGCCAGAATCCCGGCCGTCTCCCAGAGCGACGGTTTCCGCCGAGGGACGAAGGCTAACTTCTCCGTCTGGCGGTTGGAATGCTAGTGTCGCCGAAATGTTTCCCACGCTGCCAGAGAATCCGATCTCCTGACAGGGCCCACCCCGGATCGGACCACCACGCGATCTGCTAATCCCAGACAATCCATCGCCCAGATCTCGGCCTCCGGCCCCTGCCAGCGCGCAGCCACGACTTACCCACAGCCCGCGCTGCATGTTATGCGTTGCCGAATCAGCGCCTTCCAGCCTCGCATCCGAGAATTGCACAGCTTTTCCTCGGAAATACTTCGTCCACTGCGACTCATCCGTTGCCGCCGCGCCGCCAGCGTTCTAACCTTGACTCTATTCACGCGCAACGGAGCCGACATGGGCAGGGTCATCGCGGTCACCAACCAGAAGGGCGGCGTGGGCAAGACCACCACCGCCATCAACCTCGCCGCCTCGTTCGCGCAGCACGGCGCCACCACGCTGCTCATCGACTGCGACCCGCAGTCCAACGCCTCCAGCGGCCTCGGCTTCCTGCGCGACCCCGAGCGCCCCAACACCTACAAGGTCATCATGGGCGAGCTCACGGCCGAGCAGGCCCTCCAGCCGACCGCGCTCCCCAACCTCAGCGTGATCCCCGCGCACAAGAACCTGCTCGGCGCCAACATCGAGCTCGTCTCCCTCGACTTCCGCGAGTACCGCCTCCGCCACGCGCTCCAGCCCCTGCGCGACCGCTTCCAGTTCCTCGTCCTCGACTGTCCGCCCGCGCTCGACCTGCTCACCCTCAACGCGCTGGTCGCCGCCGACACCGTCCTCATCCCCATGCAAGCCGAGTACTTCGCCCTCGAAGGCGTCACCGAGCTGCTCGACACCATCGACCGCATCCGCGTCGACCTCAACCGCGGGCTCGCCGTCGAAGGCGTCGTCCTCACCATGTTCGACGAGCGCACCAACCTGGCGCAGTCCGTTGCCGCCGAGCTGCGCAGCTTCTTCGGCGACCTGATGTGCCAGACCGCGATCCCTCGCAACATCCGCCTCGCCGAAGCTCCCAGCCACGGCCAGCCTGCGCTGACGTACGACCCGCACTCCCGCGGCGCCGAAGCGTATCTCAAGCTGGCGGAAGAGATCATCGAACGGGTCGCCAATCCCAAGCCGCAGACGGAAGCTGCCGCTCAGGAAGCAAGCAGCAGCTAGCTCCGAGCCGCAAGCTTCCAGTCACGACCGCAAGCGATGTTGCTTCCTTGACTTGTCATTGCAGTATACTTTGTATTGCAAAGTACTATCGATTGTCATCACGAGGAGGGCTTTCAGCCTGACGAGGGATCTGCTTTCCGCCCGAGTTGCGAATCTGGGCCCCCGACCGCATCAACCGCGCGTACTCGAACAATACAGCCCGCCAGGGCGGAAGTGAGTTAGCCCAGCGGGCGAAAGTAATTAGCCCAGCGCGGAAGCGCTGGGTACGCAGCTAATAAAACTCCCGAGCCTGGTGCCCCAGGTTCGCGTCCTTCGTTTGGACGCTAACCTGGGCCCTGGGCTCACGGTCGAGCGTGCTTGGCGTCACTGATGACCGGCATCGGTCGATGTAGCGTCGATCTATGCCGCGAGGTCTGCGTCGCTACCACGAATCGGGTCAGTCGCACTTCATCACCTTCAGTTGCTATCGGCGAAAACCGAAATTTGCCGACACCAGGTTCTACGACCTGTTTCCCCTCCGCCTGGAAGCCATGCGACTGCGTTTCCGGATGCGCATCTATGGCTACGTGGTCATGCCGGAGCACGTGCATCTGCTGGTCAGCGAGCCCGAACACGGCAACCTGGCTGAAGCGATGCACTACCTCAAGCTGTCATTCAGTAAGCGCGCGAGGAGTCTGAGGCTGGTGCCAAAGGTTCGCGTCCCTGTTTTGGACGCTAACCTGGGACCCGATGAGCCGTTCTGGCAGAAGAGATACTATGACCGGAACGTGCGCAGCGTCCGTGAATTTGGGATCAAGCTACGGTATTTGCACCGCAATCCGGTGAAGCGCGGACTGGTAAAGGGGCCAGGGGATTGGAAGTGGAGCAGCTTTCGGCATTACGCCTTCCGCGAAATGGGTGTGGTAGAAATCGAGTCGGAGTGGACGGCCAGAGATCGCGAGCTGACAATCAACGGCGGGGCGCCGCGAATCTTCCTCAGCCCAGGGTAGGCGGGCACGATGCGTCGACGCGACCCAGGTTAGGCCAAAAGAGCGCCGAACCTGGGGCACCAGGCAAATTCATCTCTGATGTCAGGCGTGGAGCTTGCCTGTGTTGTCCACGCAGTTGGAAAACTCACTCGACCGTGAACATTGCCTGGCGCCACTGGGTTTCTCGTCCTGCGGAGTCAGAAGCTTGTATTTCGAGACGGTAGGAGCCTGGTTTAAGTTTGTCTATAT
>JBARGS010000447.1:0-13199 GCA_049798495.1 Candidatus Korobacteraceae bacterium | reverse complement strand
TGCGATCGAATCAGCCGCGAAGCGGCGACATTTGTGTTAGCCGCGGGCGTCAGCCCGCGGTCAAGTGGGAAAAATAATTGAGCCGCGGAGCGGCGGGACGGCTACGACACAGACACCTACGGGACTCAGTTCCATTTACCAAGCTACCCAGCACTCCGCTTTCCACCCCAATTCGCGCAAAATCGGCGCGAGCTGGGGACCCCGGGTTCGCTCCGTGCTGGGCTAAGTTATGCCGTGCCTGCGGTACTGGTTTCTTGTCTCTCCGAGGTTCGCGCCGGAGCGAACGGAATCTTAGGCATCCTGTAACATCCGCAATGTTTCTTGCATGAACAGAATGTTCCTTAGAGATGATCGAGGAAGTCGGAGTACTGGTCCATCTCGGCGCGCGAGCGGATCATGGTGAGCCAGAGCCATACCGCGCCGTTACGGACTAGCGCGAATCCGTAGCCCAGGACGAAGCCTACGACAAATCCCCAGATCAGTCCGATGAAGACGCCGGGCCAGGAGACGGAGTAGCCCCAGAGAAATTGTCCCAGCAGGGCGCCGGCAGTCACGGCTTCATCGGTTCCGCGACTGAGCAGGGCGAGCGAGACGAGGGCGAGGAGACCGCCGCCAACCACGCCGCAGGCAATTCCCATGGCCGTGCGGTGCAGAGGCGCGAAGGTCTGCAGCAGCAAACTTGGTTCGCCGTTGTTTTCCACTCCCGACACAGCGCCCTTCGCGGCTGCCATCCTAGTTTCCGAAACCAGACTCATTGTAATCTTTGCGGTGACCGAGCTTCAGGGGAATGGGCAAATTTTCGTTTAACCGCCGAACTCAGACGACGGCGACGGCGGGGAACTCCAGCGAGGCTCGCGCCGGCTGCTGCCAGGGAACAAAGCCCAGCTTGCGGCGTGCGGTGTTCTCGAGGATCTGGAAGTAGGCGTCGAGATGAGCCGTCTCCGTCCAGCGTTCCGCATAGGCTTGATAACCGCGCTCGGCCATCTGGCGGCGAAGCGTGGGGTCGGTCCGCAAGCGCTCCATCGCCGCCAATAGTTCTTCCTGGTTGCGATACAACAGGCCGCCCTGGCTTTGCTGCGTGACCTCGGTAAGCGCTCCCAGATCGTGCGCGATCACCGGCGTGCGCTGCACCAGGGCTTCAAGGATGACGAGGCCCAATACTTCATAGCCGGCGGAAGGAACCAGCACGGCGATGGCGTGGCGATAGAAACTCTGTAGCTTTTCCTGCGGCAGCGCTCCCAGGAAGTGGACATTGGTCATGCCCCGCGTCTGCTGGCGCAGTTCCGCTTCCATCGTGCCTGAGCCTGCGATCAGCAGGTCAGCATTTGCATATTGCCGGAACGCGGGGAACAACGTCTCCACGCCCTTGATCTTCTCCAGCCGTCCCACGTACAGGAAATATGGACGGGGATGAGGCGACTGGCCGGCTGGTGATCGATCGTCGCGGCTATTGGGGACGAAGTGGGGCAATACCGTCATGGGCGAAGCGAATCCGCGTTGCTGGTGCATCTGCTGGGTGAAGACGCTGGGTGCGATGAAAGCATCAACGGCCGTTTGTGTTTTCGCCAGCAATCCGCTGTAACGCCATAGTTGCGGCGGGCGGCGGAACTTCAGCGTGCAGCGCAGGCATTCTGGCTTGTCGCAGACGCGCTGGTTGTCTTTCCATAGCACATGCATTGGGCAGACCAGCCAGTGTTCATGCGCGGTGTAGAGCTTGACGAAGTCGCGATAGTCGGGCGCCAGCTGCAGGACTCCGGGGCCGAAGAGAGAGATGTTGTGGTAGTGAATGACATCGAATTTCTTGCTGTAGAAGATTTCGAGGATCTTTTTGCTCTTCGGCCAGGGGCTGCCGGTCTGTTGCGCGATCAGGGGCGAGAGGATTCCCAACCGGCTGCGCAGGCTGTGGACGGTGACGTTGGGATGATTGACGAAGCTGTGCTCCGGCTCACCTTTTGCGAGCGTCTTGTAGCTGTCGACGCAATGGATGACATCGACTTCGTGTCCGCGAGAGGCCAGGGCGTTGGCCAGGCGCGAGACGAAGATGGCATCTCCGCCGAAACTGTAGGGCGGATAGAAAATCGAGAGGAAGCAGAAACGAAGGGGACGCACCATTGCGGTATGGAGTAGCGAAAAAATCAGCAAAACCCTCGCGGACTTAAAGTCTGCGAGAAATAGTAAGACTGAACGGCACTCCTAAAGCTGCTGCGGAAAAAGTCGAAAAGCAGATCCCTTCGGCAAGCTCAGGGCAGGCTCCTCGTCGGCCTGAAGGCCTCCTCGGGATGACAAAACAAACAACTTGCAACGGCGCACCCATTCGACAAGCTCAGGGCATGGCTGAAGCTGCGCCCCTTCAACACCCTTGAAGGCGACTTTTTCCGCAGTCTTTAAAGCTGTGCTCCTTCAAAGCGAGCTGAGACAGACTTCTCCGCGGCTTGGACCTCGTCGAAGACGGAGAGAAGCTGCTGGGCGGAGTTCTTCCAGGACAGGCGGCCGGCCGCGGCCAGCGCCGCCTGGCTCATGTGCTGGCGCAATGCCGCGTCGGTGAGGACAAGTTCGATGGCGTGCAGCCAGCCGGCCCGGTCGGATGGCGTGACGGCCATCATGCCTTCGCCAAGCAGATCGGGCAACGGGCTCTCTGTGGTCGCCAGCACCGGCGTGCCGCAGGCGGCAGCCTCGACCGCGGGCAGTCCAAAGCCTTCGCAGAAGGAAGGCAGCACCAGAGCGTGGGAGCGATTCAACAGCACCAGCAAGTCCTCGTCTTCCAGACGGCCGGTGAACATAACGTTCTTTTTCAAGCCATCGCACTCTACTTGCTTTGTGAGTTCGCTATAGCAGGAGTAGAAAGAATCGCCGCTGTAATCTCCGACCATGATGAGGCGCAGATCGCGAAAGGTGTCGCGCTCGACCAGTTCGCGAACAACGTCGAGCAGCATCGTCAAATTCTTGTGCGGACTGAAGCCTCCGACATAGATCAGGCAGCGGGCATCACACGGAATATCCCAGCGCTGGAAGGCCTCATCGGCAGGAGACGATTGCGCGGGCTGGAAAATCGGGTCAGCAGCTTCGCTGACGACGCGCAGGCGAGGCTGCGGGATGTGGAGCCGCTCGACCAATTGCCGGCGCGAGAACTCGGAGACGGTGATCAATAGCCGTGCCTGCTGAATTCCCGAGCGAATCTTGGCGCGATAAAAAATCTTCGAGCGCAGCGTGGGAAACACCAGTTGGGGGAACTGCTGGGAGATGGTGTCGTGAATTGTCACCAGCCGCGGCGCTCCGATAAAGAAAGGAACATAGGTGTAGTCGGTCGGAAAGTAGATGAGATCCACACGCGCGCGGCGGATGGCGCTCGCAACCGCCCACAGGTCGGCGACGGAGCGGCGACTATCGGCGCCGGCGGCTTGCGTCGTCGGCACGGTGGTCGCAATCCGGCAAACCTCGACTCCGGCGGGCAAGGGAAATTCGGGACATTCGCTGTCGATGAAAAAGGTGTACTCATTGCGCTGGTCGAGCTCGACTGCGGCGGTGAGCAGCGCGCGCGTGTAGCGGCCATAACCGCGGCGGTTTGTCCACGAGGTTGCATCGACGCCAATCTTCATGGTCAGGTACGCCGGACGCTCGCCTTGCGTGGCGGCGACAGCGGCAAGGTAAGAACATGAGCCGCCAGACAGGCGAAGAAAGTGATGCCGCTGTACAGGTAGTAAACCCAGTGAGCGACGACGGCGCGCGCGGCAAACCACCATCCGCGCTTGCGCAGGAAAAAACGGTAGACGTCGAGATTCAGCAACACCAGCGCCACCGCGATCAAGGCAATCGCGGCGAGGAGCGGCGCTGGTCTCCGGGGGAGGAGTCCGCTGATACTGAAGGGCAATAAAACAAGGCCGACGGAGAGCAAGCCGACCAGCAGGGAACTGGCGCGCGAGGCGTAGGTCAGATTGAGATCGCGGGGAAGCTGGCGCGACGTCAGGATGAGTCTAGTCCAGGGGATCGCGCGATACAGGATGTCGGCACGAAGCAGGTTGCGCGCAGTCCAGCGCTTCAGGTGCTTGACTTCAATCTTCTTGTCGAGGCGGATGGTGCGGCCCTGCTGCACCAACTCTAAGCCGAGTGCGATGTCTTCGATCGAAGGCGTGGTGTAGGTCTCGGCATCGAAGCCGTGGAACTCCTCAAAAACGCTCTTGCGCATTGCGCCACAGCCGGCCCAGAAAGTTGTCGCCGACTCGCTGGCCATCTGATGAACGTAGTGGTGCATTAAGTTTTTGTATTGCGAGATGAAGGTGGTCCAGGCCGGCTGGTCGTCGTAGGAGCCGAAGACGGCAGCGAGTTCGGGATCGCGCGCGAAGTCGTCGGCGATGCGGGAGAGAGCGTCCGGAGGCACCACAACATCGGCATCCACGAAGACGAGGATCTCGCCTGCCGCGCTGCGTGCTCCCAGGTTGCGGGCTCCCGCCGGGCCCAGCGTCTGCGGCGTGTGCAGGCAACGCGCGCCGTAGCGGGCGGCGATCTGCGGCGTGATGTCGGTGGAGCAGTCGTCGACGACGATCACTTCACAGTTGAGATAGTCGGAGCGGCTCAGGGCATCGAGGCAACGCGAGAGATGCAGGTGCGCGTTGCGAGCCGGGACGATCACCGAGAGGCGAAGGTCAACTGTGGTTGTGGGCTTCACGCGAAAGAGGTAATTAGCAACCCGGACGACAAGCAGGTCCCTCGACTGCGCGTCCGCCCGACCCGCAAAAGAAGCGGGTCGGAAAAGGCAGGCGGAGGCTCCGCTCGGGATGACAAATCTACAATAAGGGCTTGTACGGCGCAGCTAAAAGCTGCGCCCCTTCAAAACCCTCGACTTCGAAACCAGCCAAAGATTGGGTCATGGCCTCATGGATGGCCGGTAACGTATCCGACGAACTCACCACATGACCATGCGGTGTTGAGCAGCATGGTTAGCGGCGCAGACCGCAAGAAGGCGCCGCGGTTGCGTTTGCTGTCGAGAACCTTTTTCAGCTGACGCAGGAAAAGCACAATCGGGAGCAGCGGACAGAGAATGGCAAACACAGCTCGCTTTGACGCGGGTACACCGGCAACACGGGTCGCGGCGTAGGAGCGGCCCCAGACATAACGCTCGGTGAGCACCGACCCGAGCCGCAGGTTGAGACGGTTCTGGCGGACGACGATCTCCGGCGAGAGCGCCAGCACTTCGCCGCGGCTGGCCAGCGCGCCGTGCACGCGAGCCTCGTTGTAGGAGTTGGGCCAGGCGTCGGCAACGCGCTCCAGCGCCGCGCGTTTGTAGCAGACATTGGCGTCACTGACAAAAGCGCTGGGGCCGCGCGGGATGGGATTCTGGTAGCGGCCAAAATCTCCGAAGTAAAGCGCCCAGTTGAGCGGCCGGTCGATGCCGTTCTCCATGGCGCCACCGACCGCGGCGTACCCGTTCGCATGTTCTTTCACTACGTGCGCCGCCCAGTCAGGATCGGGAAGGCCAACGTCCTCGATGAGGGCGACGAGCGGAGCGCGCGCCTGGCGGATGCCGATGCCGCGCAGCTCGTCATGATGCTCGCGGCTGGGGCCAGAGCGGGCGGTGCGAAGTTTGTCGACCGCGATGAAATTCACGTCGGGGAAGCGGCTCTTCAACTTCTCGATGCCGGGCAGGCGACCATTGCACGTAACCAGCAGCTCCATCGCGGGAGGGTCGATTTGCTGCTGGAAAGCCTGCAGACATTTTTCGAGATGGAGCGTGTCGGACGCCTCGGAGGTGTCGCTGACCACGGTGATGACCACGCTAAGAGCTGGGTTCGCCGTCATGACTATTCCACTTCCATCAAGGCGTTGCCGGGACCGAAGGCGTAGCCCATCCACTCGCCGCAGACGTAGCTGGTCATGGCCGGAACCAACAACGGCAGGCTGAGAAGGAACTTGCCGGGATGGCAGCGCTTGGCGAAGACGCGCGAGGCGATGCGCGCCAGCAAGGCAAACGGGATCGCCGGAGCGGCGAGCAAATACACCGCCCGCTTGGCCGGCGAGAGTGTGCCGCGGCGCGCGCCGGCAAAAGCGCGGCTGAAAAGATAGCGCTGCCGCACATAGTAGCCGTAGTCGAAGGGGCCGCGATGGTAGGCGATCATGCCGGGAACGCTGCGGAAGCGCGCGCCTTCGGCCAGCAGCTTGGGATGCAGCGCCGCCTCCCAGTAACCGACGCCGAGGAGGGCTTGATTCGAGTTCAGCGTCTCGCGGCGATAGGCCGCGTTGGCGCTTCCCACATTGTGGGAGTCGCCATCAATCCAGGGCGGGAGGTAGGAGTTGTACTCGATGAAGTAGGTGATCCAGTCGCGCAGGCGTCCGTCCGGGCGGAAGTCGACCGGGCCGCCGACGGCAACGTAGTCGGAGGAGAAGGCGGAGGTCAGAGTTGCCAACCAGTCAGGCGCGGCCAGGCAGTGTTCCTCGATGATGGCGACAATCGCGCCCTGGGCATGCTGCACTCCGGTTGCGCGCAGCTGAGGGACAGACTCGCGCTGCGGCACCTCGACGAAGCGCGCCGCGGGGAACTTCGCGGCCAGGCGCTGCACGTTCTCCGGCCCGCGGCAATCCACCACGATGACCTCAAAGGCGGGCGCGTTTTTCTGCGCGAAGACCGAGGCCACGCAGTCGTCGATGAAGGGCGCTCCGACGATGGAAGCGATGACAACGGAAACGGCTGGCGCTGGATTGGTATCGGGACTCATAGGATTTGTGGGAGCGATTTGTGGGAGCCCGGAGTAGGTGGCCACCAGTGAAAGGCCGGTGAGGGGTCGGTTTCCCGTCGCGCAGTTGGGCACACTTTCATCCTCCGAGTCACATTTGCTGCGTGCCCAGTGTGGTTATAGCTATTTACTGGAGTAGTAGCACGGAAATGGCCAGTTTGGGTTTCCGGCCAAGGCCGCCGCCGGACAGGGAGTGGAGAGCTTGTTCTGTGCGAACCCGCTCATTTTCCTGGGCTTGCACGGCTAAGGAGTTCATTGCAGGAACCCTGTCGCGGGGACCTTCGGGTGGAGAACGGTGGAAACCGCCCGTTGAGCATGGAACTGCAGTGTTGCAGGTGAGCGTTGCAGGAGGAAAATTCCGAACGTCTGGGAAAAAGATTTCACTTGCGGCAGGGCGGCGCTCCGAGCAGGCAAGGCGGAATGCGTTACTTGGCGCCAGGCGGGTCTGGAGCCAGGCTCGAACCATCCCCTATCGGCAAGTAGATCTTCTGGTCGTCGACTACTTTGACCAGCCGGTAATTCTGGTTGAGTGCGGCGGCGAAGCCCGGACCAAAGTGCTGGGTCTCATACCACCAGTGGCCGAAGCCGGTGCCAGGATCGGCCATGCAGAGCACGACCGCGCCGAATGCCTGATGGCGGATGCCTTCCAGAAGCGGGTCGCCGAAATCCGGAATGCGAGTGCGCAGCAACCGCAGCATCCAGGCATCGAGAACGTAAGGCTGCTGGCCGGCGAGCAAAGGGATCACAGGATTTTCCGCGAGGATGGGCTTGCTGGTATCGCCGATCGAGGCAACAACAGTTTGGAAACGATGGCGGTGAAATCTGAGGTCGTGATTCTTGAAGTGCCGCAGGGCAGGCAGCACGGAGACGAGAACGGCCATCGCCAGCGCCGCGATTCCCCATTGCTTCTGAAGCAGCGTGGTTGCATTTGCCAGTTGGGTCGCGATAAGAACCAGCGACGCAACCTGGAGATCGAGCAGATGATTTTCATTCACTCCCGGCGTGCCGTAGATGAACGCGGTCACCGCGAGAGTTGCAATGAAGAGCAGCGTCGGCAGATTGCGGAGAAGTTTTCCCATGTAGATGGCATGAGCCAGGGCGAATAATCCCAGACCAGCGAACAAGAGCGCTGCGGGATCGAGTCGCGCGGCCAACGTCAACATGTTCCACGGTCCGGCAGCAGCGCCCAGCAGAGTCGTGCCACCGGAGGCGCAGGCTTTGAAAATCTGCCAGAAGCGTTCCTGGCTGCCGAAGAAGAGCGCAGTCGCGACGACCAAGTAGCCGCAGCAGGTTTCAGCCGCGAGGATCCAAGCCATCTGCGGCAGGCCGGTGCCGAGGAACCAGACGAATGCGGCGGCGAGGCCGAAGACGGTGGTGATCTTGGCGGACCAGGCCAGAGCGAACAAGATCGAGGCCAGCAGGATTTTCCTGTGGGTAGGCTTTGGCTGGGCGGCGACGGCGAGGCCCCAGACGTTCAGCGCGCTGGCGAGTCCGTCGGCGTGCGGGCTGAAGATAGAATACTGCGCGCACCCGGCTGCTAACAGTGCTCCGGCCGAGCACGCCGCTAGCCAGGGCTCAACCCCAAGAACTCGCAGAAGGTAGAACATGCCGGCAATCAGCAGAAGGACAGCCATGCCGGACAGCAGATAGGCTCCCTGCAGCACGGGAACGCCCAGTTTCATCAGTGCGGCGTGCAGGACGAAATACAACGGGAGGTAGCGCGTGCCGCCATATCCCACATTGTCGTATAGCGGACGGTAGAAGACTCCAGCCCTGAGATCGGCGGCCATCGCGATGAGAGAGCCGGCGGGATGGTTGATCCAGGCATCGTTGCTCCAGGAGACGCCGGTGCGCATGGCGGTGATGAGGACGATGAGGGCGACGCTGGCGATGAGGAATATACGAGGGAATGGATCGTGCGCGGGGGAGAGCCGCGACGCGGTTGCAGGCCCTTCGAGAGTGGTTGCAGATTGCGGCATCGCACTATTCGAGTAAGTCTGAATCACTGCTCCGCCCGGGAATACAGCGCCACATTCACGCCGTAGTAATGCTGCTCGGTCACCTTGTTGAAACTCGTGGCCAGCAAAGTGTTGCCGGCTTCGTGCTGGCGGAGCCAGCGGAAATCGTCGCGCGGCGCCCAGGAGACTTCCCAGACCCGCGAACATCCCGGCAACCCGGCGGCGACGTTTTCCTGGGGAAGGGTGCGAAACGACGCACGGCCGGCCTGGGTGATTGGCCATTGCGGCGGAACGGCGAAGTCGGGCAGGAAGACACCGCAATCGCCGGGGCGGCGGTTCTGTTGGACGTAGGCGAAAGCCTCGGTCCAATGTTCCTTCCAGCGCAGGAAGTAATTGGCGCGGAGGGCGTTGGCGCTGTAGGCAATGAGGAGAACTATCAGGGTCCAGCGCAGCGCATTCGACGGTAGCCCGAAGATCGCGCGTGCTACCAGCAAATAATAAAAGGCGGCACAAAATGTGACGTATCTGACATTGTAGGGGATATGCAGGATTCCGCCGGCGACCAGCGTGAGCAGTACCGGCAGGAGGCAAAGAATGCCGGCGGTGACAATGGCGTTGCCCTCCAGCCGCGGGGTGGAATTGTCTTTCGCCGCCAACTTCCAGAGCAGCCAAATGAGCGGCGCTGTGAAAAGCAGGCCTCCCACAATGTAGGACCACCAGGGCGAGTCGGCGCGCAGGCCGGACGGCTTGCCATTGTTGAAGGAGTTAACAATCGAGAGCAGGGTGTACCAGTGCACGGCGGCGTAGGTTTCTTTGCCCATGAAGGTCTTATTGGCGGTAGCCGCGGAGTGCAGGATGCCGCTGCCGATCCACGGGAGGTACGAAGCGGCGAGGAGCGCGATGCCGCTCAACATCCACCACAGGCGCAGCCGGTTCGAGCGGCGAAATATCAGGGGCAAGGCCAGCAGCGCGACGATCAGGTAGGCGCTGAAGTAATCGGTGTAGAGCATCAAGGTCGCGCATCCCACGAAGCTCCACCAGAAGAGCGGGCGGCCTTCGCGAAAGGCGCGCAGGAATAAGTAAGCGGCGCACAGGGCCAGGAAGTGGAATTGCGCATAGGGCCGGACCTCCTGCGAGAACATGATGCCGAGCTGCGATACGGCCAGTAGCAGCGAAGCCAGCAGGGCGGTCCGTCGGTCGAAGAGATATTCGGCAAGCAAGTAGAGGAAGACGATAGCCAGAGTGCCGAAGATGGCGGAGAGCAGGCGAGCCTGGAACAAGCCGAATCCCACAATGTGGGACCAGCCGCGCAGGGCGAAGTAGTGTAGCGGTGGATGAACGTAGTCCTCGATGAGCGCGGGCAGCATTTGATGCAGTGGGAGCTGGCTGACGCTTATGGAGAAGGCCTCGTCGCCGCTGACGCTCTCGTGATTGATGTAGGCGAGACGCAGGGCGAAGCCGAGCAGGATGACGAGCGCGGGCAAGGCCCAGCGTGAGACGGCGGCGCGGGAGGCCGGCCGGTCCAGGACCGTGGTCCGGGTGTAAGCCGGTTCAGGCGCGAGTTGGAGGGAGGGTCGCATTGGCGACTCGAAAAGCAGATCCCTCGTCGGCCTGAAGGCCTCCTCGGGATGACCAAAAAATAGAAGGGACTCTTACGGCGCGGCTAAAGCTGCGCCCCTTCAAGGCCATTTGCAGCAGGATTCGTTCGGCACGACTGAAGTCGTGCCCTGACACAAAGCATCCGAACCCGAGTTTTTCAGCGGCCTGTGAAGCCGTGCCCTGATACAAACCCTGCCTAGTCGTGCCCTGATGCAACCCTAACGACCAGGCTGGACGCAGGCTCAAAGCCCGCTCTTTCACCCTAGCTAGCCGGCGAGCCATTTCATGAAGTGCTTGCGCATGCGCCACAGGAAGTATTCGTTCACGGGGCGATCGTCCTTCAGCGCCGGGGCTTCGGGGGCGGCTGCGATGTACTGGTCGATCGATAGTTCCCGGTTGAGCACAGCGGCGATGTGGCGCTCCGGATCGGTTTCCGGGCCCCACTCCATCATGTCTTCGACTGCGTGCGGCGGCATCTGCGCCAACAAATCTTTGGCGGTGCGATTCGGAATCGGGCTCATGCTGGCGATGAAATGAATGCCCCATGCACCGACCGATGGGAAGACGCGCACGTAAGGAAAAGCATTGCGCAGAGAGCGGCTGGCCGAGGCGCGGACAACTTCATCGCATCCCGGCAGCCATTGGTGCAGGATTCCGCCGGGCTTGAGATGCTGTTTCACGATGCCGTAGAACTCTTCGGAGTAGAGCAAGCTCGATCCCGCGGCCGAGACCGGGGGCGGCGGATCGATGGCGATGACATCGTACTTCTCGTTGGTGCGCTCAAGGTAGCGTCGGCCATCATCGATGACCAGATTGGAGAGCGAGGAGTGCAGCAGCGCCGGGCCATCGGCGTGATAGTAGCCGAACAATTCCGGAACGCTGGGAACCAGTTCGACGCCGGTGACCGGGATTCCCCAGGAGAGCATGGAGCGATAGGTGGTTCCCATGCCGAAGCAGATCACCAGCACGTTCTGCGGCTTGTGATTGAGGAACGACAGCGGCAGGTGCGCCATCATCTTGATGGCGGGGCTGAGGCCGGTAATGCCGATGCCGTTGATCAGCAGATTCTTCTTCATCCCCGAGCCGGCGGCAATGCTGGTGGCGGTGTTGTCGCGCAGAACATAGGACTGGTTGTACTGGTCCTCAAAAGATCGGTTGGTGACCAGCAGCGCCAGCGCCACCAGTACCACAACGTAGGATGCGGTGCGCTGCCACGCCGTCACCGAGGTGGCACGCAGAGTTGCGAAGGACCAATCGGGCAGCAAGCCCATCAGCAACCACGGCAGGGCGAGGACGAATAGCGCCCAGCGTTCGCTGATGACCGGCAGCAGCACGAATCCCGAGAGCAGCGGCCCCAGAATGCAGCCGACGATGTTAATGGAGTAGGCGCGGCCGGCGCGGTCGGGATCGCCTTCCGACCAGCGATCTACCAGCATGGGGGTGACGAATCCCAGCAGGAAGGAGAACGGCACGATGCCGATCCCCAGGCGCATCACCTTGGAAAAGTGAATCTCCGGATTGGCGGCAAGCAAGGGCAGAAATGCCGCAAGGCCCAGCAACGGCCAGACCAGCATCGGAATCTGATCCCGCTGGCGGCTCCAGAGGCGGTAGACGCGCGAGCCGACAAAGGTCGAAGCCAGATACGTTGCCAGGATGGAAGCGAAGGCGTAGACCATGGTGCCGAGATAGGGGGTGAACTGGCGGATCCAGACCACCTCCATGCCCATGCTGGTGAAGCCGGTAGCGAAGAGCAACAACAGCAGCTTGCGGCTACGCCATAGTGGCGTGGGTGATGCCGACATTGTGGGAGTATCCGACAATGTGGGAGACGCAGCCGCCGGCCGCCGCAGGGCCAGGGCGAGCGCTGCCAGCGCGATGAGAAGATTCAGGGCCGCGCCAATCTTCAGAGTTCCGTGGAAGCCCAGCACTTCGATGAACAGCAACGGCAGGGTGGCTCCGGCGACCGCGCCCAGCACGTTCGACAGGTAGAGGAAGCTGAAGGAGCGCGACGATTCCCGGCGGAGATCGTTCCTAATGGCCAGCATGGCGATGGGGATGGTGGCTCCCATCAACGTACACCACGGGATCAGCGTCAGCGCTACCCAGGCTCCAGAGGCCAGATAGTAAGCCCCGGACGAAGACCAGCCAGTGTGCTCCAGCAGCGTTCTTCCGCAGCGCAATTCATACGGCACGACAAGGGCGGAGACGCCGATCAGCAGCTCAGTCAGGGCGTAGAAGCGCAGCGCGTGCGTCTTGATTCCGTCGCCGTAGCGGCGGATAAGGCGACCGCTGGCCCATGAACCCAGGCCGAGGCCCGCCATGAACATGGAGAGCACGATGGAGACCAGGGCGCTGGTGACGCCGAACTGGGCCATCGCCAGGCGCAGCCAGACGATCTCGTAGAGAAGGCTGCAGAAGCCGGAGAGGAAGAAGAAGCAGAAGAACCAGCTCAGGCTGCGGACAGCGCCCTCAGGTGAGACATTGCTTTGGCCGGCTTGAACCGGCTCAAGAACCGACGCCGGCGTTTCCGGGAGCAGAGACGTTCTGGCTGACATTTGCATTTTCGAACCTGACTGGTGGCTCATGGTTTGTGGCGAACCTTACTTAGGAAACTCTGACTAAGTTGCGAGCGAAATTCCGTAGCGGCCAAGAGCCGCAATTGAGATATGCAAGACTCCGGATGGTCTGAAGAGACTGTGTCGCAACCCGTGTCGCCGCTCCGCGGCTCGGGCGAATTTCCCATTTGTGCGGGGGCTGACGCCCCCGCCTAAAGTCATCCCGCCGCGTTGCGGCTAGAAGCTATCTCATAATGAACCAGCTCGGTAAACCGCGGCTTCCCGCAGGGGCTAAAGCCCAGTTTTTTCGAGCCTTTGGACGGCACGGCTGAAGCCGTGCCCTTTCAAAACGATTTATGAGA
>JBARGS010000446.1:0-4092 GCA_049798495.1 Candidatus Korobacteraceae bacterium | reverse complement strand
TTCTCAGGTTTTCAGATTCTCAATCTTCAAACCCGGGTTCGATTCCCGGTAGCGCTACCAAATATCTACCGCTATCTCCTGTCATCTCCACCACTTCCAAAAAACCATAATTTTCACCGTAACGCGTGATATCGCTCCAAAGCGTCAGGCAGGGGTCACAATAGGGGTCACACCTCGCGGGGTGCCACGCCAACCAAAATTGTAGGCACCAAGCGGGGCGCGATCGCGCTCGTCGCCTATCGATCGACGATGTGACCTCGCGTTCTCCGGGATCGACTTTGAACGCGATTACCGGGTGCTCCGGCGGGAGGCTCCTGAGCGCCAGGATTCCTCGCGAGACAATGGTTGACCTCACTCGAACTGCCGCGAAGGCGAAACTCCGGATCGAATTCGATCGCTCAGGACGGTTTGCGGAGCTTCACGCTGTCTATATCGCGCTCCGACGAGCTCGGATGACTGGAGAACACTCACCGTCGACTACGAAGCGCTCATATCGCGTGCAATCGCGGCTGCCGCAGAAGCGGGCGACGAGCGAAGCGGAGAGTTTGACGATGGCTCGCATTCGGACGATCAAACCTGACTTCTGGAGCGACGGGAAGATCGTCGAGCTCAAGACGTGGGCTCAACCTCCAAGGATCGACGGTATCGACGGAGCTTGAGATGGCCAGATTTTTCTCTCTTTCCCTAACCCATCTGGTCCATCCCCCTTCGGCCACGGAGTCCCCCGGGAGCACTCCGGAATGCTCCGTGACTGAAAGGGATCAAGGAAAGGAAGAGAGGGTGAGATCGAAAGACTCGTCCGGTGAGATCGATCTCGATTAAGTTCCCGAAGGACGATATCTCAACCAACATGCGCGGGTACTGCTGGAGCAAGTATGCCTCCCCACAGCCGCTCTGTCATGGAACTGGTCGGGAGCGCCGGTGAAGAGGAGTCGAGCCTCCCCGACAAGTTCAACGCGCGCCCGACATCGAGCACACAATCCGCTCGCATCAACGCTGAGTACAGTGGACGAGGATCGAGATCCGCCATGGGCTCGCGAAGCTGGAGCGCCCAATACCTCATCGATTCCGGCCAGCTCACCTTGGGGGCATCAGAGAACAGGTGATAAAGAGCGAGCATCGAGTGCGTCTTGCCGCCTCCGAAGTTAGTTTGAAGCTGAACAACAGGATCGCCGCCCTGGCCGCCAAGCCGTTGCACTGCACCGACTAACATTTGATTCAGGCTGTGGGTCAGGTATGTCCGTCGGAAGAACTCAACCGGCTTTCGGTATTCGTCTGAACCCTCTCCCAAATGGACTTGCCACAGGTCGGCTGCGAACTCAGCCTGCTGGTACCGTCCGCTGGCAACATCCTTGTGCGGATTCACCACCTCACGCCAGGGTTTGAGATTGCCCGTGGCTTGGCTTTCAATCGCTGTGCTAGCAGTCTTGCGCTTTTCGGTCCGCACTTGCTCGTCAAAGCGGACGCGCAGCAGCTCCATTTTCATCTTTTCGATTTCGTCAGATTGCGGGGCGGAGACCGCCGTCAGGAGACGGCCAGCCGAATCGAGTGCGCGATAGGCGTCATCCCCGTTAAACGGTTTCTGATGAGCCCAGCGATTGCGGACATCTCGCAGCTCACTGACTAGCGTTCGCTCCGCCTGACCAAGCGTCTTACGGAAAACAACATTCCACTGATTCCACATCACAGACAGCAATGAGGCCGAATCCCATTGAGGTTCGTTTTTCGCAGAAAACAAGTGTGACTGCGTATCGGCGACCGACTCGCGGACTTGATCGAGCCGCAATTGCGCATGTTGCGCCTTCATTTCGCGCTCGACGAAGGGCTGTAGACCTTCTTTCAGTAGATCAAGCGCTTTACCGACACGTTCGTGGTTGGTAATTGCCATTGGTTATCCCTATTGGAACATCTGCAATTGGGGAGCTTGCGGTACGCGACTCTCACGAGACAAACGAGTGATCTCTGGCCAACTCTGGACCGCGCGTTATAGGACAGGGCCTCTGGTGCGCGCTTTTTACGTTCGCAAATGGTGTACAGACGGTAAGCCAGTTCACGGGCAACCTCGGCAACGCCTCCGAGGGCGGACACAAGTTCAGCTGACGCTGCCTCGCCGCCTAATTCCAGCCTGCGAATGAGTTGATGGACGACTTCCCAAACTGTCAGGCGTGCATCGTCGAGCGGATCCCAGTCAGCGGATAACTCACTCGGCCTCAGCAGCCGGACCTTTCCACCCGGGGACTTCCTATCGAGAATGCCAGCGTCCTTCATGCCCTGCACGCTTGTATTCTTAGCTTTGGAGAGTATCTCGGCGACACCATAGTCGCCAGGCTCGAAGCCAGACTGCTCGAACCACGCGAGCGCCCAGCGCGTGTCAGCGTCGAAGTCGCCTTCCTGCTCTGCCAGCACGTCGTCAAGAGTCTGATTTATAAGTGCCAGCGCATCGCGCACGGGGACAATCTGACCCGAAGCATCTAGTACTTTTGAGTACCTTGTATATACAGCCATGCCAGGACCAAGTAGGCCGCCGGGAAGATGTGGTGATCGTCGATTCCTTCTTGCTCGATCAGGTTTCCAGTAATCACCGACTGGGTATGAAAATCGCGAGCGCCGCCGGCACAACCAAGCACGAGGCAGATCGTGCCACGGTAAATAGCACGCTGACGCGGAGTAACGTCTAATAGTGTCGCCGGATCAAACTTGAAGGCAGCGATCGTCTCAGGCTCCGCTCCGCCTTTAAGCCACGGCACCAACGCCGTAACGTCTTTCGCCGATTTGCTATTCGGGGCGCTTTCATATTGCTGGCCAAAGACTGCACACCAAAACCAACGCTTCAGTTGCTCTCGTCTTCCGCCAAACTCGGGCGTTTTGGTAGGTTCGACCTTGGCCAGAACCGCTGCCAGCGGAGCGATCATCGTCTGATATGGCAGCCATTTCGCTGATACGACCTTGCAATCGTCTCGCAGGATCTTTAGGCCAGCAACGACACCTTCCACGACCCGTTCCCACCAGTCATTGATGTCAGCTGCGGTGAGATCGAGAACGTCCTTGCGCTTACAAGACGGAGCCTGGCGCGATGCCAGTGAAATCGCCTGCAGAAAGTAATACGGGTCGGTCTCGTATTCTTCGATTATCGGGTACTTTGCGATGGCTTCATCCCACAACTTTCGCAAGTTGATGTTCTGTGGCCAGAAACGGGCTGTCAGCAGTTCGAAAACGCTGAGCTTTACGCCCGTGCGATTCAGGGTTTCGAAGATCGTGCAAAGAGCGTCGGGCTTTACCTCTTGGGATAGGGTCACGACTGGAAATTGATAATCGTCGATTACCTTGAACCATGTGTCGCTAATCTTTTTCAGTGCCTTTTGCATAGGCACCTTCTCCGCATCAGCCAGTCGGTTTGTGTAGTTGAAGATCCATTCGAGAAACCCGCCGGAACCAGACTTGAGGAGGGAGAGGGGAATGATCAAATCCTTCTCCTAGCAGCGAAGTCTTCGTGCTCCTTCACCCTTTTGGTTCCAGAACGAACGTGGAAAATGGCTTCATCGAAATCCATTCCGTTCAGCAGCTTGCCAATATCCAAGTAGTACCGGTGTTCCCCCACCCCGTAGAAAGCCTGGTACAGAGAAGTCAGCCGCTGCTGCCCATTGAGCACAAGAAATGTGTGTGTGTGGCTGTCCAGCTTCGGTGCTCCCTCAAACTCTCGCGCTGCGAAGACTCGATTGTTGTCGCGAATCCGCAGCAGGCTACCCGCCGGATAATTGCTAGAGATGGAGACGATCAGTTCCTGTGTTGCGGCAGGGTCCCAGACGAAGTCGCGTTGAAAGTCGGGTGGAACAGTTGTCCTGGAATCGATTTCGCTTAGCAAGTCTTTCAGTGCTCTTGGATTTGTATCCTCGAAGAGAATCATCTATTCCTCAATGTTACTGGCAGTACCTTCACTGTATTAATGCGCTGTGTTTTACGCCATGTTGTAAGCGCCGGAGCAAAAATAGACCGCGTTACGCCGCGCGAGCGGCGTGATGCGGCGGAGTAAAAGTAGACCGCCGGATTCTTGTTTCACGAGACGCGGCCGCCTGGGGGTAACGGAACTGGTTC
>JBARGS010000445.1:0-10290 GCA_049798495.1 Candidatus Korobacteraceae bacterium | reverse complement strand
TAAGGAAGCTCTGATTAAGTCCCGGTTTTGAAAGGGCACGGCTTCAGCCGTGCCGCAAGCATCGCAAGATCAACGGGGCTTTTAGCCCCTGCGGCGAGTTCGGCAAGTTATTCAGAGCTTCCCTAACAGCTAAGAGCCAAGAGCTGACACCTGATAGCTGATAGCTGACAGCTCCTAATGAAAAATCGCGGCGAAGAACGATCCAACCTTGCTGAAGAAGCCGTGGGACTGCGTTTTCTGTGCCGTTTGCGTAGTATTCTGCGGCGCCTTCTTCTTGGCGTTCGCCGGCGGCAGCACCGTCGGCTCCAGTTGTACCACCTTGTTGTTCTCCAGCCTCAGAATCGCGACGTTCTCCGTCAGGTCCGGCACCGGATCGTTGGCGCGAAAAACAAAAGGCGCGGCGACCGCCAGGTGCTGCTCCGGAGGAGGCGGTGTGGAAGACAGAGGCGCAGTAGCCATTGGCTCCGCCGACTTCGCTTGCGCCGGCGTGGACGCCGAGAGGACAGGCACGGACGCCGTTGGCTCCGCCGGCTTGGACTGAATCGGCGGTGGTGGCGGGGGAGTCGCCTTCGCGACTTGCACCGGCTCCGATGTTGGACATCCGCAATTCTGCTTTGACTTGCTCGACTCGCCCAGCCGCCCGCCGCGGAACAGCACCGCTTCGTCGGGCTTCACCTGATACGTGGCATCGCCCATGGTCTCGGAGACCACAATGGCTGACACGTTCCACGGCAGTGACTGCACGCAGGTATCGCCCTGCGGCGTCACCCGCACGGCGACGTGGACCGTTCCCGGCCCCGGCATCAGCAGCCGCAGGTCGGGTGTCAGCAGCGTGTCGGCTTCCGCGCCCAGGGGATAGTTCAGCTCCAGATTGCCGCTATTCAGGCTGAACATCAGGTCGCGTCCGTTCTGCGACGAGGTCACGGAAAGCTTGGTTCCCTCGCACACCAGCACGCTGCCGCCGCGATCGAGCTTCAACGACGCGGCCTGCGCTCCCGCCTGAATCGACGAGCCGCTAAGCACGCTGGTACCCGACCCGGCAAGGATCACCGACCCCTTCACGCTGGCATCGGAGGCATAGAGCTGGCCAATGCTCTCCTGAGCAACAACCGGCAGCATCAGCGCAGAAAATAACAGGGCTGAGAGCAGCAGTAATAAATGACAACGGAACCGCATGGAGTAGATATTGCCTAGGGAAACGATAACACCAAGGCGTCGGCTCAACAATGCGAGACTAGGGCAGACAAAATGACGCGGCCATTTGCAAATAACCCACGGCTTGTTCCCGGTGGAATTGGGTGGCGGCACCGGCGTCTAGACATATACCTGCTACCTGTACCTGCTACCTGCGCGCCGAAGTCAGGGAACCTGATCTGCCCGGTGCGCAGAATCATCAGACAATTCGACCCACTACCGGCAAAGGACGCGAATTGAAGCCTCGCCGCCGAGCGATTAGTCTAAAGCTCAGGCATGGCAGGCAACGGCAATCACCGCCGGTATCCCACGTTCGTCTTGGGC
Source organism: Candidatus Korobacteraceae bacterium (assembly GCA_049798495.1). GTDB lineage: Bacteria > Acidobacteriota > Terriglobia > Terriglobales > Acidobacteriaceae > Bog-257. The sequence continues at coordinate 8,772 of JBARGS010000445.1, read as the reverse complement.
GACACCATGAGTGTCGCCCTGCAAACCTTCCGCATCGGCAAAGTGCGGTTCATCCTCACTTCGCTGGGCATGGTGATTGGGACGGCCTCGCTCATTCTGGTGGTCACCATCGGCCTCACCGGCAAGCAATATCTTTTGCAGCAAATCCAGAACATCGGCTCCAACATGATGATCGCCGAGTATTCCGGCGGCGGCATCTATGGCAGCGACAACGCCAGCGACTTCCTCACCCTCGACGATCTGAACGCTGTCGTCCAGCGGGTGCCCGGCATCAGCAACGCTTCTCCCCTGATCGAGTTTCACGATCGCATCGCGGTGCCCGGCGGCAAAGAGCGCGATATTCTGGCGCTGGGCGTGTCCTGGCAATATTTCTATGTGCGCAACCTGGAAGTGATGTCGGGCCGCTTCTTCGATGACGCCGACACTCAGGCGCGCAACAAAGTCGCGGTGATCACCCAGAAACTGGCGACGACTCTCTTTGGATCGCCGGAGGCCGCCGTGGGTCAGGACATCAAGCTCAGCGGGCTGCCCTTTACCGTGATCGGCATCTTTCGCGAGCGCGTCGATACCTTCGGCCAGTTGGAGGAAAGCGACGACACCATCCTCGTCCCCTACACCGTCGCCCGCTACTTCACCAACAGCGACGAAGCCAAGCAGCTCTTCTTCTCAGTGGCTGACTCGTCCGAGGTGCCGCGCGCCACCCAGCAAATTCACGACGTCCTGCAGTCGCGCCATCGTCCTGAATCGGTCTATCGCGTCGACAACCTGACGCAGCTTCTGCAGGTCGCTTCCAAAACCGCCAACACGTTGACCACCGTTTTGCTTCTCATCTCGGTGCTCACGTTGATTGTCAGCGGCGTCGGCATCATGAACATCATGCTGGCCACGGTGAATTCGCGGGTGCGCGAGATCGGCGTGCGCAAGGCGGTCGGCGCCACCAACAGTGAGATTCGCGCGCAGTTCCTGGTGGAAGCCATCCTTATCTCGCTGGCCGGGGGAACGGTCGGCATCCTGATTGGTCTGGCGCTGCCGATCTCAGTTCGCTATGTCACCAACTACCGTCTACCTATCTCCGGATGGTCGGTCATCATCGCCGTTCTGGTCTCCAGCCTGGTAGGCATCTTGTTTGGCACCGCCCCTGCCGCGCGCGCCGCCCACTTCCAGCCCGTCGAAAGCCTGCGCCACGAGTAAGCCACGCTACGCGCAACTTCTCGTCACTGCAATCATCGAACCCTTATTGCGATACTGTGCATGCGCGCTGTTGATTCCGGCATTGCCAATCTAGAAAGGACCTTCATCATGCAATTGAACGAATACGTAACCTTGGGACGTTCTGGCCTGCGGGTCAGTCCGCTGGCTCTGGGAACCATGACCTTCGGCAACGACCGCTGGGGATCGGAAGATGCCGAGTCGAAACTTATCTTCGGTCACTACGTGGAACACGGCGGCAATTTCATCGATGTCGCCGACGTTTATGCCGAGGGCAAGAGCGAAGAGGTCGTCGGGCGCTTCGTTGCCGAAGGCAGGCTGCGCGACCGTCTGGTGCTCGCCACTAAGTTCAGCTTTAACCCGGAGGAGGGAAATCCCAACTCCGGCGGCAATGGCCGCAAGAATATCTACCGCGCCCTGGAAGGCTCGTTGCGCCGCCTCAAGGTCGACTACGTCGATCTCTACTGGATGCATGTGTGGGACACGATCACGCCGGTGGAGGAAGTGATCGGCACCTTGACCGATCTGGTGCGCGCGGGCAAGATCCGCTACTACGGATTCTCCGATGTTCCCGCCTGGTACGCCTCGCGGGCTCGGACTCTGGCCGAACAGCAAGGCCTGGACCGCGTCATCGCCCTGCAACTGGAGTATTCCCTGGTCGAGCGCAACATCGAACGCGAGCACATTCCCGCCGCGCGCGAGCTAGGCATGGGCATCTGTCCCTGGAGCCCGCTGGCCAGCGGCTTCCTCGCCGGCAAGTACACGCGCAAAGGTCCCACCAGCAGCCAGGGCAGCCGCCTCGATGTGCTCAAGGATTCCAACAATCCCGTGTTCAACAAGTTCACTGAACGCAATTGGAAGATCATCGACACTTTGCAGGAGGTCGCTGAGGCGCTGGAGCGCACCCCGGCCGAGATCGCGCTCAACTGGGTAGCAACGCAGCCAGGCGTTACGTCCACCATCATCGGCGCTACCAAGCTGAAGCAACTGGAAAGCAACCTGGCGTCGATCACCTTCGACCTTCCCACCGACCTGCGCAAGAAGCTGGATCAGGTCAGCCAGCTCGAGCCGGCACATCCCTACATGTTCTTCGAAGAGGTGTTGCAGGATCGCATTCGCGGCGGCGTGAAGGTGCGCAAGGCGAGCTGAGCGAGAGCTCGCCGGACTCCCCTCCCAGGTCTGAGCGCTTGGGAGGGGATTGTGCGCTCACGGACACCCCGTTCTACCTATGAACGTTGCGCCCGTGGCCCGTCCACGCTGAGTCCCCGCAAATCAGCAACTTAGGAAGCTGACGGTCTGGCGCGGGAATTGCGTTTTCGCAGTGGGCCTATCCCTCCGAGGAGCGGTGATTGCGATGAACCAATCCCCTGACACTCGCCACAGCTTGCAGGCGCTGCTTGTGTGCTTGCTCTGCCTGGCTGGCGCAACGCCTTTGTGGCCGCAAGGTCAGGCAAAGCTGCCGAGCGTAGACGAGGTGCTCCAACGCAACGTGCAGGCCACCGGCGGCAAAGACGCGCTGCTAAAGCACAAGTCCATGACCGTCCACGGCCGCTACCAGGTTCCTGCCGCCAAGCTTGACCTGGAAACCACGATCTATACCAAGGACGGCAAGTTGCTGTGGACCGCCATTCTTCCCAACGGGAAAACTGCTTCTTCGGGCTACGATGGGCGGGTCGCATGGGATCTCGATCCCAGCGGCAAGGCGAGCATTCACGAGGGAGACGAGGCCAAGAGTGCCGCGCGCGACGCCGACATGTATTACCACCTGCACGTGATGAATTATTTCAAGTCGATGGAAGTGGTGGGTGTGCAGGAATTCAATGGCCGGCCTTGCTATCACCTCAAGGGCGTGAACAACTGGGGCCGAGTCAACGAGCATTTCTATGACAAGCAGAACGGCCTGCTGCTGGGCTACGCGTTCAATACCGCGTGGCGCGGAGGCAAAGGCGACGCGACGGAGACATTCGAGGACTACAAGGATTTTGGCGGCGTTCTCATGCCCGCCAAGGCCACCTCGCGCGATGGCGACGATCTCGCGATCACCCTAATCCGGTCGGTGACGTACGACGACGTGGAGGATTCAGTCTTCGCCCTTCCGGATGCGGTCAAGAAAGCGACGGCGACAACAAATCCCTGAACTGTGATAGCCCAGACCTTGACCTTGCACACCGCACTGTCGTGGAGTCGCTACTGTCAGGCAGAGGTTCGGTGAGGAATTTTGAATGTAATGGCCCGTTCACGCCACCCATCCAAGAAAATCAAGTTGATCCTTTTGCTTTCAGCGTCTTAGGCCGTAATCCAAAATTAAGTTGTCTTACGCCAGACTCGGAGGGATATTCATCGGGCAATCACGCCGCGGGCGGTCGCTCTGGGTGGCATCATGATGTGTTCCGCACAATGCCGTAGTTTCGTGGATCGGCATATCGCAGCCGCCGCGATCCTCTTTATGATATTCGCTGCCATGCCGGCGGCACAGACCTATAGGCGATGGTAGAAGGAGAGACTTATGACGATCACGGAAGCAACGCGAAACCGAATCAGCAGCGGTATGGTCCGTCTGGCGTTCACTCTTGCAGTGTTCGTGCTTCTTTCCGGATCAGTGATGCTGGGCCAGACCTATCAGGTCATTCACACCTTCTCAGGCGGCGGCGACGGGGCATCTCCGAATGCTGGCCTGACTCCTGATGGACATGGAAACTATTATGGAACGACGTACCTCGGCGGACCATATAACGCTGGCACAGTTTTCAAAATCACACCGCATGGCTCGAGCTGGATACTCTCTACGCTGCACAGCTTCACCGGAGGCTCCGATGGCGGCCGGCCGACAACCGGAGTGACCGTCGGGCCCAACGGCACTCTGTATGGGGCGAACTCTGGCTCCACGGTGTACAACCTTCGCCCTCCTGCGACACGCCCGTCCAGTGTATTGGCAGGGTGGACAGCCACGACGCTATACCAGTTCCAGGGGATCGAGGATGGATTCAATCCCAGCGGAAACCTCATCTTTGACCATTCAGGAAATATGTATGGCGCCATGGAAGTTGGTGGCGCGGGTTGTTATGAGGGATGCGGGTTAATTTATGAGCTCTCGCCCTCAGGACAGGGCTGGCAGAAATCTGTGGTCTACAATTTTCAGGGTGGAGTAGACGGTGAAGCACCGCTAGGCTTTGTTCTTGACCATTCGGGGAATATCGTTGGCACAACAATCGAAGGCGGCCAGAACGGTCTTGGCGCAATTTTCGAGCTGACGCCGTCTTCCGGCGGCTGGAATGAGACGACCCTTTACTCTTTCGCAAATGGTAGCGGCGGCAACCAACCAGCGGCCGGACTGGTCGAGGATGCTGTCGGCAATTTCTATGGCGGTACTCTCTTCGGTTCTGGCGACGGGGGCGTGATCTTCGAGTTGAGCCCCTCTGATGGCGGCTGGGTTTACACCGTGCTCTACAACTTCCCCGGCTGCGGCGGCTACGGAACAGGACCCAAAGCTCCGCTCACCCTGGATGCCGCAGGTAACTTGTACGGAACGTTTGATGGCTACTACAACGCCTGTCCCGCCGGAGTGTTTAGGCTGAGTCCGGGACAGGGCGGCTGGACGTACACCTCCCTGTACAACTTCACCGGGGGCAGCGACGGCGCACACCCTTACAGCACCGTGTCCATTGACCCAAATGGCAACCTGTTCGGGACAGCATCGGCTGGCGGGGAGGGTTGCTACGGCGAGGGATGTGGAGTGGTGTGGGAGATCACGCCCTAGCTCTGCCCCTGAGCCAATTGTCGCAACCTCGCGATATCACAACCGATCCTGCTCGGCATTCCGTTTTGGGTTAACTTGCGATGTCGCCTGATTGCGCCAATCAACGCGAAACAATCAAGCTAAGTCCGTTCCCGCCAGCGCATTGCGCCGTAATCCAAAATTAAGTTGCGCCGCGAATGGCGGGTGATACCCTGCGGTGCCAGACGAGCCCGAGGAGGAGTCACCATGGCCCAGCAGATCGCAGCTTCGATTTTCGACATCAACTTACGAGCGAGAACAGCGACGCTCGTCGCATTGGCTATTTTGGCGGCGACTCTTATGATCGTTCCCGCCGCACAGGCGCAGACTCTCACCGTGCTGTACAACTTGGGCAGCCTCGAGGGGGACGGCGCCAATCCTTACGCCGGATTGACCATGGACAGCCACGGCAACCTGTATGGAACGGCCTCAGACGGTGGAGACTTTCGCGCTTCTTGCAGTAACGGCTGCGGCACCGTGTTCGAGCTTAAGCGTTCTGGCAACAGTTTCGTTTACCGTCCGCTCTACAGCTTCCAGGGTGGCACTGACGGCGACGCTCCGTACACTGCGGTAACCATAGGACCCAACGGCAGCGTCTATGGCACCACGAGAAACGGCGGCGGAAGTGAGGACTTTGGCACGGTGTTCAACCTGCAGCCGCCGGCGACCTTCTGCCGAAGTGTGGTCTGTCCGTGGCGCGAAACCGTGCTCCTTGGCTTCAACGGAGGCAATGGCGGCGAGCCTTACGGCCAGCTGGTTTTTGATCAGGCAGGCAATATCTACGGCACCACAACGTATGGCGGCTACGCAGGCGAAGGTGAAGCTTACGAGCTTATGCCGTCCAATAATGGCTGGACAGAAAATATCATTTACAACTTCGGCATTGGCAGCGACAGCCCCTACCAGCCGACCGGAGGAGTCATCTTCGACCAAGCCGGCAACCTCTACGGCACGTCAATGTGGGGCGGGGTAGGCGGCTACGGAGTAGTTCTCCAATTGACGCCTCAAGGAGGCTCATGGAACGAGACCACTCTTTTCTTTACAGTTTCAACGGCGGCAACGAGGGCGGAAGGCCGTCAACTAACCTGCTCATGGATGCTGCCGGAAATCTCTACGGCACGACGGGCTGGGTACCCGAGACCAATAATCCCGGAACCGTGTACGAGCTTACGCCCTCCGGCGGAGGCTGGACGTACACCCTGCTGTACGCCTTTCCTCCGGGACCCGAGGGCGCAGGCAGTGTCAGCAGCCTGACGATGGACGGTGCCGGCAATCTCTACGGCACAACCTCGTTTGAGGGAAATCAGGGTTGCAGCTACGGCTGCGGCAGCATTTTCAAACTGACGCCCTCCAGTAACGGCTGGATTTATACCGACCTGTACGACTTTACCGGCGGCAGCGACGGGTCTTGGCCATTCGGCGGCGTAGTGCTGGACAGCCAGGGCAATCTGTATGGCACGGCCGTTTATGGCGGCACGGGCAGCACGTATTGCCTGAACGGCGCCGGGGGCTGCGGCACCGTGTGGGAGCTCACGCCGTAGCTCGGACTTCTCAGGCTGACTGGCGAAATATTGGCATTGCGCTCAGAATCCGCCGGATCGGATGTCGGTCTTTGTCCGACAAACTAAGCTTCGCCAACGGCGTCCGTGAGATCGAGTTCACACTGTGAACAGCCGCCCGAAAAACAGGAAAGCCCGGGCCGTTTTGCCCAGGCTCTTCACTTTTCGCTTCGGGTTACGCGCTACGTCCAGGTTCTGGCGAAGTTGCGTTCCGTTTCCTTTGCAGGTTTAAGCGAATCTTGTCGTCGTCACCGCAATCATCGCTTACATCACCAGCGCGATGTTTTCGATCTCGCGTTGGAAGGCTTCCAGGGTCCCGCCCAGCATTCCCACTCGGCTCACCGCAGCACGAGCTTCCTCGGCGGAAACACCATATCCATGTCCAGCCAGAAACATCTGGACCAGCTCAGCAGCGTCCTTGGAGTCGAATCCTTGGAGCAACTCGCTCCTGAGTGCCGTCAGTTCCAGGACGGAAAACTTTTCTGCCATCACTGTCCTCACCTCCGACCCCCTTAATGCCGTAACGCCTGTTGCCTGTTAGACTCGGCTGACCGATATTTAGTTGCAGGCAATTCTTATGCCGAAGTTGAAATATCACCCGCCGTCACCCCGGTCTTTTGAAATTTCCAACCCCTTTATCACGAAATAGTTGCAGACTACCGTTCCGGGAAGCGGCTCCAACACCCTAAAGTAACCCGGAAGTGGGACGAATCGCCGCCCGCCTGCCGCAACCAATTGCGTCTATCGGGAGTGGCTTTACCCTAAAGGTACGCACAGAATTCGCATTTCGATTCAGGAAAGTGGGCGATTTCTACCAATCTGGAAGCGTGTGTGAGGAATCGCACCCAGCAGATTCGCTGGCTGAACGTTCATTCAGTGGCCCGGCGATCCCACTTATGGAATGTGCCTACGGATTTTGTTGCGGCGTCGCGAGGGAACGATAGCTCTGAACAAACTCAGACGGTCCCTTCTGGATGAGCTCCACTAATTCCGCCCGGCCATATTTCTCTTCGATTCGCTGTGCCATGCGGGCGCCGACTCGGTACCAAAGCCTCTCCCCCCACGACATCCTCTGAATGACTGCCTCTATCGCGGATCAAATCTGTTCGATGGTAGCTTCCGGCTCCAGCAGAATCGGGATCCCATTGCGAATGGGATACACCCGCTTGCACTCATTGCACTTCAGTCCGCCGTCGCCGCGCAGCACCAGCGGCTTGCGGCACACCGGACAAGCAAGAATCTCCAGCAGGTCGGGCGAGATCATAGGAAACTATTGTAGCGCGCAGGGGCGGCTTTTCGCGCTTCGCTCTTCGCCATTCGCTTTTCGCCATTCGCTATTGGCTCTTCCCTCTTAGCTCTTAGGGAGCCTCTGATTAACTCACGGTTTTGAAAGGGCACGGCTTCAGCCGTGCCGCAAGCGTCGCAGAATCAACGGGGCTTTAGCCCCCGCGGCGAGTTCGGCAAGTTATTCAGAGCTTCCTTAGGTCAACTCGAAACCCCACTTGGTTGCTCAGAGCTAATAGCTAAAGGCCTAAAGCGAAGAGCGAAAAGCGTCCCTCCAATCTCTCCACGATAAGATAGGACTGGGAGATCAATCATGCCGGCCATCATTCTCGACGGTACAAAAATCGCAGCCCAGATCAAGGCGGAAGTCGGCGAAGAGGTGCAGGAACTGACGGCGGCGGGATTGCGTCCGGGCTTAGCTGTGGTGCTGGCCGGACACAATCCGGCGTCCGAGATTTACGTCCGCAACAAGGTCAAGAGCTGCGAGCAGCTCGGCATCTACAGCGAGAAGCACACGCCCGGCGACAGCGTAACGACGGGCGAACTGTTGGCCCTGATCGACGACCTCAATCGTCGCGACGAGATCGACGGCATCCTGGTGCAACTGCCGCTGCCCGCGCAGGTCGACGCCAAGAAGGTGCTGCTGGCGGTCTCGCCGGAGAAAGACGTGGACGGCTTCCATCCCATGAACGTCGGCTATCTCTCAACGCAGCGGCCGGGCCTGGTGCCATGCACGCCCGCGGGCATCATCGAGATTCTGAAGCGCAGCAACATCCCAATCGCGGGCGCGGAAGCGGTGGTCGTGGGACGCAGCGACATCGTCGGCAAGCCCGTTGCCATGCTGCTGCTCAACGGCAACGCGACGGTCACGGTCTGTCATTCCAAGACGCGCGATCTGCCGGAGGTCTGCCGCCGCGCCGACATTCTGGTCGCGGCCATCGGCAA
>JBARGS010000444.1:0-6838 GCA_049798495.1 Candidatus Korobacteraceae bacterium | reverse complement strand
CGGCCGCAATACGTGGCGCAGTTTGCCGACTGGCTGAATGCGCCGGTGATCCAGCAGCAGCGCCTGGCCGACAACCCTGCGGACTACATGGTGAAGACGTACTACCACTGGATTCAAGGTGGCGTCGACTTCATCAGCATGGACAACGCCTCTTCCGACATGTTCGACGCGGGGCAGCTGACCTGGTTCCAGAAGGTGCTGGCGAATGACGCGAAGAACCCAGAGGTGCGCACCGTGGTTTTAGGCATGCACGCGGCGCTGCCCGACAGCTCGTCGGCGGGACACAGCATGAACGACTCCCCGCAGGAGCAGGCCACCGGACGCCAGGTGTACGCGCAGCTGGCGGCCTTTCGCAAGGACACCAAGAAGAATGTGTACGTGCTGGCCAGCCACTCGCACTTTGTGATGAGTAACGTCTACAACACGGCTTGCCATAAAGACGACCTGCTGCCGGGATGGATCATGGGGAGCGCGGGTGCGGTGCGCTATCGTTTGCCGGTCAACCTGGACGCCGCGCGCATTGCCAAGACGGACATCTACGGCTACCTGCTGGCCACCGTTGCTGCGGATGGAACGATCAGCTTCGAGTTCAAGGACGTCCAGCAATCCGATGTGCCGGCCAGCGTGGTGAAGGAGTTCACGCCGGAGCAGGTGAAGTGGTGCTTCGAGCAGAACACGTCACCTTATACGCCTTCGGGACCGGTCTGTCCGGTGGGTGGGCAGTAGGCGGCTCCCGAAACCTCATTCATACGCCAGCGCGTCGATGGGATCTTTTTGCGCGGCTTTCATCGCCGGATAGAAAGCGCCCAGCAGCGAGCCGACCAGCGCGATGATCGTCGCCTTTACCAGCCAGCCGTAGGTGATCAGCACGGGCAGCGTCTGGAACTTCGTCCGCAGGCCTGTTCTCGCGCAATAGCTGATGATGATGCCCAGAATCACGCCGCCGACCGCGATCAGCAGGGTCTCGCGCAGCACCACATTCACGATGTAGAGCTTGCCCGCGCCCAGCGACTTCAGGATGCCGATTTCGCGCGTGCGCTCCATTACCGCCGCATACATAGCCTGGAAGATCACAATAAAGCCGATGACGGCGGAGATGCCGATGACCACATCGATGACCGTAGTGAGGCCGGGGATGCTGGCCGAGGTCATCAGGCTGAGATACTCCTTCAACGAATGCACGCCGTATTGCTGCAAGCCGGGGATGTTCTTGATGGCGGCGACCACTTCGTCGGCGTTGTTGGGATTGTCAAGCTTGACGTAGAAGATGGTCGCCTTGCCGATGGCGCCGATCAGATCCTGCAAAGTAGCGATGGGAACAAACTCACGCGCGCCCTTGCCGTGTTCGACGATGCCGCAGATGCGGAACGGATGATTGAGGGTCTCCAGGGTATCGCCGACCTTGAGATGCTTCGCCCCGGCCTTCAGGTCGTCAATGATCATGTCGTACGGACCTTGAAACGGGCCGCCGGAGAGGTAGTGGAAGCCGCCACTGACCTCATCGAACGATTGCAGATCGATGCCGTAGAGGACCTCGACCGTTCCCGCAGTGGTGACTTGCATCACCACCGGAGCGACAGCGCTGACGTGAGGCAACTGGCTCAGTTTACCGGCAACCTTCACCGAGACCGGCGCGCCGCTGACGCCCATGATCAACGAAGAGCCCGGCGGCTGCACCATGATGTCGGCGCCAATGCCCACCTGGCGGCTGCTGCTGTCATTCAGTATGCCCAGCATGATGCCTACGATGAGCAGGATGAGCGTGACCTCGACGGCCACGGCGACCACGCTGATGATGGTGCGGAAGGGCCGGTGCACCAGGTTGGCGATGATCATCTGGTTCATCATGCGAAGCTCGATTGTATAGGATGCAGAGGGGGTGGAGCGCGTTTGGCGCGCAGAGGGTCAGACGCAATTTGCCGCGTGGCTGCGCGCTGGATGTTTGCGATTGACCACCCGCACGCCCTCGCGCCAGTGCTCGTCGACTTGCACCAGCGTCCATTCGATTCGCGGAGACAGGTAGCGCAGCAGAATGTCGGTGGTGGGATGGACGCGTAGAGCCGGGGCTACCAGGTAGAGCAGCGGTGGCGCGCTGGAGAGCTCGCGTCCGGCGAAGTAGCCGTTGCGGGTGAACTCGCCGTGCTGCTGATGCCAGCGGACGCGCGCCCAATAGTCCAGGCCTTGCAGCGGCAGGTGGATGTCCTCGTCGGCCTTGAGCTCAAGAACCGCGAGGCGTCCATCCAGGGTGCACGTGAGCGCGTCGAGCATGGCGCGATCGCAAGCGGTGAAAGCCGGTACCTGCGAATAAACGAAGCGCCCGTCGAGACGCTCGCCGATGGCGCGAACGTCGCGCGTGATGAGGCTCTCCAGCCAGCGCTCCGGCGCGAGACGAAAGAACAGGTTGGTGTGCGAACCGCCTGCGTGCCGCTGCTGCACAATGCGGCGTACTAACTCGCGGAAGAGAGGCTCGCTCGATTCGTCGAGTGTGTATTCCGCCGGGCCAATGCCGAAGTGGATCGATTCCCGATGGCGAAACGATCCCGATACCGGCATCAGAGAGGCCCGGGCGAATTCCAGTCCATAAAGCCGGAAGACGATCTCGGTTGCCGACTCAACGGTGATCTCCGCCGCCGGCGCCAATGCCCGGATACTCGCGATGGACGTGGCGAAGCGGGCTCGCGCGGCCGGCACATCGACTGCGTGTGTCAGCCGGGTGATGATGTTGCCGCTGTCGGCGGCATCAAGTGGCTCGCAGATCTCGGAGCGCTCGTCGAGTTCGAATAGCTGCCACTTGGCGGCTTCGGCATTCAGGTTGGCGGCGCGTTGCCGCACAATCTCGCCGCGCCCGGGCGGCAGGTACAGCTTCAGGCCTTCCACCTGAGCTCGTCCGGCGAGCCGCTGACGCTGATAGTCCAGCCAAAGGATGGCGAAGGTGAGCGACGCGTCGACCGAGGCTTGCGTCTCCTCGGAGTTGAGTCCCAGCACCGCAAAGGCAGATTGCCCGGCGCGCAGCAGTCCGCGCGTGTAGATGGGACTGAAAGAGCGCTCGAGGTCCGCGCTGACGCTGAACTGTTCCTGCTTGAATCCGGGATATTCGCGACGCAGAACCCGCTCCAGCACTGCCTGATATAACTTCCGCGCGGTGCGTTGGGTGGCCCCGGCGCGCCGATGGCGATTGGAGCAGATTTCCATCAGTGTGGGTTGCGCTTGTCCGAAGCGCAACACCTGCATCCGCAAGGCGCCGCCGGCACAGCAGGCATCGACGACGCGCCGCACCGTGTTGCGCTCCTCCGACCAGAGGTGCAGGACGCATTTGCCATCGCTGGAGACCGAATATTTCGCGGTCCCGAAGTCGAAGAGAATCTCGCCCTCCTCGACGACCACCGCTTGCGGCGTGGCGGCCAGGAACTGCTCGATCATGGCAGCGAGGGATTCGGCCGAGATGGCAATGGCGGGCATAAGTGGCTGTTCACAGCTTATCGGCAGCGATTCGCCTTGCGCAGCCACGAGGAGCACAGCCCTGTGTGATAATTGAATATTCCGGAATGCGAGCCGGCGCGCTCCCGCTTCTTCGCTAGTCGAAGAGGCGGAACGAGTCGCTTGGCGGTGTTCGCGCCCTTACGAGCCCTTCCGCATCCAATCGAGTGTGACTATGGACAACAAGTTCTTCTCCGACCGCTTCGGTCTCGTGCAGGCCGACGTTGAGCGCTATCTGGCGGCTGCGCTCTCCGCCGGCGGCGACTATGCCGACCTCTACTTCGAATATGACACCTCGACTTCGGTTTCGCTCGACGAGAGCATGGTGAAGTCGGCTACCCAGGGTATCTCCGCGGGCTGCGGCGTGCGCGTACTTTCGGGCGAGCGCACCGGCTACGCCTACACGGACGATCTCTCGCAGGAGCGCATTCTCCACGCGGCGCGGACGGCGGCGCTGATCGCGAGCGGCCCGGCGAAAGCGCCTGTAGTGGGGCTGACCGACAAGCCAGCGCACAACCTTTATCCCGTGCCGCTGCCCTCGGTGGAAGCGGAGGTGCTGGCCAAGGTTGATCTGGTGCAGCGCGCCGATAAAGCCGCGCGTGACTACGATCCGCGGATTCATGAGGTGCGCGTGAGCTACGCCGACGAACTGCGCCGCATTCTGGTGATTGGGTCCGATGGCAGCTTCGCGGAGGACGCGCAGCCACTGGCTCGCATGAGCGTCTTCTGCATTGCGAAGTCGGAGAGCGCCGGCTCGGCTCGTGGAAGCGCCGGCGGCGGCGGCCGGGTTTCGCTGGAATACTTTCAGGCGGACGCTTCCCCGGAACATTTTGCCAAGGAAGCCGCGCGCCAGGCGATCATTCAACTCGACGCGCGCGACGCGCCGGCGGGAGAGATGCCGGTCGTGCTCGGTCCGGGCTGGCCGGGGATTTTGTTGCACGAGGCGATCGGTCACGGACTGGAAGCCGACTTCAATCGCAAGAAGACCTCGGCGTTCTCAGGAATGCTGGGCCGGCGCGTGGCCAGCGATAAATGCACGGTCGTCGACAACGGCACCATTCCGGGGCGGCGCGGCTCGCTGAATGTGGATGACGAAGGCAATCAGACCGAGAACACCGTCCTCATTGAGAAGGGCATTCTGAAAGGCTATTTGTCGGACAAGCTGTCGTCGCGGCTGATGGGCATTCCAAATACCGGCAACGGTCGGCGCGAGAGTTATCAGCATATCCCGATGCCGCGCATGACCAACACCTACATGCTCGCCGGCCAGGATTCGCCGGAAGATATTTTGAAGTCGGTGAAGTACGGCGTGTATGCGGTGAATTTTGGCGGCGGCCAGGTGGACATCACCAACGGCAAGTTCGTCTTCTCCGCATCGGAAGCGTACTTGATTGAAGATGGGAAGATCACCTCCCCGCTGAAGAATGCGACGCTTATCGGCAATGGGCCGGATGTGCTGACCAAGGTTTCGATGGTCGGCAACGATCTGCAACTCGACGAAGGAGTTGGGACTTGCGGTAAGGATGGACAATCTGTGCCGGTGGGAGTTGGGATTCCGACGTTGAAGGTGGATCGGCTGACCGTTGGCGGGACGGGCGGGTAGAGTTCGAACTCCCACCATAGCCCAAAGGAAGGGCGAGGATGGGGCACCCTGCGGGTAACGTGGTATAGGGGTCCTTCGACTCCGGCGGCGAAGCGCCGCCTCCGCTCAGGATGACACAGATTAAGGATAGTCTCGCATTTGTGCTGTATCACACATTGTAGGACTCCGACACAATAGGACTTGCAAAGAATGAATGTTTCTACCGCAGAACGGCCCACGGGTACGCAATCCAATCCAACTGACTTGAAGGAAATCGCCGCCGATGTTGTCCGCCGCGCGATGCAGGGCGGAGCTACCGCCGCCGAGGCCGTCGCCATGGACGGCAGCGAGTTCTCTACCGTCGTACGCCTGGGCGAAGTGGAAACGCTGAAGGAATCCGGGTCGAAGGGCATCGGGGTGCGCGTCTTCTTTGGACAGCGCGCTGCCAGCACCTACTCCAGCGACCTGACGCCCGCGGGCGTCAAGCAGATGGTTGATTCGGCGCTGGCGCTGGCCAAGATCACCAGCGAAGATCCTTTCTCCGGCATTCCGGAGCCGTCGCAGCTCGGCAAGCTCGAAGGCGACCTCGACCTTTATTATGATGACGTTTATTCGCTCTCGACCGCCGACCGTATCGATTACGCCCGCCGTGCCGAGAAAGCCGCACTCGACGCCGATCCTCGCATCACCAACTCCGAGGGCGGCACCTTCGATGCGGCCGTCGGCTACAAGGTGCTGGCGAACTCGCATGGCTTTGTCGGCGATTATCGCCGTTCCTATTGCTCGGTTTCGGCGGTTCCGATTGCGCAGGTTGAGGGATCGGCCATGCAGCGCGACTACTGGTACTCGGTGGCGAATTCGCTGAAGAAGCTGGAGCCGGCCGAAGAAGTCGGTCAGATTGCCGCCAAGCGAACGTTGCGGCGGCTGGGCGCGCGCAAGGTCAAGACCGCGAAAGTTCCGATCGTCTTCGAGCACACGATTGCCGGCGCGCTGGTCGGCCACATTTTCGAGGCGGTCAATGGCGATTCGGTTTATCGCGGGGCGTCGTTCCTCACCGGCAAGCTCAACGAGAAGATTGCCGGCGATAACATTAACGTCGTCGACGACGGAACCATGCGCGGCGGCTTCGGCACCAGCCCTTTTGATTCCGAAGGCGTGCCCAGCCGCAAGACGGTTGTTGTCGAGAACGGCGTACTGAAGTCGTATCTGCTGAATACCTACACCGCGAAGAAGCTCGGATTGCAGACGACCGGCAACGCTTCGCGCGGGCTGGCGGGAACACCGGGAATCGGGCCTGGCAACTTCTTTCTGCGGCCAGGCGCGAAGAGCGCGCAGGAGATCATTGCCGACATCAAAGAAGGTCTGTTCGTCACTGAGTTTCTCGGCTTTGGGGTAAATTTGGTCACCGGCGATTTTTCTCGCGGCGCCAGCGGCTTGTGGATACAGAACGGCGAGCTGACGTTTCCCGTGGAGGAGATCACCGTCGCCGGCAATCTGAAGGAGATGTTCTTCAACATCTCCGAGATCGGCAACGACCTGGAGTTTCGCAGCTCGATCGCATCGCCGACGCTGAGGATTGATGGGATGACGGTGGCCGGGGAGTAGGTTGTTGTTTGAGTCCGCGCGAAACCCAAAAGAGCAGATTCCCTGACGAGGGTCTTGCGGAGGAGACTGTGCCGTCCCTACGGTGTCTGTGTCGTAGCTGCAATTCGCATAAAGCGGTGGAACAAACCATTTGCATCTGCGATCGAATCAGCCGCGAAGCGGCGACATTTGTGT
>JBARGS010000443.1:0-14010 GCA_049798495.1 Candidatus Korobacteraceae bacterium | reverse complement strand
TAAGGAAGCTCTGATTAAGTCCCGGTTTTGAAAGGGCACGGCTTCAGCCGTGCCGCAAGCATCGCAAGATCAACGGGGCTTTTAGCCCCTGCGGCGAGTTCGGCAAGTTATTCAGAGCTTCCCTAACGGCGACTTAAGTATAGGCGGTTGGTAGTAGCTCGCCCGCAGGAACCAACGGGGGTGCCAGCCAAAATCTAAGTTAGGGCGTTATATATGTCAGAGAAACGAACAAAATCCGATAAAGCACAGCGACAGGCCGATCAACTGGAAAAGAAGGCTGCCCGCCGTCCAAGCACAGAATCAGAAAAAGAAAACGACCCGCAAGGTTCGTTGGGCAGGCTACGGCCGGAAAGTAATCTAGGCCAATAGCATGACAAACGAAGAACGCAGAGATGCCCTTCTGAAACTCGAACACACCTACGACCTGCTGTGTGCTCAAGCTAAAGATCTGGTTTACCAGATGTCCCGAGAACCTGCCGCAAGCGCTCGTAATCAGTTCCGAGAGAAGTTAATCTCTATTGATCAGCAAAGAACTAACCTATATGCAGAGATGGATCGCCTGTGGCCATCACGGTGACCCGCTACTGATAACTGACTTGGCTTGCATTTGGATGATTCGATAGCATCTGGCTCGCGAAGTTTTCGTAAGGAGGCAATCATGGCTGATCGCGACGGCAGTGGGTTCGTGTGGTTTTTGGCGGGTTTGGGCATCGGCGCGGCAGTGGGAATCCTCTACGCTCCCAAAGCGGGAGAGGAGACACGGCAGCGCATTCGCGCGACGCCGAACACGGTGAAAGAACGGGCCCGCCAGGCAGGCGAATATCTGAACCAGCAAAAGGAACAGATTCGCTCGGCCTACGAGGCGGGACGCAAGGCTTACCGTGAGGCAACCAGCGAACATGTCGAGGGCGCGACGTCGAAGCCGAATGTTCCGTAGCGCATCAACAATAGCATCGACGACAAACTGACCATCTTCAATCCCTGTCAGGGTTCGCAGCCCTGATAGGCCAGGCCCGCTTCAATTCGTTGCTACCACTCCATACCGCTTTGTGGACACGGGTAATGCCCAAACCCGATACCCAAACCGAAGATGCTGACCGCGGGCTGGGTTGCCGACAAACCTGGGGTTGACCCTGGGGTTGACCGCCCGTGCCCCGAGTCGAAATGCCAGATGCGAAAGCAGCGCGTGTCTCGGTCGATTTCCTTAGTCTCGTCGAAAAAGGTATTGTCCGTGTTCGCTTCAGGCAATGATCTTTTGTTGTTTCATGCGGCGGGCGCGGTCTCGGGCAATGAGCTCGTGCAGGTCGTAGCTGTATGGACCATAGCCGCAGAACCAGTATGGAAAAACGGGGCTGGGCACCCAAATAGGGATTGTATCCCTCTTCCTGCCGAGCTCGGCCGAGCGTTGCGGATCGAAATGAAAGAAACAGAGGTCATCCTTGTGTGGCTTAGCCTTGCACTGGTCACCGCTTTCACTCGCGGCTTTTGCACTGCGCCAATGCTGGCTTTGAAGCGATAAGTGCATCGCGCCCAGGGGCTAGGGAGTGGGATACCAAACGTCTGGTAGCCGAGGCATATGTGTATAGCGTTGCGGCACACAGTGGACGCTTAAGTCGCACGGGTATACCTCCCGCGGGGAGAAACTGCTCGCAAGAATCAGTGGCGATTTGCCGACCGCACGTGGGATGTCGAGGGCGGGCATCCTTCCCCCCACGCAATCACCAAACTCCGTGACCGGGGTCACCGACATGCTCGATCCGCCCGCGCGATCCTTATGCTGCGGGGATATTCATCCGGCATCATAGGCTGTTAGCGATGACGTTTCACGCGCCACCCCGCACGTTGTCCCCAACGCTGCTCGGCAGCGACCCCTCACCCTAGGTCCGAATAACTGTCTTTTCTCGCCCCAGCAGGCTGTTCCATCTCGGCACACACAAATTGCGAGTTTGCACCGGTACACAACAACCTTCCGACAAGCAAAGGATGATGGTGTGATCAACGGCCTCGGAATCGATCTGGGTGAGACCGGCGACGTCACTGAGGAAAGTGGTTGGGGCTGGTCTGATCGGGACGGAGCGTTCTCGCTAGCAAAAATCACTTGCTGCAGTATCGGCGGGCGACCTGAACGCCGCCACCAGCCTGTGTTGCCACCAAAGATACAGCCTCAAGGCCCTGGGAACCAAAGTCGCGGACCTGCGGGCTGGCTAGAGGACTTGCGCGCGAGATCGTTCTGCAGCGCTGGAGAAGGAGTATGTCCGCCTAAGCCATACCATCAAGGACCATCAGGTGGCGGGTCACGGTGGTGGTCCCTGTTTCGAGGAATAGGCGCGGGGCGAGATTACCATTCAGCGGCACTGACATCCCCATTCTTGTGCCGCTGAATTGGTTTACCGGACGCCAGTCTGCGGGCGTTGGTGGTTCCCTTTTGCGGAAGGACGCCTGGTTTATCACGCTAGCCGGTGACGGCGCTCATGGACTTCTTTAATTTCCTGCGGTAGATATGGGCATGTGGGGATGTGTGCTGTTGGGAAACTGTAAGGAGGTGTGCTATGGCATCTCAAGCGATACTCTCCCGCATAGCCATCAACAAAATCCTATTCGCAACCGATTTCTCTCCCGAGACCCAGAACGCTCTGCAATGCGCCATCTCGATGGCAAAACGCTTTGAGTCCACCCTCACGCTCACTCACGTTCTACCCCGGGAAGGCCCGACGGCTGTCGGCGACACCTGGCCCGTCGTAACCGATGTGGTTCGCCGAAGCGCGGAACAGAGCATGGCCACACTCGAGGAGACAGAAGAGCTGAAGGCTCTGCCCCATGAGGTGGTAATAGCCTCCGGCGACACGTGGGACGCAATTACCCAGACACTGAAGGACAAGAATGCCGATCTCGTCGTCATGGGAACGCATGGATTCGGCGGAGTTAAAAAGCTCATCCTGGGGTCGACTGCCGAAAATGTCATCCGGCACGCGGCCTGTCCGGTCCTCACCGTTGGACCCCATGTTCGCTTAATGTCCCCGAACCGGTTTCACCACATTTTTTACGCGACCGACTTCTCGTCGGGATCGATGCGGGCTCTGATGTATGCCTTGTCCATGGCCGAAGAGGATCGGTCCGAACTGACGCTGCTTCATGTCATCGAGAGCAAACCCGCGTCGGAAGCAGAGTTGCTGGAGTGGAAGCGACAGGACCGCGAAAAGCTTAGTCGCATGGTTCCGGCGGACAACGATCTGGCATATAAACCTGAGATTGAGGTGGAGATCGGAATTCCTGAGGTCGAAATTATACGGTTGGCCGACACCAGGAATGCGGATCTTGTCGTCATGGGTTCTCACGCCGGCGGTGCCATCGCGACCCACTTACCATGGACGACACTGCATCACGTACTCCAGCACGCCCATTGCCCGGTGCTCACGGTCCGCGGCGAATAAAGAGGTGTGGGCTGCGTAGGAGAGCCAAGGTTTACGCGGTGGAGGGCGTTCCGGGGAAGAGATGAGCAGTCGTTGCCACCGTCGACCGTGCGAGCGCGAAGGTAGGGGAAAACAATTTGGGTTTGCATGCCGGAAGCGTACGTGTGCTCTCCGTTCGTCTTCCTGGCGAAAAAGTAGGGTGACCATACTCTGAAGGGTCAGTCGTCGAACACTCTCCCGACGACGGGGAGGAGTCATGCAGCTCCATTTTGATACAGCCGAATTGAATCTGCTTGCGGATGTCCTCCTGGAGGAGACCAGCAGAACATCAGCAGAGAAATTTCCGGGCAGCGATGACTTGTTGGACAAAGTCTTGGCTAAGGATTTGCGACTCGACTCAGATGAACTCGAAAAGGTCGGGGAACTGATGGAGAAGTGCGAGCGCGCACTCAAAGACGAGATCGCTCGCGCACCGGACTCCACGACCGACGTCAGGCTGCGAAAGAAGCTGGCGATCATGCAACGCGTACGGGAAAGAGTCAACGAGGCTTGCGTAATGTTCTGAGGCAAAGGCGAATCGAAACAAAGAGAGTCTCCCCCAACAACCACGTACGAAGACAAGAAACGCTACTTCGATGCAGGCGGGGGGACGATTTCAGCCAGTCTGGCATCCTGCCGGACGCGTGAAAATTCTTCGTCCTTATACACATTTGTCAGATCGGAGTATCCATCCTCCTTCGCCTTCTTGAGACACACTAGACAACTGTCGACATAGCCCAGTTTCGCAAAGACCTTTGCCAGCATGTAGTCTTGCTTGGCGCGCTCTTCTCGACTGGCAATCTGAGCCGACATTGCAGCGTTTGAGCTGCGCATCAGCGCTTCAGGATCGAGCTCCAGAGCGCGGGTGTATTCCCGCATAGCGTTATCCATGTTGTTCTGAGCGAACCAGGTAATTCCTAGATTCACATGAAAAGAGGCGTGGGTCTCATCCAACGCTATAGCTTTCTGGAAGCACTTCGCAGCGGCTCCATAGTTTTTTTGCACATAATAGACGACGCCGAGATCATTCCATGCTTCGGGATACTTGCGGTCGTACTTGGTGGCCTTCGCGAAGTCGGAGCGTGCTGCCGCGTAGTCACCGGTCGACAACTCGGCTAATCCGAGTTTGTTGTAAAGCTTTGCGCTTTTGCGGTCCTGGCGCAGCGCTTCCTTGAAGTACTGGATCGCCTGCTCGTAATTTTTTTGCGTCCGGGCGTTGTCCCCGGCCTTTTCAAGTTGGGCAACAGTCATAGATTGCATCGCAGCCGTGTTCTGTTGCGGATCGTCGATCGAGACACAGTACCCCACCACGGTTAAACCCATCAAAACGATTAAGGCTTTCAGCATTAGGAACTTCATGGTGCTTATACCTCCTTCCCCAAAGCACACTTCCCCACATGCCCACATTTACTGCGTTGGGAGGAAGAAGTCCGTGATGGCGGTCACCCCAAGGCGTGACAACTCCGCCGTGTTTCCAAAAACGGGAATGCCCTTCGGCGATCGCTATCCGAGAGAAAGTTAACTTGATTAACTATTAATGTGGTTGTATGTTTAAGATGATCGGGTTTGTAGTTACCGTTGGTGGTAGCTCGTGCAGAAGAGCGATAAGCCGAACTCTGTACAACAATTTGTAGGAAGCGCTCACCTCTTTTCCTCTGCCTTGACGGAGGTCCTCCAGGCGGGACTCCTAGGGAAAGTGGCCGGTCCGCGCCTCAGTTTTTCGCAACTGAAACTGTTGCAGCTGCTGTCGGTCGCACAGACGCAGACGATCGGCGAACTGGCCGCGTTTCTCGGCGTCAGCAGCGCAGCCACCAGCAAGATGGTTGAAAAACTGGTGCAGCAAGGTTTCTTGTCGCGTGCGGTAGGGCAAAGCGATCGAAGGGCGGCACATGTTTCCCTCACGCCGCACTCGCGCCGCCTTCTCGCCGAATATGAGAAAGAGCGTCGCGAAGAGCTCGCCAAGATTTTTCGCGGCTGTTCCGCGGCGGAGCTGCGTAAAGTCGCCAAACTTCTGGATCACGTGACGGGTGCCATCGTAAATCACAGTGCCAAACCAGAAGAGATTTGCCTGCATTGCGGAATCTATTTCCGCGGCAGATGCCTGGTCAGGGATCTCGGCGGACGAAACTGTCTTTACCAAGAACGGGCCCGAACGCGGATGGAAGCGGAACGGTCGCGCTAGCGGCCGCTCCTGATGCGTGGGAAACCTGCAGCGTAGGAAACCGGTCAGGCGCCCGGTTCAGGATGTGCGCTAATGTCTGCGCACGCCGGTCGGTTGCAGTTAAGTGGCTGGCGGGGGATATTTCTCCTGCTCATGGTCGGAGGTGCCGCGGCAGCCTTCCTGGCGGGGCAATTGGGCCTCGCCAGTACGACGCGCCTGAGCGACACCGTTCCCTGGGGCCTGTGTCTCGGCCTGAATGTCTTCTGTGGGATCGCACTGGCGGTAGGCGCTCTCAGTCTGTCCTGTATCGCTTTCATCATTGGCGGCTCTCAATGGCGAGTGGTGGGAAGGGCCTGTCTGCTGGCCGGTTCTCTCAGCTACGCAATCGCAATGCTGGGAACACTCGCCAACCAGGCGGGTGATGAGGGCTGGCGCCTGCTGTTTGCGGGTTGGACACCGCGCTCGGTGGTGTCAGGAGGCGGGTGGACTCTGCTTCTTCTTGCCTTGCTGCTCTTTCTGGAATTCCTGCCGCAACATTCCCTGTGGATGGCACGCACCACCTGGTTCGCGATGCTCAGCCGGCTCGATCTGCCCTTGTTGATTCTGTTGACCATCCTGGCGGTCGTTCAGCAGTACGGATTGAACCGCCTGATCCGGGTCGCGGGGGCAAAATTCTCTCCGTTGTGGACAGGCCCCAGCGTTTCCGTACTGTTCTATCTCTCGTCGCTGGCGCTGGCGCTTGCAGTGCTGCTATTTGCTTCCTGGAGAAGCCGGCTCGCCTTCGACCAGGCGCTGCCTTCCGCCGTGCAGCCAGCGATCGCACGGCTGCTCACCGCCGCGGTATTCGTCTACCTGGTACTGCGCTTGCTCGACCTTATGGAACGCGGTCTGCTCTGGTCAATCTTTAGTACCAGCCGCGAAGGACTGCTCATTCTGTTGGAGATTGTCCTGCTGCTGGCGGGAATGGTTTGGATCAAAGGAAGCGAGGAGGAACCGCGCGAGTTATTCATCGGCTCAGCCCTGATCATCGCAGGAGTGATCGCTAATCGTCTCAACACCGCCATCACCGCGCTGGAGGCGGGCGCTGGCCAGGATTATCTCCCGCGCTGGGGCGAGTTCCTGATTTCCTACAGCCTGATCGGAGCCGGAGTCGCCGGCTTTGCGTTGGGAGTAAAGCACCTGTCTGTTTTTTCCGAGATAGAGCCGTCGCGCCGTAGCTGACAGCCAAGGAGAACAACGATGCAGCTGAAGCGGGTTGTGAAATTCGAAGCCGAGCGGGATCCGGCGTTCGCACAGTGGATCAGCCACACCGTAGGCGGCGAGCGGATTCGTCACTGCCTGCAGTGCGGGCTGTGCAGCGGGAGTTGTCCGTTGTCGCTCTACATGGACTACACGCCGCGCCGTCTGATGCATCTCTCCCGCGAAGGCTTCAAGGAAGAGGTGCTCAGCAGTTACACCATCTGGCTCTGCACCTGTTGTTATGCGTGCATGGTCGAGTGCCCCAAGAAGATCAACATCACCCATCTTATGTATGCCTTGAAGACGCGCGCCATTCAGGAGCATTTCTATCCGAAGCGATTCGCCATTCCCGAGCTGGCGCGGGAGTTCTCCCGCATGGTTCGCGACTCGGGACGCATCACTGAAAGCCGTTTGGTGATGCGGGTGTTCTTCAAGACCGCGATCTGGCGGATGATCGGCTTCTCCAAGCTGGGATGGAGGCTCATGCGCACTGGTCGCATGCGACTGGCGCGCGAGAAGGTCTCGCACCGCGCCGATATTGTCACCCTGCTGGATGCGGTGGGGGACATGAGGAAGGAGCTGGCGCGATGAAATACGCCTACTATCCCGGATGCTCCTTGAAGGGCACGGGCCGGGCCTACGAAGAATCGCTGCTCGCTGTCTTCCGCGCGCTGGGTGTCGAACTGGAGGAACTGGAGGATTGGAACTGCTGCGGAGCGACAACCTACATGTCATACGACGAATTGCAATCCTACGCTCTGGCGGCCCGCAATCTCTCGCTAGCCAAACAGACGGGCAGCGATCTGATGGCGCCCTGTGCCGCCTGTTATCTGGTGCTGAACAAGACGCAGTATTACATGCGCGACTATCCCTGGATCGGCCAGATCGTCGATCACGCGCTCGATTCGATTCATTTGCCAAAAGACATCAGTGTTAAGGTTCGGCATCCGCTCGATATTCTCATCAATGATGTTGGGCTGGGTGCTATCAAGGCCAAGGTTATCCATCCGCTCAATGGCCTGAAGATCGCTCCCTACTACGGATGTCAGATCGTGCGGCCATATGCATTGTTCGACGACCAGCGAAATCCCACTTCCATGGATCGACTGCTGGAAGCGTGCGGTGCGCAGATTGTCTATTACCCGGTCAAGACGCAGTGTTGCGGCGGTAGCCAAAAGGGAACGCTACCGGAGATCGGTCTCGACCTCATACGCCATCTGCTGGCAGAGGCGCAGCGCAATGGGGCCGAGATAATCTCCACCGTCTGTCCGCTTTGCCAGTTCAATCTAGAGGCCTTCCAGGAGCAGGCCGGCAACGCGCACCAGTTCCATCTTCCAGTTCTCTACTTCACGCAGTTGCTGGCGCTGGCCTTTGGCATACGGCTGACTGACGCCGGATTCCAGCGCTCATTCATCAGCATTAAGCCGATCCTGGCGGAGAAGGAGATCGCGTATGCCTGACGTCCGCGATCCAGAAATGGGGTCCATGCCGAAAATCGGAGTATACGTTTGCCACTGCGGAACGAATATTGCCGGCACGGTGGACGTTCACGCGCTCACGCAGTATGCAGCCAGCTTGCCGAATGTCGCGGTAACGCGGGAATACAAGTACATGTGCTCGGATCCGGGCCAGGAATTGATCCGGCAGGACATTAAGGAGCGCGGGCTCAACCGCATTGTTGTGGCTTCATGCTCGCCGCTGATGCACGAACCAACCTTTCGCGGAGCGTTGGTGCGCGCGGGAATTAACCCCTTCTTGCTGCAGATGGTCAACATCCGCGAGCACGTCTCTTGGGTGCATACAAATAAGCAGGAAGCTACGGCCAAAGCCAAGGACCTGGTCCGCGCCGCCGTGCGCCGCGTGCGTCTGCACAAGCCGCTGGAGAAGAGGAAGGTTGAGATCAATCCCAACGTGCTTGTGGTTGGCGGCGGCATCGCCGGAATTCATGCCGCGCTGAACATCGCCAATTCCGGCAAGCATGTGTATCTGGTCGAGCGCCAACCGACGATTGGCGGTCACATGGCGTACTTCGACAAGACCTTTCCCACACTCGATTGCGCCGCCTGCATTTTGACGCCAAAGATGACCGCCGTGGGCTCCCACCGCAACATTACGCTGTGGACCTACGCTGAGGTGACGGCGGTCGATGGCTACGTCGGAAATTACAAGGTAAAGGTACGCCACAAGCCACGCTATATCCTCGAGGACCTCTGCATTGGGTGCCAGGAGTGCGTGGAAGCCTGTGTCTACAAAGAAGGCCGCTGGGCCGATGAGTTCAACCTCGGCCTCAGCAAGCGCAAGCCGATTTACCTGCCCTTCCCGCAGGCGGTGCCGCAGAAGGTGCTGATCGATCCTGAAGCGTGCATCGAGTTCAAATCGCACAAGTGCAAGAAGACCTGCGTTGAAGCCTGCGGCGAGCGCAAGGCCATCGACTTCCAGCAGAAAGAGTCGGTCGAGGAGATCGAGGTCGGCAGCATCATCCTCAGCACCGGTTTCAAGACCTTCGATGCGCGCCGCAACGCTTATTACGGATATGGCAAGTATCCGAATGTTTACACGTCTCTGGAAATCGAGCGGCTGATTAATGCGTCTGGACCGACCGGCGGCGAGATTGTTTTGCGCGATGGCGCGAAGCCCAAGATGGTCGGCATCGTCCACTGCGTTGGCTCGCGCGATCACAACACCAACCGCTGGTGCTCGAAGGTCTGCTGCATGTATTCGCTGAAGCTAGCTCACCTGATTCGCGAGCGGACCGGCGCTGAAGTCTACAACTTCTATATCGACATGCGGACGCCAGGCAAAGGCTACGAAGAGTTCTACGACCGGCTGCTGGATGAAGGCGTGCACTTTGTGCGGGGTCGCGTTGCGGAAGTAACAGACTGGCCGGCGCATCCGTCGGAGAACGGCAAGCTCATAATCCGCGCGGAAGACACGCTGGCTGGATTCGTCCGCCGCATTCCCGTGGACATGGTTGTTCTCTCGGTTGGTCTGGAGCCGCAAACCGACGCTCGCGACGTGCGGCGGCTCTTCAATATCAGTTGCTCGGAGGAAGGATGGTTCCTGGAGCGGCATCCCAAGCTGGCGCCAGTCAGCACTTTTACCGACGGCGTCTTCATCGCGGGTGCATGCCAGGGGCCAAAGGACATCCCTGAAAGTGTGGCGCAAGCGGGTGCTGCTGCGGCCGAGGCGATGGCACTGGCCGACGCGAAGTATGTCGAACTGGAACCTTACACGGCTCACGTTGACGCAGACGCCTGCTCGGGATGCAAGACCTGCCTGACCATCTGCCCCTACACGGCGATTTCGTTTGTCGAAGAGACCAAGAAGGCGCGAGTGAATGAAGTGCTATGCAAGGGATGCGGCACCTGCGTTGCCACATGTCCATCAGGCTCGATTGATCAGAACTTATTTGAGGATCAGGAGATCTTCGAGGAAGTGGAGGGTTTGCTGGCCTATGCTTAGCACCATTGAATCGACTCCCGGAAACGGCCACGCTTCCACCGACGCTGCTGAGCCTCGCATTGTGGGTTTCTTCTGCACGTGGTGTACCTACCTGGCTGCCGACCTCGCGGGCACATCGCGCATCAAGTACCCGCCGAATGTGCGCGTCGTGCGAGTGATGTGCTCCGGTCGGATCGACCCCCAGTTTGTTCTGGATGCTTTCGCGCACGGAGCCGATGGCGTTCTCATCGGCGGCTGTCATCCCGGCGATTGCCATTATCAGCAGGGCAACTACAACTGCCTGCGGCGTGCCCGCCTGCTGCGGCGGGTGCTGCACGAACTCGGCATTGAAGAGGAACGCTTTCGCCTGGAATGGATCTCGGCCGCGGAAGGCGATCGCGTCCGAGTAGTGATCGAGGACATGGTCACAAAGCTGAAGGCGCTCGGGCCGCTCGGGATAAAGCGGGAGACGATGCCGGCCGAGCTCCAACCGAAAGAACACACGCCGCAGGAGGTGACCGTATGACGCGTGAGAAGCCCAAAATCGCGTTTTACTGGTGCGCCTCCTGCGGCGGATGTGAGGAAGCGGTCATCGATCTGGCGGAAGAGATTCTGGATTTGGTCACCGCCGCCGACATCGTGTTCTGGCCGGTGGCGTTCGATTACAAGCGGCGCGACCTTGAGCAAATGCCGGATGCTTCGATTCTGGCGACGTTCTTGAATGGCGCAATCCGGACCTCTGAACAGGAGGAAATGGCCGCACTGCTGCGCCGCAAATCGAAGCTGCTGTTGGCTTTCGGATCATGTTCCCACACCGGAGGAATTCCGGGGCTGGCCAATTTCTTCACGCGCGATAGCATTCTGCAGCAGGTGTATCTGGATGCACCCACGACAGAGAACCCGAACCATGTCGTTCCGGGTGTCAACAATACCGAAGAAAATCGCAAGCTGTCGCTGCCTTACTTCTCCGAACGAGTGCGCACTTTGGATCAGGTCGTCGAAGTTGATTACTACGTTCCCGGATGTCCGCCGCTGCCGAAGATCATCACGCGAGCCGTGGCGATGCTGCTGAACGAACAGCTCCCAGAGAAGGGCAGCGTTCTTGCTCCCGATGAGGCTCTCTGCAACGAATGTCCGCGCAAAGACTCGAAGCCGGAGAAGATTGCGCTGAGCCAATTCCGCAGACCTCAGGACATCCTGATCGACGAGAGCCAATGCCTGCTCGCGCAAGGCTTGCTCTGCATGGGGCCGGCGACGCGGGCGGGATGTGAGGCGGCGTGCGTGAAGGGCAACATGCCATGCACCGGTTGTTGCGGTGCGCCCGGGCGAGTGCGCGACCAGGGCGCGAAAGCGCTCTCCGCGATTGCGTCGCTGACCGAGAGTCAGGATGAAACGGAAATCGACCGGATCCTGGATACGATCCCCGATCCCGCTGGCGCCTTCTATCGCTATAGCTTGCCCGCTTCATTGGTTCACGCCAAACGCGGCGTGTAGACGTTATTGGAAAGTTCTGCTGAGGTGCATCTATGCCAGAAGCAACCATTCCGCTTGAGAAGGCTTGGCAGCACTCTGCCGAGAAGGCGAACGACGAGTATCGCCGCAGGCGCATCACCATTGACCCTGTCACGCGGCTGGAAGGGCACGGAAAAATCGAGGTATTCCTCGATGATGCCGGAGAAGTCGATCGCGCTTACTTCCAGGTGCCGGAGCTACGTGGGTTTGAGAAATTCGTGCAGGGCAGGCCCGTGGAGGAAATGCCGCAAATCACCTCGCGCATCTGCGGCGTATGTCCCATGGCCCATCACATGGCAGCGACCAAGGCGCTCGACGCGGTGTACCACGTTGAACCACCCGAGACGGCGCGGAAGATCCGCGAGTTGGTCTACTGCACCTTCATGGTGGAGGATCACAGCCTGCACTTCTACTACCTTGGCGGACCCGACTTTGTGCTGGGACCAGAGTCTCCAGCGGCGCAGCGCAATATCCTTGGCGTAATTGAAGCTGTGGGGTTGGAAAAGGCGAAGCAGGTTATCAGCATGCGCCGTCGATTGCGGGAGCTGATTGCCTTGGTTGCTGGTAAGACCATCCACCCGGTTTTCGGACTGCCCGGAGGAGTGGCGAAGCGTTTCACCCCCGAGGTGCAAAGCCGTTTTCAGGCTGCTGCTGAAGACGCTGTTGTGTTTGCGACTTCCACCCTTTGTCTGTTTCACGACCTAGTGCTGGGCCGGCGCGACTATCTTGACCTGATCACCAGCGATGACTATACCCATCGCACCTATTACATGGGAATGGTCGACGGTGGGAACCACGTCAACTTCTACGACGGGCAGATCCGTATTGTCACTCCGCAAGGGAAGGAGTGGAAGACGTTTCCTGCGGCGGAGTACGCCAGCGTAATTGCCGAACATGTCGAACCATGGACGTATGCGAAGTTCTGCTACCTGAAGCCGCTCGGCTGGAAGGGCTTCAATGATGGCGACGATACCAGCCTGTACAGCGTAGCCCCTCTGGCTCGTCTGAATGCCGCCGATGGAATGGCGACGCCGCTGGCGCAGAGAGAATACGAGCGCTTCTTTGCCATGCTCAGCGGAAAGCCGGTGCATCACACACTTGCCAATCACTGGGCACGGCTAATTGAGATCCTGTACGCGGCCGAGCGCATGCGTGAGCTTGCGGCTGACAATAAGCTCCTCGATCCTGAATATCGCGTTATTCCAACGGCCACGCCGACGGAAGGCGTGGGCGTGGTGGAGGCGCCGCGCGGCACCCTGTTCCATCACTATCAGACCGACGAGCGCGGAATTGTCGAACATGCCAATCTCATTGTGGCCACACAAAACAACGCAGCTCGCATGGCAATGAGCGTGGAGAAGGCGGCCAGGGGACTCATCCATCGCGGCGAGGTCCCGGAAGGAGTTCTGAACAAGATCGAAATGGCGTTTCGCGCCTACGATCCGTGCAACGCGTGCGCGACCCATGCCATGCCCGGAGCCATGCCGCTGATCCTTACGGTACGAAGTCGTGACGGCCAGACCGTTGCGTCACTGACACGTAGCTTTGACGGTCGTATCCTCAGGTCGCACTGCCTGTAGGATTCCGGGGAGGTGGGTATGAAGGCTTACGTTGTGATCACGACAAAAGCAGGCGCGGCGAGCGAGATCGCCGAGGCTATGGCCGGGTTACCAGGCGTCAAGATGGCAGACGCTTGCTGGGGCACCGGCGACGTTTACTCGGTCGTGGAATTTCAGGAGTGGAAAGACCTTAACACGCTGGTCATCGACAAGTTACAGCGGATGTCCGGCGTCGAAAGAACCGAGACTCACGTGGCCGTCCAAACCTGAATCACTAGTTGTTGTCATTTCTCTCCTCCGGCGAAACATTGAGGGCCACGTGGGTATCACCCACGCCGCTAACGGGGCATTCATGGGCTCCATGTCTGGTATCCGGTCCAGGTAAAACGGTTTGGTAGTGACAAGGTTCTCAAACCTTGTCACCACCAACGGTTTACGTTGCTTTCGGATGACGGCCTGTGACGTGTAATATCGGTATCTTCTGCCATTCTTGCCGCATGAGTCGGCGTGTTAACGATTGCCTTGCTCGTCAAAGAGAATCCCGACCAGCAAACTTGAGGAAAGTTTGCGGCCTCGGGGTACGTTGTCCGTCGTTGTTGTTGGCCAGTAAAGCTGACACTCTCTCCCAGATTTCTGGCTCGATGATTCC
>JBARGS010000442.1:0-4607 GCA_049798495.1 Candidatus Korobacteraceae bacterium | reverse complement strand
GAGTTTGCGAAGGAACAAGTCGCGGCGGTGCAGGATTACTCCCTGCTCGCCGGCCGCTCGCTCAGCAACGTCTTCGCGCAGCCTCGCTATTTTGCCGACACGCTCCTGCAAGCAGATCTCATCGGTGTCGGCTCGCTGCCCATCGTCGTGCTGACCGGCTTTTTCACCGGCGCGGTTCTGGCGCTGCAGACTTCCAGCACGTTGCAGCAGTTCGGCTCGCTTTCGCTGACCGGAAAGCTGGTGTCCCTCTCCATGGTGCGCGAGCTGGGTCCGGTGCTGACCGGCCTGATGGTCGCCGGCCGCAATTCCAGCGGCATGGCCAGCGAACTCGGGTCCATGAAAGTGACCGAACAGATCGATGCCATGCGCGCCATGGGCGTCGATCCGTCCAAGAAACTCGTCACTCCTCGCGTGATCGCCAGCGTGGTCATGCTGTTTTTCCTCAGCGTCATTTCCGATCTGGTCGGACTTACCGGCGGTTTCATGATTTCCTATCTGCTGCTCGGACTTGATCCCAACCAGTACTGGACAACCGCATACCAGGCGCTGCGTTTTGGCGATGTCTTCATGGGATTATGCAAGCCCGTGCTGTTCGGTTTCATCATCGCCAGCATCGGCTGCTACTACGGGCTATCCGCCAAGGGAGGCACGCAGGGCGTGGGACGCGCCACCACGCAGGCGGTCGTGGCTGCCTCGGTACTTATCCTGGTCAGCGACTTCTTCGCTACTCGGCTCTTAATGGGTTTCTTCGCGTACTAAGCATGCCAATTCTCGCCCCGCCCGTGGAGCAGCGACAGACCTCGACCTTACGTCCGGGCGAGCCGGTCATGCGTTTCGAGGACGTAGCCATCGCCTTCGACCACCCCGTCCTGGAAGGCATTTCGTTTCAGCTCCCGCGTGGCGAAACCAAAATCCTGATGGGCGTTGCGGGTACGGGCAAGACGCTCATCCTCAAACTTGCGCTTGGCCTGCTGAAGCCCGATAGCGGCCGCATCACGGTCCTCGACGAAGAGATCACACAAATGCGCGAAGAAGATCTATTCGCGCTCCGCCGCAAGATCGGTATGGTATTTCAGGAGAGCGCGCTCTTCGATTCGCTGACCGTCGAAGAAAATGTCGCGTATCGCCTGATCGAAGAGACCGGAGAAGTAACGGACGAGATTCATGCGCGTGTACTCGAAGCGTTGCGGTTTGTGGAACTGGAGCACACGGTAGCCCTGTTTCCGTCGGAGCTTTCCGGCGGTATGCGGCGACGCGTGGCCATCGCGCGCGCCATCATTACCCAGCCGGATGTTCTGCTCTACGATTCTCCCACCGGCGGGCTCGATCCGGTTACGTCAAACACAATCATCGAGCTGGTGGTGAAGCAGCGCGACGTTTATCAGACCAGTTCCCTGCTGGTGACGCATCGATTGCAGGACGCCTTCACCATGGCGAGCCATTACTTCGATCGCGAGCAGAACAAGATGGTTCCGCTTCCCGACAGCTCGACCCGCGACGTTCACACCAAATTTCTGATTCTTCGCGACGGAAAGATTATCTTTGAAGGGACCGCTGCGGAGTTGCTGCGCTGCAACGATCCCTACATTCGAGAGTATCTGAGCTAGGCGCTCTGCTTTTCGGCTTTGGCCTGCATCCGCGCGAACTCAGCCATACGTTGATGCATACGCGCCAGTCGTTCGCGCCCTTCCGGCGTGCCCTCAATTACTTTCTCCACGTTCTGCAGGAATTCCGGCGAGTTAAGCCGCTGCCGTATCTCCTTCAAAAAGGGCTGGACCCGGGCATAGACGAAATTCATCTCACCCAGCGTGTCCTGTGCCAGTGCGGCGTTCAGTGTGCCGTGCACGATCAGGGACGCGACCATCTCCCAGTAACCGAGCACCTGTCGCACATAGGCGTTCTCCTTGGTGCCAAAGGCAAAGGTGACTGCCATAAATTCGTCAATCGTTTTGGGGGAGAAGGTGGCGACGAAATCCCGCGCCTGGCGCATAACCGGCTCGCGGCGCAGATCGTAAAGTTTCAGGATGAGTTCAGCATCGTGGTGTGTCGGGGGTGTGCTACTCATGAATCCTCCAGGGAGATATAAGTTGGAGAAGCCGCCGCGCGGACGGCCTCTCCTTTTGGATGATTGAGATCTCTGCCGGGCTTCAGGCAGGTTGCTTTGCGCAGTCGGCCATCTTCGAGAACGCCTCTTTGGCGCGCCGTTCCATCTCGTCCGGCGCAACATCTTCGATGTGCTGGCCAAGCGCCCACTTGTGTCCAAAGGGATCGTCGAGCTGGCCGTAGCGGTCGCCCCAGAACTGGTTTGACAGCGGCATCGTCACCGTGGCGCCGGCTTTGACCGCCTGATCGAACAGCTCATCGATGTTGTCGCGGTACAGATTGAGAATAACGGGGCTGCCACCGAGCGTTTTAGGCGACTTCGAGAATCCGGGCCACTCGTCGGCCAGCATGATGGTCGAATCGCCGATCTTCATCTCGGCGTGCATTACCTTGCCGTCCGGGGTGTTGTGGACGCCAAGAATTTCGGCATTAAAGGCGTTCTTGTAAAACTCGAGAGCCTTGGTTGCACCGCTCACCACCAGATGCGCAGTAATCGAGTGCTGGCCCTCACGCAGACCTTTCACAGTTCCTGCCATACGGTTTACCTTCCTTTCAAGAGAAAGCCCGGCAGCATGGCCGGGCGAAGTTTTAGCGAAGAGGCATTTCCTATGATGCCACAGCTTCCTGCTTTATTTCCCGCGAATAGTCACATTTAACCGGACTTTCATCCTCGGTTTTCTTCTTTCCGCGGCGCTTGGGTTGGTCAGCCTCGGCGCTCTCCGTGCGCTTGTTGTTCGGGCACACCAGGAATGTCCCCGACTTCAGGTTCTTTTCCAGCAGATACGGGCTGCCGCAATCCGGGCAAGGCTCGTCGACCAGTTTGTAGGCCGAGGTGAACTTGCACTTGGGATAGTTCGAACAACCATAGAAAAGATTGCCCCGGCGCGCCTTCTTCTCCGCCAGGTCGCCGGTCTTGCACTCCGGACACTTCACCCCAATATAGTTCTGCTTTACCCACTTGCAGTCGGGATAACCGCTGCAAGAGATGAACTCCCCATAACGGCCATGGCGCAGCAGGAGATTCCGTCCGCACTGCGGACACTTCTCGTCCAACGGGATGTCGGGAATCTTCTTGCCCTGGTCCAACCGGCGAGTGGTCTTGCAATCGGGATATCCGGTGCAGGCCATGAACTGGCCGAAGCGCCCACGCTTCAGCACCATCGGACGGCCGCAATTCTCGCAATATTCTTCTTGCGTCGTCTCCTGCACGTCGGCCGAATCCAGGTCGGGCAGGTCGATCGGATTCTCCTTGGTGAAGGTGCAGCTCTCCGGATCGTTCTTGTCGTACGCGCTGCAGGCGTAGAAGGAGCCGTGCTTGCCCCACTTGATCACCAGCGGCGAGCCGCACCGTTCGCACTTCTCGTCGGTGGGCTTCTCCATCCGCTTCACATTCTCCATGTGCTTTTCGGCGTAGTGGAGTTCCTTCTCGAACTTCTTGTAGAAGTCCTTCAGCGCGTCGGTCCAACGCTCCTTGCCTTCTTCAATTTCGTCGAGTTCCTCTTCCAAGCGAGCCGTGTACTGCGGATCGAAGATGTCCTTGAAGTTGGCGACCAGCAGGTCCGTCACGACGAGGCCGATCTCCGTGGGAATGAACTTCCCGCCCACCTTCTGCACATACTGCCGCTCCTGGATGGTGCTGATGATGGCCGAGTAGGTCGAAGGACGGCCAATACCCCGCTCTTCCAGCTCCTTCACCAGCGACGCCTCGTTGAAGCGGGGAGGCGGTTCGGTGAAGTGCTGCTCCGGGTTCAAGGACTTGAGCGTCAGCTTCTGCCCCGCCACCAGCAGCGGCAGCTTGTGCTTCAGCGCCTCATCTTCTTCGTCCTTGCTGTCCTTCGCTTCCTCGTAGACCTTGAGGAAGCCTTCGAACTTCAGCACCGAGCCGGTCACGCGGAAGCGGTAAACCGTGTCGCCGTTAACGGCGTCGATGTCGACCGTCGTCTGATCGAAGATCGCCGGATTCATCTGCGAGGCCACAAAGCGCTGCCAGATCAGCTTGTAAACCTTGTACTCGTCTTCCTGGAGATATTGCTTAACGGAATCCGGATGGCGCGCCACCGACGTGGGACGAATGGCCTCGTGGGCTTCCTGCGCCGCCTTCCTCGATTTATAGGTGTTCGGCGACTCGGGCAGGAACTCCTTACCGAAATCTTTGCCGATCAGCTCTCGCACCTCGGCCAACGCGTCGTTGGAAACCTGAGGCGAGTCGGTACGCATATAAGTAATGAGTCCGACCGTGCCTTCTTCGCCTCCCAGATCGATGCCTTCATACAGGCGCTGGGCTATCATCATGGCTCGCTTTACGCTGAAGCGCAGCTTGCGCGAGGCATCCTGCTGGAATTTGCTGGTGGTAAATGGCGCTGCGGGACTGCGCCGTCGCTCGCGCGTATCAACCGAGCGAACGCTCCAGTCGGCGCTCTCCAACGCGGCTTTGATCTTCTCGGCCTCTTCGCCGTTGGGGATTGCCGTCTTCTCGTCGCCGATGCCGAGGAACCGGGCGTCGA
>JBARGS010000441.1:0-10218 GCA_049798495.1 Candidatus Korobacteraceae bacterium | reverse complement strand
CCCTGCGGTACCCAGATGATGTCGGCTACCTTCTGCTGACCCGTGCCCTGGCGGACTTCAACCCGGCTCGGGTCGATGCCCTGCTGCTGCACCAGGTACGCCTTGGCGTTCACCGCACGTTGCGCCGCCAGATTCATCGGATGACGCTTCTTGCCGGTTCCGACCATCGGCGCCTTCTCGCCATCGGCGTAGCCGATGATGACGATCTTGGCGTTGGGATCGGCCTTCAGACGGCTTGCCACATCGTCCAGGATGGCCTTGGCAGTGTTATCCACGCGCCACGGACGTTTGAGATCCGGGAACTGGATGGAGTTGATCTTGCTGCACGTCGGCGGTGGCGGCGGTACTTCGACACCTACCGAGCAGGTTCCGCTGCCGGTCAGATTGCGGGCATCCGTCGCGGTGACGGTGACGCTGATCGGACCCGACGGGGTCCCTGTGGTATCCAGCGTAGCGCTGGTTCCGGTGCCGCTGATCTTGCCGGCGGTTGCCGTGTAGGTGTAGCCAGTGATCTGCGAATTGTCGGGGCTGGTTGCGGAAGCGGTAATGGTCGACGGATCGCCCGACTTCACCGTGGACGGATTCGCCGAGCAGTTTACCTGTGGCGGATTCATCGGCTTCGCCTTCACCGTGAAGTTGGCCGCGCACGTTGCCGAGCCACCCTTCTTCATCTTGGGGTCGCTGACAGTGGCATTGCCGCTGTAGCTGCCCGCCGCTACGCCCGTGGTATCGATATGGGCCGACTGCTTGTCGGTCGCGTCCAGCTTACCACCGTTGGTCGTCCAGGCATAAGTGACAGGATGCTTCGGATTGAAATTGCTGCCCGTAGCCGTAACCGTGACCGGCTCGCCTTCCGTTACCTCAGTAGGCTGCGCCGTACAAGCTGCGGTTGGCGGTTGAGAATAGTAGTTGCCCAGATTGACGACCACCCCGGTTGCTAAACGGATATTGTTCCACTGCGACGTCTCGCCGCTGGGGACGCACTGGCCATTCGCTATCCCCGAACAATAGATATTGTAGTTTGTGTATATGTAATCGACCTGCGCTACACGCAACGAGAACCAGTGGTTGATTGCATAGTCAAAACCACCGCCTGCAGACAACGCCGCCTGCCACTCATTGCCATTCGGAGATGAAGGCGGGTAGGCGGGCGACAGATTGGCAAAGCCCACCATCAGGCGAACAAACGGGGAAAAGCTGCTGGTATGGTACTTGTACTGCAGACCAAATAGACCGAATCCTACCCCAACGTAGTGGTGATCGCGATTGAAGTGTCCACTGCCGTCCGCGATGATTCCAAGATTGTGGGCTTGGGGAAAGTAGTAGGTGCTCGACGCGTCGAATCCAGTGGGGATGTCGTTGACCTTAGTACCGAAGTCGGCAGTGCCATTGATGCCCAGCCAGGAATAGCCGCCGAAGATTTCATCCTTCGGCTGAATTGCGACTTGCGCCGCAGCGTACGTACCTAACAGACACAAGGCAAATACTAAGGCGACCAGCGTCGCAACTAGGCGTCTCGGGACTACTCCATTACGAGAAGACATTCGTGATCCTCCGGAACTCTGTACGGTAAGCAAACTGGCCCAGCTCGATTTCACTCTCTAAAGTTTCGTTGCTACAAGTGCGATACGGCTGAACAGGTCGGGGTCAAAGGTGGTGCCGCGGCTGACGGTGTGCCGAATTCGCGCCCTGGCCATTTAATCATAAACTCCGAGAGACTGAGCCGTATAGTCACAAAGATAGCAACGTCACAGGCAAGAGTGACTCCTGTGGTTACTAACGTTGCCCCGACCAGAATCGCGGCCGGCGCGGCTCGAAGGCGATGTTACAACGGGTACAGCCCAGGTGCTTGCCGCTTTGAAGCGGGCGGTAGCAACAACCTCCGCATCGGCCGCTTCCGCGCGGACAAAGACCGGTGGGAGCCGTTACGCTCCCACCGACTATGTAGTTCCCAGGCCCAGGCAGGTGAAGCCTTACTGCTGCGGCGTAACGGCGTCCTTGGTGGCTACCGCGCCCTTCTTGACGGCGTGGCCGGTTTTCTTGGCCGCCTTGCCTACATCGGTCGCGGCAGTCTCCGTACCCTGAACCACGGCGTTGCCCGCGGACTGCGAGGCATCGCCGGTGCTCTGAGCAGCCCCTGCCATTCCACTCTTGTGATGATGCATCGCGGGCGCCATCCGTGGTTTCGGATAGGCGTTCTCGCTCGGCTTCACCATCGACTCGTCGACCGGCGTGGTGTTCTGCAGATCGGCGCAGGCATTCTCATCGGCACCCTGCGGTACCCAGATAATGTCGGCCACCTTCTGCTGACCGGTGCCCTGGCGGACTTCAACCCGGCTCGGGTCGATGCCCTGCTGCTGCACCAGGTACGCCTTCGCGTTGACTGCTCGCTGCGCTGCTAGATTCATCGGATGACGGTTCTTGCCGGTTCCGACCATCGGCGCCTTCTCGCCATCGGCGTAGCCGATGATGACGATCTTGGCGTTGGGATCGGCCTTCAGACGGCTGGCTACGTCGTCCAGGATGGCCTTGGCAGTGTTATCCACGCGCCACGGACGTTTCAGATCCGGGAACTGGATAGAGTTGATCTTGCTGCAGGTCAGCGGGACCGGCTTCTCGACGGTGACCTGGCAGGTGTTAGTCCCGGTGAGATTTCTGGCATCGGTAGCTGTGACCGTAACTGTGACTGTCTGAGATGACGTTATGCTGGCCGTATCCAAGGTTGCTGTGGTAGCGGTACCGCTAACAGTACCAGCCGTCGCCGTGTAGGCGTAGCCAGTAATCTGCGCGCTATCGGGACTGGTCGCCATCGCAGTAATGGTTGAGGGATCGCCGGCCTTCACCGTCGCCGGATTGGCCGAGCAGCTGACCTGCGGCGGATGCAACTGTCTCGGATTAACCGTGAAGTTGGCCGTGCAGGTCGCCGACCCGCCCTTCTTCACCTTGGGATCGCTGATGGTGGCGGTGGCGGTGAAACTCTTGCCCGAGGGGTTGGGCGGATTGGGCTCCACTAGACCCGTCGTGTCGATCCGCGCCGACGACTTGTCGGTCGCGTCCAGCTTGCCGCCATTGGTCGTCCAGGCGTAGGTCACGGTGTGCTTGGGATTGAAGTTGGCGCCGGTCGCGGTCACCGTGACCGGTTCGCCTTCAGTCACTTCGGTAGGCTGCGCGGTACAAGCTGCCGTCGGGGGCAAATTGTAGTAATTGCCCAGACCTAGCACCAGGCCAGCGGACAGCCGGACGCTGTTCCACTGCGGCGAAGTGACGGGGAAAATCTGGCTGTAATTGCTGTAGATGTAATCGACTTGCGCAACGCGAATGGCCAAGGTCTTGTTGTCGCCATGCCACACGTTGTAATCAAAGCCGCCACCCGCGCCCAAGGCAGCGTTCCACTGGTCGACAGAATGAACCGTGGTGCCAGGGTATCCAGGAGCCACCTGACGAAGGGCTCCGGCAAAAACCCGGAAAAACGGAGAGAAAGTGTCGGTGTGGTACTTGTACTGCAGACCACCCAAAACGTAATAATCAGCAGCATTTCCAGGACCGCCGTAGTCGCTGCCCCAGTGCATGCTGCTATCCACCAGTACGCCCAAGTTGTGCGCCTGACGAAGATAGTAGACGTTTGAGATGTCTATACCACTGCTAATGTCTTTGGTCGGTAAGGCAAAGTCATAGTGTCCGCCGGGATGTAGCCATGAATAGCCAACGTAAATCTCATCCTTCGGCTGGATGGTAACTTGTGCCGCGGCATATGTGCCCGACAGACACAGCGCGAACATAACTGCGATCGTCGTTGCAATCAGGTATCTCGGGACTACTCTAATACTAGAAGACATTCTTGATCCTCCGGAACTCAGCAGTACCGCAAGCAAAGTGCCCCAGTTCGGGTCGAAAATCCAAATCTATTTTGGTACAAGTGCAGGGATTAAAGTCCTGCCACGACAGCACGTCATTGTACAGCAACAGTGAAGATTAACAAAACTTTCATTGTCAACCTCTTACTTCGTGATCGCCTCTGTTTACTGATTTTGTACCGGCAGAATTCCGCTATTTCACCGTCTAGCTCCGCTGCTGCCCCAGAGTAACGGCCCGATCCTGCCCATCGGTGTGGACTCAATGATCCTAACACTTCGGCAGGCAGTGCTGCCGCAAATATTCGCAAAATTGAAGCTCCTGGCGGTTCGCTCCTGGCGATCGTGCCGAATCGGGAAAACAGGAATCGCAAATCCGCCCCGATTTCCGACTTGGGAGCGAGAACCCCCGTAGAGTCTCAGCTTGAAGAATCGCGAATCGGCACGCCCAGACCGGGGTCGCCGGCGCGCGCCGAACAACTAGACTCCGCGTTGATGCCGGGGTCAAACTGAAACGCGGCCGATACCCCGCTTCGCGCGCCAAGAGCCACCCGGAAGTGTTACCTTAAAGAACGGCCTCCAGAGGCCGCTGCTCCAACGGGGCGCGGATGATGGGGCCGATAGTGGACCAGAGCTGCGCATCTGCATCTAAGCGGGTGTTCTACCGGCCAATCGGCGAAGCCGTCAATCCGCCAACTGAAAGCGAAAGACGCGTTTCTTCATGACGCAAGAAAAAGTGCTGATTGTCGAGGACGAGGAAAACGAGCGAACCGGGCTGGCCGAACTGGTTCGAGCCTGGGGGTACGACACCGAGACCGCCTGCGACGGGGTGGAGGGCTTCGAAACGGTCGAGTCCTGGAATCCCGGAATCGTAATTACCGATCTGCGCATGCCGCGCATGGACGGCATGCAGCTGCTGGAGCGCATCGCTGCGCAACCGCAGCAGGTGGCCGTAATCCTGCTCACCGCTCAGGGCAGCGTCGATGCTGCGGTCACTGCCATGAAAGGCGGCGCTTTCGATTTCATCGAGAAGCCGGTGAATCCTACCCGGTTGCGCAACATTCTGCAAAACGCTTCCCGCATTCGCGGCACCGAGCGCGAGCTGGAAGCCAGCCGCCGCAAACTACGCGACATCGGCGTGCTGGGCTCGCTGGTCGGCCCTTCCAAGCGTATGCAGGAAGTTTTTCGGCTGATCGAGATGGTCGCGCCCAGCACTGCGTCCGTGCTCATCACGGGCGAAAGCGGCACCGGCAAGGAGTTGGTGGCGCGCACTATCCACTCGTTGAGTCCTCGCAAGGTCAAGCCGTTTGTCGCCATCAACTGCGCCGCCATCCCCGAGACGTTGATCGAAAGCGAGATCTTCGGTCACGAAAAGGGAGCATTTACCGGCGCACTGGAACGTCGC
Organism: Candidatus Korobacteraceae bacterium; assembly: GCA_049798495.1. Lineage (GTDB taxonomy): Bacteria > Acidobacteriota > Terriglobia > Terriglobales > Acidobacteriaceae > Bog-257. The sequence goes on along the minus strand of JBARGS010000441.1, from coordinate 4,962 downwards.
ACCGGCTGCTTTGAATTAGCCGAAGGCGGCACCTTACTGCTGGACGAGATCGGCGAGATGCCGATCGCGACGCAGGCCAAGCTGCTGCGCGTACTGGAAGATCGCAAGCTTCGCCGCCTGGGCAGCAAGAGTGAGACCTCGGTCAATGTCCGCGTACTGACCGCGACCAATAAGGTTCCGGAGGAGGCCGTTGCCAAAGGACAATTGCGCAATGATCTCTTCTACCGTCTCAATGTCTTCAACATTCAGTTGCCGCCGCTGCGCGATCACAAGGAAGACCTGCCCGCCCTGGTGCAGGCGCTGCTCGACGACATGAACGAAAAGCACAGCCGTACGGTCGCCGGCGTGGGTGAGCAGGTAATGAACGCCTTCCAGGCACACGCCTGGCCCGGCAATGTTCGCGAGCTGCGCAACACTCTGGAACGCGCCGTGATCGTTTGCGACAGCCCGCTGGTGGAGACCAAACATCTGCCCCCGGGATTTGGTCAGGTCATGCCGCGCGCGCCGGTTCAGGAAGCGAATGCAGTGCGCCTTGGCGTTGGCACCACGGTGGACGAAGCCGAGCGCTTGCTCATCCTGAAGACACTGGAAGCCACGAACAACAACAAGACCCGCGCCGCCGAGATCCTCGGCATCAGTTTGAAGACGCTGCACAACAAGCTGAAAGAATACGGCGCGCAGGGAGCCAGCGAAGCGGCGGAAGCAGCAAGCTGAAATAGCTATCAGCTATCAGCTTTCAGCTCTCAGATGTCAGCTCTCAGATGTCAGCTCTCAGATGTCAGCTTTCAGATGTCAGCTTTCAGCTTTATCTTCTCTACAATCCTTAGCACTTCTTCCACCACATCACCGATGCTCTTGTGCGTGGTGTCGATGACTACCGCGTCGGCCGCGGGAATAAGCGGCGAGGTGGCGCGGTTGCGATCGCGCTCATCGCGGGCGGCGATCTCGGCCTGCACGCGCTGCACTTCCTCCGCGGATTGCGATCCGTTCTGCAGCACACGGCGCTCGCTTCGCACCGTCGCATCGGCATCGAGGAAGATCTTCACCTCGGCATTGGGAAAGACGGCTGTGCCAATGTCGCGCCCTTCCATCACCACGCCGCCACTGGCGCCGAGCTCGCGTTGCCGCGCCACCATTAGCTGTCGCACTTGGGGATGTACCGACACACGCGACGCTGCTGCTGTCACGTCCGCCTCGCGCACTCGCTGCGAAACATCCCGTCGATCCAGCAGCACGCGATTGCCTTCTCCTCGCGGCTCCAGATGGATGGTCGAGTTCTCAGCAAGCTTTCGCAAGGCTTCGGCATCGTCAAACGATACGTCCTGCTCGATCGCCTTCAACGCCAGAGCGCGGTACATGGCCCCGCTTTCGAGATTGACGTAGCCGAGCCGCTTTGCCAGGCGCGCGGCAATGGTGCTCTTGCCCGAGCCTGCAGGCCCGTCAATCGCGATGACCAACTTTTGCGGCGCGCTCATTCTTTGCTATTGTCCCGCCGGGGTGGGATTGGCTTGCGTGAGGTTGAGGGTCTTCGCGGCCGCCGCTCCACCAGCGGCATACCGGGTCGCGGAGGCAGGGCTTCAAACTTCGGCCTGGGCTTGAACTCGCGCACGGGCTGCGCCTGCAGCGACGAGACCTGCAACATGACCCGCCCGCCCACGTGAACGAAGCTCAGCTCGCGCGCGGCCTGCAGCGCGTTGATGGCCTCGCGCACTCGCGCCCGTCCGATCAGTTTGGAGAAAAACTGCTCCACTTCTTCCTGCTGCGCCGCCATAACACAGTCAAGATATTTCGAAACTAACGCCGTCAGTGACTCGGCCACGGAGACGTGCATGCCCTCCTTCACCGCATCGGGAGACCAGCGAAACAGGACGTCCCAGAAGACGCCTTCCTCCGGCTTGTAGTCGACGCGCGTGATGCGGAGCCTGGCCCACAGTTCGTCGAGCGCGCGGTCCAGCGCCGCTTCCGAGATGTCGCCGCCCAGCAGCTCGCGCAGACGATATTTGGAGATGGGCCCCTCCTTCTCGACCAGGTGAAAGGCATCCACCGCCAACGGCGAATACTCCGAACGTGCGCCGCCCTTGGGCGCCTGCCGCGGATTGCGGTCGCCCACCAAGCCATAGAAATATGGAAAGACCGCAGCCGAGACGATGAAGTTGTTGTCCGGAAAAACGTTCGCTTCGTACGCCGCCTTCTCGCGCAGCAGGCGGACCATCAGATGCTTGGCCTCGTGCGCGCTGGGATCGGCGAAGGCCATCTGCGCCGTGGACAGCTTTTCATCGCTGCCGCTGTAGGCTCCGACGAAAGTTGGCGCCAGCACCGCGGGCCGCTGCGGATAGAGCAGACAGAAGCCCACTGAGTCGATGAAGTCGCGCGCCTCATCGAGCGCGCGCACCGGGCGCCCGTCCAGCCGCCACTTCGCGCGGCGAAGTTCCTGGAGTTGCTGTTCGTGCATAAAAGAAGCTGTCAGCTCTCAGCTGTCAGCCATCAGCGGGGGCTTTTAGCTTTTAGCCGTTAGCCCTTAGCCAGCGGAACTCGGCACCGCCGAAAACTTTACTTTCAGATGTCCGCTTGAAGAGGGCGCCCTGCCGTATTTGATGGCTAGGAGCTAATAGCTAAAACGGCTAAGAGCCTCAAGCTGACGGCTGATAGCTGACAGCTTCTTTCAGATCCTCTTAAACGCCCGCTGAATATCCTTTACAGAATATCGCAGAACCACAGGGCGGCCGTGCGGACAGCTCATGGGGCAATCGGTTTTGGCCAGCTCCTGCAGCAGCCACTCCATTTTGTTTTGCTCCAACGGCATGTTGACCTTGATGGCGGCGTGGCAAGCAATGCTGGCGGCGATGTTGGTGCGAATCCTGTCCAGGTTCAGCGACTGCTCCTCGCGCTCGAACTGTTCCAGAATTTCGTGCAACAGATGCTCGACATCGCCCGGGGTCACGCCTGCGGCCGTGGTCTTGACCGCGATGGTGCGCGAGCCGAAGGGCTCGACTTCAAAACCGTTGCGGGTCAGCTCGTCGGAGATCTCGGCGAAGACCGCCATCTGTCCCGGCGTCAACTCGACAATCAGAGGCATCAACAGTTGCTGTCGCTCGGGCGATTCCGCCAGGCGCTGCTTCGAGATCTTCTCGAACAGAATGCGCTCATGCGCCACGTGCTGATCGATGATCCACAGCCCCTGCGGGTTGATCGCCAGAATGAATGACTCGCGAATCTGCCCTACCGGCTTCAGCGTCGCCAGCGACTCGAGGCTGACGGGCGCATCATCGTCGGCCACCTCCGGGGAGCAGCCATTGCCGCCGAAGGCGCGCGCCGGTGCGGCTGCCGGCCCTCCAAAGGTCTGCGGCCCGAATCGCGCCACGGGAATGGCAGCGTTGGCATGAATCTCGAATCCGCTGCCCTCGAATTGCAGCGGCGCGGTGAACGGAGGCAGCTCTTGCGCGCGCAAAGCGAAAGCGGCATCCGCTTCGGTCACTCCTAACTCGCCGGCGGAGAAATCATAAGCGCCGGGCGTCAGCGACTGCGACGCTGTAGGGCTGGCATGGATCTCGGTCATGAACGCTGGCACCGGCCGGGATTTCATCAGCACTGCGCGTACCGAGTCGCGAATGAAGTCGTGCAGGATCGACGACTGCCGGAACCGTACCTCAGTCTTCGAAGGATGCACGTTGACATCGACCTCGGTAGCCGGCATCTCCATGAACAGCAGTACGACTGGGTAGACCGCGGGCGGAATAATGTTGCGGTAAGCCTCGGTGAGCGCGTGCTGCACCACCCGGTCGCGAATCAGCCGGCCATTCACAAAAATAAAGATGGAGTTGCGATTGAGCTTCTGAATTTCGGGCCGCGAGACGAAACCGTGCAGCCGGACTTCGCCCTTCACCGGCTCTTCTTCGGGCTCGTCGATCTCACTGCGCCGCCACGGAGGTGGCTGCGGCAGGCCCATTCGCTCCAGCGGCAGCAATGCACTCAACGGGATGAGTTGATCGAGCGTCTCCTTTCCGAAGATCTGATAGATCCGCTGGGAATGGTCGCTGACTGGCGCCGCCACCAGCATCGCGTTGGTCGCCGAGTGCAGCTCCCAATGCATCTCCGGGTGAGCCAGGGCATATTGGGTCACCAGCGACGCGATGTGCGATAACTCGGTCGACTCGGCCTTCAGAAATTTGCGGCGCGCCGGGATGTTGAAGAACAGATCGCGCACTGTGATGCACGTCCCCAGCGGTAGCCCGGCTTCCTCGACCGTCAGCAGCTTGCCGCCGGCGATCTCGATCACTGTGCCCGCGGGCTCTTCCGCCGCGCGCGTCTCCAGGCGAAGACGGCTGACGGAGGCGATCGACGGCAGGGCTTCCCCGCGAAAGCCCAGCGTCGCAATGTTCAACAGGTCGTCGGTGTTGCGGATCTTCGAGGTGGCGTGGCGCTCGAAGGCCAGCATGGCATCGTCGCGAACCATGCCGCAGCCGTCGTCGGTGACTTGGATGAGCTTCTTGCCGCCCGCCTCAATGTTCACTCGGACGCGCCGCGCGCCCGCGTCCAACGCGTTCTCAAGCAACTCCTTCACCACCGAAGCGGGGCGCTCGACCACCTCGCCGGCGGCGATCTTGTTGGCTACGTTTTCCGAGAGAACGTGAATGCGGCCCATCGAGTACTACGTTACATGAGATTGCCGCCACGAGGCAGCAGCGACAATCCAGCCGGCGTTAGGGGTTAGGGATCAGGGGTTAGGGATCAGGGGTTAGGGATCAGGGGTTAGGGATCAGGGCGGATCATCGGGGGGATCGGAGAGCAGGCGCAGGCCGCCAGGCGACCCAAGCCGGCTCAGATTGTGTCCTGCGTCCTTGACTTCGGAGCCTACGCAAACATAACCTCGCAGTTCCATCTGGAAAGGAATGATAACGTCATGAGTCTTTTGAAATGGTGTGATGAAGGTCCGGCAACGGTGCCGGTTGAAGCTTCCGTGGA
>JBARGS010000440.1:0-13311 GCA_049798495.1 Candidatus Korobacteraceae bacterium | reverse complement strand
ATCTCATAAATCGTTTTGAAAGGGCACGGCTTCAGCCGTGCCGTCCAAAGGCTCGAAAAAACTGGGCTTTAGCCCCTGCGGGAAGCCGCGGTTTACCGAGCTGGTTCATTATGAGATAGCTTCAAGTGGCCACTGGCTGGTCGCCAGGTCGCTAGACTAGCGCTCCCCAGCAAGCTTAGTCCTGAACGGGTCGCTTGCAAGCTTGGGCTGTGGCGATTCGTTGCCGTTCTGTCCCGCTTCGCCCGCGCCGTTGGCCGAGAGCAACGCCGCTGCCGCCGCGCCATCCACTGCGCGCACACGGAGATCGCGTTGCGGGAACGGAATCTCGATACCGGTCTCATCCAGCAGACGCATCGCTTCCAGCGCTACCTCGCTCTTTACCTTGGTGGCATTGCTCTCCTGCATCACCCAGAATTGCAGTTCGAAGTTGAGCGAGCTGTCGCCGAATCCCGTGAAGTAAACGGCGGGCGCCGGCGAGGTGAGCACGCTCTCGTGAGTACAGGCCGCCTGTTCCAGCAGCTTCGAGACCTGCTTCACATCGCTGCCGTAAGCAACTCCGACCGGCAGTTCGGCCCGGCGCAGCGACGAGGAGAGGGTCCAGTTAATCACTTTGCCGGAGATGAAATTGGCATTGGGGATGATCACCTCTGCGCCCTGGAAGGTCTTCACGGTGCTGGAGCGGATCCCGATGCGCGAAACCTTGCCGGTGGTGCCGTCGATGTCGAGCACATCGCCGATGTGAATCGGCCGCTCGAATTGCAGGATCAGGCCGGAAACAAAGTTGTTGACGATGTTCTGCAGGCCGAAGCCAACGCCAACGCCGAGCGCGCCGGTCAGCACAGTGAACTTGTTGAGTTCTACCCCACCGGCGTTCACCGCGAGAAAGAAGACCAGCAGCAGCAACAGGTAATGCAGCGTGGACGACAGCAGCTCCGGCAGGCCGCGGGAGAGATGAAAGCGGGAGAGGAGTTCCTCGCGCAGCAGAAAACGCAGCACACTGGAGATGGCGTAGCCGAGCACCAGGATAAGGAAGAATCCCAGCACCCCCTTAAGTGTGACGTCGGAGGTGCTGCCCGCGAGGCGAAAGTTGAGGACGGCGGAAATCTGTTTGCCCACCCAATCGCGCATTCCCAGCAGATCCAGCGTCGCCGTCAACCAGACGAAGCTGCCCGCCCATAGCATGAGACGGGGCCCCCAGCGTGCGACGGCATCGCGGTGCAAACGAATGGCGGCGACCTCTTGGGCGGCAGGGACTCGCATTCCCTGCAGCAGCAGTAACGTGAACACTCGCACGCCGGTAAAGATGCTGACCGCGACGAAGGTGCTGTACAGCGACAGGTAAGCGAGGAATTGCGACAGTTTCACATAGCCAAAGAGGTTGGCCGCCAGGGATATTCCCAAAACCAAAACCGCCAGCCTGACGCCGAATACGCGAAGCCGGTGGGTGCGGGAGCTTTCCCGTTCCGCCATGCGCACAGGCCGCACCAGCACGATAAAGACGATCAGCACGACGAGGTTGACCAGGAATGTCGCCTCCCGCTTGTGCGGTGGCGTTAGCGACATCCAGCTCACGGTTGCGTTAAGCAGGTAGGCGCCTGCCAGCCAATACAGCAACGGGCGAAGGCGGGGCTCGATCAGCGGCGGAAGGAGCGTAAGGATAGGAAGAAACGAAATCAGAATGCCGAAGCCGATCAGCGGCAACGGAGCCAGCGGAGCCAGCAGATAACTGGTCAGCAAAACCGGAAGCGCGCCCAGCGCCACCCAGTGATGAATCATGCGCGCGGTGTTGGCTTGTGCCGTATCGGCGGGCATAAAACGGCGAGCCGCTATGTGCAGATGGTAGGTGATGAAGAGTGACAGCAGCAGGAAAACCGCAAGCCCGGCGACCGCGCCACGAGCATCGCGGGCAAAGGCGCGAATGCCGCGCAGGCGGTCCGCCGTCGAACTGAAGAACTCCGGACTCTCCCCGACCTCGCGCCGCTGGGTCAGCTCCCACAATGGCAGACTGTCCCGTTCGAAGAGGCGTCCCTCCAGGGAAGTCTCCGCTTTGGTCAGGCGGTCGATGTTGTCGAGCGCGAGCTGGTCCTCGCTGCCGGCGCGGATTTGCAGGTTGACGATCAGCCGCAGCTGGTCCTGCGCCTGCTCTTGTAGTTGCTTAATCGACTTGACAGATTGTTTGATGACGTCCAGCGTCGGGCCCAGCTCAGGAGTTGATTCGTTCTCCTGCAGCGTAGCGCTCCATTGCGGCAACTGCGTCTGCAGTTGCTGGATGGCCAGCTGCGCTTCGTTGGCCCAGTCCAGCAGCTGGCGCCGCGCCATCGCTGTCTCTCCCTCAGTGGCGCGCCAGTAATTGCCCGCCTCGCGGATTTCCAGCGAGCTGGGCGTGCCGGCAAGCAATGCGTCCAGCTCGTTCTGCTTCGACGCCAACTCTTCGCCGCGCTCGTTCAAGGTCGTGTGCATGGCGGTCAGTTGCTCGGAGTTGGGCAACTGATCCACGATGCTGCGCAGCAGGCGCGTCAGGTCTTCCGAGCGCGATGCAACGTCGGGCAGCGGAATGGCCTGCGGAGCCGGGGGCGCGGGGGCAGTGGTCGCGGGCGGTATGGATGCTGGAGCGGGCTCAGACTTCTTCTGGGCGGGGGTTAGGAGCGATTTCGCAGCATTGATGGAGACCTGCGAAACCGCCGCCGTCGGAACGAAGCACAGAAGCAACAATAACGCCGCGCACAGCCCGGCGACAGCCCTTGATCGCCGCTTTGCGTGTCTTCTGGCAAAGCCGCCCGGTATTGAAAACCGTGCCATGCTGCCGCCATTATCGCTTATTGCGCGTGCTTTGCGAGGAAAGCCTGCGACGCCGCTCAGCCTCGATCCAACTCGTCGAGCATGCCTTCCATCTCCGACTGAGCATGCTGGTTGAGGGCACGGCGAGCGGACTCGATGCCCTGCGTCAACATGGTTCGCGCTTCGTCGTTGCGGTCGGCGCGCGACAGGGTTTGCGCGGCGATCAGGTAGGCGTTGGTGTAATCGGGATGCGAGGCGAGAAGGCGGTGGAACTCGGCGAGCGCGGCCTCCGTATCGCCGGAGCCGGAGTACTCCATGGCCAGCCCGTAGCGTGCGAAGGCATCGTCGGGATTGGTGGCGAGAATCTCTTTCAGAGCGGCGGCGCGGCTTTCGTCGGGCATGGAGCAGTCTCCTCGGCTTCGATGGCATGGTACAGCAGTTGTCGAGGCAGGCTCAAATGCGCGGCGGGTTTTGGAGGGGCGCAGCTTCAGGTGCGCCATAAGAGGGCTTTTATTCTTGTTGGATCTGAAGTCGACTTCGGTCGGCGACACCGTTCCGTGCTGGCACCTGATCCCACTGCCCATTACAATTGGCCTTTGACCCCGCGCGAGGATCCTATGGCCTGTCCCTTCTTCATGCCGGAACAACGATTCGAGTCGGACTGGCCGTTTCCGCGCCGGCTTCCCCTGGGATCAGGATGGGCGGGCGCGTGCATGGCGCCGGATCACGAAGGCGAGCGGCCGACCGACGAGGAACTGAAGTCTGGTTGCAACCTCGGCTACGCCAAAAGCTGCAGCCGGCTGCCGGTCGAGCGGTCCGCGGACGCAGTCCGCTTTTGTCTGGGCGAAGAGCGCGATGGCGTGATGCATGTTCGTTATGTCTGCGAGCGGGAGTATCTGCCGGCCGGAGACGGAGAGTTGCTCTACGACAAGCGAAGTGCAAGCTGGCCGCGGAGACACGATGATCCTTGTGTGCAGCGCATGGCAGAGTGCTATGTGCAGGCGCAGCTGGAGCGAAGAGCGCCGTCCGACGAGAGCCGGAATTCTTGCGCGTCGTAAAATCTCATCCGGAAAACCTTATGGAACAAACGAACGGAAGTTTGCGGCCGCGGCCGGTAAGCGAGTCGAAGTCGGAGATGATCGAACTCGTCCTGCCGAATGACACCAACCCGCTAGGCGCGCTGCTGGGCGGACGTCTGATGCACTGGATTGATCTCGCCGGAGCGCTGGCCGCGCATCGCCATTCGCACTCCTACGCGGTTACGGCGTCAATGGACCACATCGACTTTCTCGTGCCGGTACACGTGGGCGACATGGTCATTCTGCAGTCTTCGGTTAATCGCGTCTTTCGCACCTCGATGGAAGTAGGCGTGAAGGTGCTTGTCGAGAACTATATTTCAGCCTCTCGTCAGAAAGTGGCCACCGCGTATCTAACGTTTGTCGCGGTAGACCGTCATGGAAGAAAGCTGGAGGTAGCGCCGGTAATCCCCGAGACCGAGGATGAGAAGCGGCGCTGCGAAGGCGCGCTACGCCGTCGCGAAGCCTCCAGGGCGGAAAGCGCGCGCAGAATCTCGGCGAGGGGGTAACGATTGCGATCTTTGAAAATGGCAGGACTGGCCATCCTGCTGAGTGTGTTGACCATCGGTCTTGCGGCCCAAGAAAAGGAGACCGAGCAGACCCCGCCTGAGCAGAAGGTGGAGAAATCCGGCAAGTTGAACGCGCCATCCGAGGCGCAGAAGCCCGCGGAGGCGCAGAAGGAAACTCCGCCGGTGGTCACGCATCACGAGATCCGGCTGGGCGGACGCGTTCTGAAATACACCGCGACCACCGGGCTGATGCCGATTCGCAATCCCGACAACGACGAAGTCGAAGCCAACATCTTCTTCGTCGCCTACACCCTCGACAATCCCGGCCCCAACCGTCCGCTGATGTTCTCCTTCAATGGCGGACCGGGCTCGGCCTCAGTGTGGCTGCATATCGGCGCCATCGGTCCACGCCGCGTCAAAATGCTGCCCGACGGCAGTATGCCTCCGCCGCCCTTCGAACTCATCGACAATCAGCAGACCTGGCTCGACCAGACTGACCTCGTATTCATCGATCCGGTGGGTACCGGCTACAGCCGGGCGACCAAGAAGGAATACGCCAAGAAATTCTTTGGCCTGAAGGGTGATATCTCGTCGGTCGGCGATTTCATCCGTCTGTACCTGACGCGTTACGAGCGCTGGACCTCGCCGCTGTTCCTGGTGGGCGAAAGCTATGGCACCACGCGCGCCGCCGGATTGAGCGGCTATCTCATCGACAAGGGCATCGCGCTGAGCGGCGTGGTGCTGGTCTCGTCCGTTCTCAATTTCGAAACCCTGTCGTTCTCGCGTGGCAACGATTTGCCTTATGTTCTTTATCTGCCCAGCTACGCCTCAACCGCGTGGTTTCACAAGAAGCTGCCCGCCGATCTCCAGCAGCACGATTTGCCAAGCGTATTACGCGAGGCGGAGCAGTTCGCCACTGGACCGTACGCCACTGCGCTGGGCAAGGGCGACAGCCTGAGTGCGCAGGAGCGACAGAGCCTTGTGGAGCAGCTCAGCCGATTCACCGGGCTGTCCTCCAATGTGGTAGAGGAACATGATCTGCGCATCACGCAATGGGTTTTCTGCCACGAGTTGCTGCGCAGCCAGCGCCTCAGTGTGGGACGCTTGGACAGCCGCTTTACCGGGCCCGATCTTTCACAGAGCGAGGAAGGCGACTACGACCCCACAATATCGGTCATCCGTCCGCCGTTTACCGCGACCTTCAACAATTACGTGCGCAGCGACCTCGGCTACAAGACCGATCTGGAGTACTACATCCTCGGCGGCGGGATCGGCCAATGGGACTGGGGATCGGCGGGCGGCGGCTTTCCCGACGTAAGCGAAGCGTTGCGCTTGGCCTTCGTCAAGAATCCCTATATGAAGCTGTTCGTCGCCTCGGGCTATTACGATCTGGCGACCGCCTACTTCGCTACGCAATATACGCTGAACCACATGAACCTCGATCCCCAGCAACACGCCAAAATCACCCTTGACTACTACGATGCGGGACACATGATGTACCTCCGCAGTGACTCGCTCGATCACTTGAAGCAGGATGTGTCGGGGTTCGTGGCGAATGCGCTGCACTAGCGCGTTTTCGCCGCAGGTATAAACCGTTTTGAAAGGGCACGCCTTCAGGCGTGCCGCAACAGCAATCTATGAAATCGGCTTCAGCCGCTGCGGGAGGCAGTCCCTCAGCGCCTAAAGGCGGTTCCGCCCGTGTATATCGTGACGACACGGCTGAAAGCCGTGCCCTTTCAAAGCCGGGACACAGCGCCCCTGAAATCGCACTACCGGTGCTGAAATCGCGAAGGATGTCAGAAGCCGCTTTCAAAGGTCATATGCATGAGGGTTACTTTGCGTGCGCGGCGCGAGTGCGCGGCCTGGGCTGGCGCTTCTTCTTGGGAGTTGCCGGGACGTGGCTTACTGGACGTTCCTGCGAGAGGAGTTCGGTCGCTTTCACGCGAGCGTCGCGGCGGAACCAGCGCTGCACAACTCCGTCCTGCAGCAAGTTTGCGATGGAGAGTAAGGCCATGCCCTGATGGTGAACCATCCACGAACGAACCAGGGCGAAGCGCTGGCGGCGTGAGGGGCGCACGTCGCGGGTAAAATCCGCCGCCTCATAATAGCCATACGTTCCGAACCACCCTTTTTTGCTCATCCAGCGCAGATTGCGGATCGCTTGCGCGGGATCGATCATCAAGGCGAGCATGGTCGCGTACGGGGCGACCACCAGCCGCTCCTCGTCCTGTTGCAATGCCAGGTGCGGCACTCCAAAGGCGCGATAGCCGTAGACACCCTGATCCTCGAGCTTGGCATAGGCGCATTCGGAGATGCCCCACGGAATGTGTTTATCGTCAGCGTATTGCTGCTGCGCAAGTACCGCGACTTCCTTGCTGCGTTCCAGCAGGGTGTCGGGGTAGGAGCGCATCCACAGTGAGGGCATCAGGTACTCGAACATGGTGCCGGTCCAGGAGATCAGCACCGGCAGCCCATCTACCACAACGTGGGAGCGGCTCATCTGGAACCAGCTCTCCTGCGGAATGTCGCCCTTGGCGATGGCGATGAAGGCAGCGATACGCGCCTCGGAGGCCAGCAGATCGTAACAGGCGGCGTGGACTTTGCCAGTCTCAGCGTCGCAGCCAATGGACAGCAGCTTGCGGCGGCGATCGAGCAGGAAGGCGAAATCCATCTCACGCACCAGGCGCTCGCATTGCGAGGCCAGGCTGCGTAGCTCTTCGACCAAGCGCAAGCTATTATCGCGGGCAGCGGGCAGCAGAGGCAGCAGCTTCTTCCGCAGATCTGCGGGCTCGACTCCCAGGGTGGTGGCCACTTCCAGCTTGCCCTGCAATTGCTCGATGCACTCAGGTAAACGCGCCAGACTGACGGCGCCGCAATCGGCGACATCGGCGAACCCCGGATCTTGGCGCAGGGTCTTGAATTCGGGAAGCAGCCACGGCATGTAATCTCGGACGTTCCTCTGAACTTCCTCGACGAGATGCGTCGCCTGTTGCGTGAACCACGCCGCATCGGAGGTGCTGTCGGGCTTTGTTCGGGCTGGTGCAAACTCCACGCTGGTGAGCAACCGCTCGAGCCAGTCAATATCGCTCGGCTTCTCGAGCGCGCGCGCGGTCTTTCTTGAGACGACCTTAAGCTCGGCCAGTGCACACACATAATCGGCATAGCCGTGGAGGAGCGTGGGACTCAGCAACGGCTGTTGCAGCATTTCCAGGCAGCCACCTTTCAGCGTGAGCAGCGAGGCTGCAAGGTTGCCGCTGTCAACTGTCGAGATGAAGCGCGGGCGGTCCGGCGCCAGTGTGCGCGTGTCATACCAGTTGTAGAGATGGCCATGCTCCTTTGGGAGACGGGCCACCGTGCTCATGGTGCGCAGGTTCAGCTCGGCAAATTCCGGAACGGTCAGGTAGCCGAGTTCGCAGGCTACCTGGCGAGCATTGAACAGGAAGCCGAGATTGGTCGGCGAAAGCCTCGCCGCAACCCGCGGTGGTTCTTCCTGCACGTTGTCGGGGATCAGCCAGTTGTGCTCCTCATTGCTGAACGTCGCAAAGTAACGCCAGATGTACAAGGCGGCACGCCGCAAGAATCGCTGATCGCCAAGGGTGACATTCTTGTGCAGCGGTCGCGGTGGGCGATTGAGCCAGAACGACACCGGCTTGCTGAAGGCCCATAACAGTAGAATGGGAAGCGCGGAGTAAATAGCGGAAACTGCGTGACGATGGGTGAAGTAGGCGAGCGCACCGACGGCCGCAGCAACCGCCGGGGTCCAGTTCAGCAGGGCATCGACGAAGGTGCGCTTACCGTGCGTTTCGGCCTGCGCCGCCGTCTCCCATTGCAGCAAGCGTTGCCGCGAGACCATGCGGCGGTAGAAGGTGCGCAACACCGCGTCGGCGGAGATCATGGTCTGGTGCGCCAGGAACGTGAGCGTGAGGAAAACGCTTACCATTGCCGATCCGAGACCGGCGAGAGCATCGCGCATCGGACTGAGCCGCAGTGAGAACAGTGCGCGCAGTACCGAAAACGCGAACTGGAACCAGGGCGGCACGAAGAGAACGGCAATCGTGACCAGCGTCCAGTAGAGGGGCTTGCCGGGCATGATGGTCCATCCCAGAACAAACAACAGAAAGATTCCCGGCTCGACCAGGCTGCGGCGCAGGTTATCGAGAATCTTCCAGCGCGACAGGAAGGAGATGGGATTGGGCACACGGCGTCCGGCTTCGTCCAGCACGTTGGCAAAGAGCCAGCTCACGATCTGCCAGTCGCCGCGCACCCAGCGATGCTTGCGCCGGTTGTAGGCGCTGTAGTGCGAGGGATAATCGTCGATCACCTCGACGTCGCTCACCAGTCCGGCGCGCGCGTAAGCGCCTTCGATCAGGTCATGGCTGAGCAGCGCGTTGCGGGGGAAGCGATGCTCCAGCACCTTGCTCAAGGTGTCGACTTCGTAGATGCCTTTTCCGGTGAAGATGCCCTCGCCCTTCAGGTCCTGGTAGACGTCGGAGGTGGCGCGAGTGTAAATGTCGAAGCCCGTCTGGCCGGAGTAGATGTTGGCCAGCCGCGACTTCGCCGCACTCTGCACGCTGATACCGACGCGCGGCTGCAAAATGCCGTAACCGGCGACAACGATATTGTCGTGAGGATCGACGATGGCCTGGTTGAGCGGATGCGTCATAGCCCCTACCAGGCGATGCGCGGCGCCGCGCGGCAATTCGGTGTCCGTGTCGAGGGTCAGTACGAAGCGCACGTGCGGCAGTAACGAGAGGTCGCCGATCTTAACCGGGAAGCTGTCGTAGCGCCCCTTAATGAGGCGATTGAAATCGAGCAGCTTGCCCCGCTTGCGCTCCCAACCCATCCATACGCCTTCGCGCGGGTTGTAAATGCGATGGCGATGGAAGAGCGCGAAGCTACCCATGCCGGCACCAGCATATTTTGCGTTCAGGTCGTTGATCAGCTTCTCACAAAACTTCACCAGTAGATCGTCTTCGTTGGGTGTCTCGGCTGAGTCAGGCAAATCGGTCAGCAACGCGAAATGAAGATTGCGGCTGGCATTGCCGAGATAGCGTACCTCCAGATCCTCAACCAGGCGGCGAACCTGCTTCTCGTTCAGCAGCAGCGTCGGCACTACAACCATGGTGACGGCGTCGTCGGGAATGCCTTCGGAAAAGTCGAGTTTGGGCAGGATGCGCGGCGGCAGCAGGGCAGTAGTGAGATAGTTCATCATCTCGACTGCAGCCTGGCTGGCCGGCAGCAGAACAACAAGAATAGCGATAATACGCGCCCAAAATGTATTGAAGCTGTTGAATACCGGCGTGATGATCGCGATCACGATGATGAGTGTGAGGATCTCAACGCCGCCGAGATAGAACTCCTCGGGATTGCGATGGAGAAAATCCTGCACGCTCTCGCCGAAGGGGAGGCGGACTCCGGCACGCGCACGCAGTTGCCGGGCGCCTTCGCCGATCAGGTAGTAGCCAACGTGCGACTTGCGCCAGGTCAGCCGCGGATCGGTGGCGGGATGCCTGGTCGATTCCTGCGCCAGTTCAATGGCAAGCTGCGCGATCTCCAACTCGGAGCAGTCGGAGTGCTCGGCGTAATGCGCAATGGTGTGACGGTAGAGCTCGCGGCTCTGGTAATCGGAGCGCGCGTAGGCCTTGGCCGGATCGGCGGCAAGAATTGTTTCGAAGACGATCAGCGGCTCCAGCAGTTCCTTCCAGGGCGCCTCCGAGAGCTCGCGCATGCTGCCGAACAAATCGCGAATACGCTGTGATTGCTCCGGCGCCGCCACCACCTTCTCTGCCCGATCCACAAACTCTTCCAGCACCACCAGCTTGAGGGACGGAATGAGCAGCGCCAGCTCGCCCATGTCCAGGCCGGTCACCGTCTGAAAGGCTTCCATGTAGGTGCTGAAAGCGTGGTCCGAGTAGCGGTAATCGCGAGATGCGAGCAGATCCTGAGCAATGGCCAGCACCCGCGGCATGACACGCTGGCTGGGAGTGCGCACATGGGGGACGCGCCGCAAGGCGGATGCCGATTCGCCCACGGCGGCGTGGGTTACGCGAACCAGACGAACGTTGTCGTGCAGCCACTGCACATCTTCGGGAACTTTCTCTTCGGGATCGAGCGGGACGTCGAACTGGGCGAGTAACGGTTGCAGCCGGCGATTCAAAGCGGACAGCCGGTCGGCGAAATGAGCCGAATGCTTGGTCGCGGGCAGCCAGACGAGCTGGTGCGCCCAATCCTGCGCGCGTTGGGCAAGTTCGCGGTTGCGCGCCGGCGCCGAGTCAGTTGCCTCGACGCGGTCGGCTGCCTCCAGCAGAACGTCTCTGTGATTGGTGACTGGCATGTGCGAATCGTTCTATCGATAGCTCGCTGCCTGCAGCTCAAACATCCCGGCGTACTGGCCGCCCAGGGCCATCAACTGTTCGTGGCTGCCGTCCTCCGCAATCTGGCCATGCGACAGAACCACGATGCGGTCGGCCATGCGCACCGTCGAAAAGCGGTGCGAGATAAACAACGCCATTTTGCCGCCGGTTAATTCAGCGAACCGTTCGAACACTTCGTACTCGCTGCGCGCATCCAGCGCGGCGGTCGGTTCGTCGAGGACCAGCAATTGCGCATCACGCAGGTAAGCCCGCGCCAGCGCCAGTTTTTGCCACTCGCCGCCCGACAGATCGACGCCGCTTTCGAACCGTCGCCCCAGCATCTGATCGTACTTACCCGGCAGCACGTCGATCACCTCATCCGCCAGGCTCTTGTGCGCGGCGGCGATGACCGCTTCCCGGTTCCCAATCTCTTCGATGCGTCCGGTAGCGATGTTTTCATGGGCGGTCATCTCATATCGCATAAAATCCTGAAAAATCACCCCGATTTCCTTGTACAGGTCCTCCAGGCTGTAGTCGCGCAGGTCAACGCCGTCGAGCAGGATCTGCCCCTCGGTCGGATCGTAAAGCCGGGTAATCAGCTTGACGATGGTGGTCTTGCCCTGGCCGTTCTCGCCGATCAGCGCCACGCGTTCGCCGGTGTGTAGGGTGAAATCCAGGTTTTTCAGGATTAGACGCGAACTGCCGGGATAGGCGAACGACACATTGCGAAACTCGAAGCCCCGCTGGATGGGCTGCGGCGCCGGCAACGCGTTCGGCTTGGAGCGGATGGTCGGCTGCATCTCGAAAAACGCCAGCAGGTCGGTGAGGAACAGCGCTTGGTCGGCAACTCCCGACAGCGTCGAGAAGATCTGCTGGATGTTGCTGCTGGCCTGAAGGATCGCGCCGGCCAGAAAATATAGCGATCCGATGCTGATGGCGCCGGTCACCGTTCGCCAGATGACATACACGTAAGCCGCGTAGTAGCCGAGCGAGCCGACGATCGATAGCAAGGCGCCGGCAATTAGTTTGCGCTTGGAAAGCGCGACGTTCTCTTCGTACACCTCGTCGGAGAGCCGGGTGAAGCGCTCCGTCAGGAACTTGCTCAGGCCGAAGAGCTTCAGCTCTTTGGCGGCTTCCTTGCTCCCGCCCAAAATGCGCAGGTAATCCAGCTTACGTCGGATCGGCGTCTGGCGGAAGTTCTTGGCGTAGCCGAGGAAGGCGAAGTGGCTTTCGCCGACGAAAGCCGGAAGCACGCCCGCGATCAGCAGCAGCAGCAGCCACGGCGAGAAGTAAATAATGGAAACCGACAGGGTGATGGTGGTGATCACCTGTTGCACCAGCCGGCCGAGCATCTGGATCATGGCCAGCCGGTCGGTAGCCTGCACCCGCGCGCGCTCCAGGCGGTCGTAGAAGACCGGGTCCTCATAGGCGATCACGTCCAACTCGGCAGCATGTTTCATTACCTGGATGCTGACGTAGCGCGTGTACTTGTCGGCCAACAGCGAATCGAGGTAATCGATGGTGCGGGTGAGAACATTACCCAGAACGGCTATCAGGAATTCGGTAGCCACAAGCCACCACAGGTGAGTGGGGATAGCCTGGTGCTTTGTAATGACGTTGTAGATCGAGTCAATGATCAGTTTGCTGACATAGAGCAGGGCGACCGGCTGGAGTGCAGCGAACAGACGGAAGACGAAGCCCAGGAAGACCACGACCGGGCCGGAATCCCAGACGATCTTGAGCACGGGAGGCAGATTGCGCATGGCCGACATGCGCTCCTGCCAGGCACTGGTAAAGCTTTTGCGCCCTTCTGTGGTTGTAGGTGCCATCCTGCTTTGCCACCCAGGCCGGTGATTCTCTTAACTCTGCTGTGAGGATTGCGTTTCACGCCATGGGCGCTCTTTGAGAGATGCGGAAAACGCGACAGCAGTTTCACCGGGTGCCTAGCTATGGTAGCAAGTCCGCTGTTCCGGGTGAATGGCGATTTGGAGGGAGACGATGTCCGGTTGTCCGGCCTCTCTTTGCGGCCCTGGGTGAACTGAGGCATGGCCAAGTTCAACTTGACGCGGTAATATCACAGATTTGGGAACGGACCCCGCTGTAGACTGTCCCACGTCGGAGGTCGGCAATGCCTCGCTTGGCTTCTTTTTTTGTCATGTTTGCTTCACTCTGTATCGTTCCTGCGGCCTTTGCGCAGGGTGCAACTTCAACGGCCACGTGCAATTTCGATGAAGACAAACAAATCGTGCTGGATTATCAGAGGGTGCAGGTCAATCTGAAAAAGCCATTATCGGCGCAGGTTCCCTTCGGCAAGGTTTGGGCCCCGGGAGGCAAACCCATGACCTTGTTCACGAACACGCCGGTAGAGATTCACGCCCGCATGCTACCGGTTGGCGCATACACCTTGTTCGTAATTCCCGGGGCAAAACAGTGGACCTTGATTGTCTCCAAGAGCACAGATACGACCGGCGCCTACGATGAAGCGCAGGACCTAGTGCGCGCGCCCATGGATTCGGGTGAGTTGCCGAGCCCCGAGTCGGAATTCAGCGCCGCCTTTGAGCATGTCGGGCCCGGAGAATGCAATATTCGTCTCGA
>JBARGS010000439.1:0-15093 GCA_049798495.1 Candidatus Korobacteraceae bacterium | reverse complement strand
TTAGGGAAGCTCTGATTAAGTCCCGGTTTTGAAAGGGCACGGCTTTAAGCCGTGCCGCAAGCGTCGCAAAATCAACGGGGCTTTAGCCCTTGCGGCAAGTTCGACAAGTTATTCAGAGTCTCCTTAGCTCTTAGCTTCTGGCTCTTAGCTTTCCATCCTTCCAACCTGTCTCGTCGATCGCCTTGTATCAGGGCATGGTTCTTCAGCCTGCGGAAAAATCGAAGGCAGAGCCATCGCAAGTGATTAGCCCAGCGCGGAAGCGCTGGGTTCCACTTGCAGACTGCTAATAGCTAAAAGCTAAAAGCGGCCAGCTCTCCTCAGCTCCAGAACGCCAGCGCGTGCTTCCGCTTCTCCTTGGGAGCCTCGGCCACGGCTTCTCCCGACGGCGCCAAGGTGCAGGCCCATTTCCTCATCTGCCGCGAGAACTCCGAATTTCCGCCCGGAACCAGCGGCTTCCCCAGGTTCATGGCATCGATCAGCTCACTGGAGCTGTTGGGAATGGTGACCGCCACCGGCTGCTTAATGCCCTTGGTGATTTGCTCCAATCCCACTTCGCCTTTTGAGCGAAAGCGGTTCAGCACGACGTTCAGCTTTCCCGGGGGAAAGTGGTATTGCGACAGACGGTCAACGTAGCGTGACAAGTCGCGCAGAGCTGGGATGTCAGGCGTTGCCACCACGAATAACTTGTCCGCCTCGTCCACCGTAGCTACATTCAGGCGGCCAAGTCCGTGCGGGCAATCGATGATGATGTATTCGTAAATAGTCCGCAGGAAACGCACCGTCTTGTGGACGTCGTCAACCGTCGCATCCGTGACCGCAAAAAGCTCATCAGGCGCCGGAATCACATCCACTCCGTTGCCGGCGTGCTGCACGAAGCTGCGCAGGAAGTCGATGTCCAGACGGTTGACGTTGCGGGCGAGATCGTAAAAGTGATACTTGGGCGTGGGCAGTCCCATGTACAGTGCGACGTGCCCGAGTTGCCGTTGCTGATCGATGATGAGCGTCTTCTTGCCGCAGAGCTGGACCAGGAAGGCGGCCAGGTGAATGGCCACTGTAGTCGCCCCCGCGCCTCCCCGCACCCCCAGGAAGGCGAGCACCTGGCTGGTGACTTCGGCGGCCTCGCTGGCATTCCAGCGCAGCCGCAGCCGTATCAGCGCCTGCGTGAGCTGCTCGGCTTCCAGCGGCTTGCTCAGATATTCCACACAGCCTGCGCGCATTGCGTCGAGAACGAGACCGGAAGTCGATTTCCGGGAGATGGCGATGGGCACCGCCTTGCTGCCCAGCAGATGCCGGAGCGAAGTGACGGTTTCGATCGCCAGAGCGCGATCCACGTCGCAATCGATAACACAGATGCAAACATCGGCGTACTGCATCTCCCGCAGCAAGCTGAGGTCCTGATTTTGCGGCAGGTACCGGGTCATGTTGCCCACGACCGGACTCGAGAACAGTTGGGTGGTGACGCGCGCTACCGCGCTGATGGCGTCAATGTCAGCGCATATCGTAATGACGCAGACCTTGCCTGCCGCCTGTATCGCGGTGTCTACATGCCCGTTTCCATTGTTCATACTGTACTTCTCCTCCCCGAGGCTGCCACGGAAATGCACACGACCGCTTGAATGCGGTCCTGCGGCAGCGATTCGGGGAAATGCACTAGGAAGACTAAACGGCGCCGAAGGGGCAGGTATTTCAAGAATCCTGCGCGGATTTGCAGAATCTTGTACAGCGTTGCGGAGAAGCCAGCAGCGTCATGACTTCGCCGAGGCAAGGGCCCGTTCCAGGGCTTCCCTGATCAAGCGTGTGTAGGGAATGCCTCGCGCCTTGGCCCGCGCCTTAAGCGCGGCCAGCAGTTCCCTTGGCAGACGCATGTTGATCTGCTCGTCCTTCTTCTCGAATTCGAAGCGCGCCGGCTTGAATTGCGAAAAATCGAGCGCCGACAGGTCTTGCGCGAGAAAAGATTCCGCGGCCGCATCAGTCTTCAGTCTTGGGACTTTCTTTTTCATAGGCGGCAATTTCCTTGGCGTGCATGTAGCGGGCCGTCACCGGGCGAATAACGCTATACCGGTTTTTCATTCGCAGGGCGAAGGCAACAAACAGAGGACGCCCTGCCGCAGTTCTTCCCACAGCGATCAGGCTGTCCTCACCTCCAGAGTGCTTCAGATCGGGAGCAATCAAGGGAGCGGCCCGGAACAACTCTTCGATTTCTGCGATGGAAACGCCATGTTTCCCGCACGTCGCCCTATTGCCGCCGTCCCAGTCAAATCCCGTTACGCGCAAGACAATCTTAGCAGGGGACTATGCAATTGTATATACAAATGCATAGCTGCGAACCATAACGCATGAAAGGTATGAATCTTTACATCTTCTCCTTCACATCCACGCTGGCGATGGTGTTCTCCCATTCCAGCTTGAGCGTGGCGGAATTGCCCCCGGTCTTGTCGAACGAGATGGTGAACAGCTCCAGCCCGGAGGAGCGCTGCATAACCTTCATGGGGATGCGCGCCAGGTCCTGGCTCTGGTTGTATTCGGTGCCCCACTGGCCGGTTTGCTTATTGACGATCAACTGCCAGCTGTTCATGCCGGGCAGGGTATAGAGCGTATAGCTGCCTTTGGGGACCGTCGTTCCGCCGATGTCGAGATCGACGTCGGTTTTAAGGCTGGTGGCGGCGTTCGCGCCCGTGCGCCAGACCTGATCGTAGGGAACCAGCCCGCCAAAGATCTTCCGGCTGCGCATCGAGGGACGACTGTAGTCGATGGTAACGGTCTTTCCACCGGTGAAAGTAACGCTTGCGGTGCCGGAAGGGCTCAGCGGCGGCTTTTTATCCTGCGCTGCAAGGACTGCTGTAAGGGTGACTATTACGGCCAAGGTGACCATCCACAAACGGCTCTTGTGCATTGCACTCTCCTCGTCTGACTTCGTCCTGCCGCTTCCATTATTCACGCTGGAGGCAGACAGCACAATTGAAGGAGTGGGGACTATGGACGGAGGGCGCACAGAACGGGATGAGTCGACGTCAAGTGTAGTTTTAAGATCACAGATTTTTCAGGAAGGTAGCTACATCGACGTGTGTCTGTTTCAGAATGCCGCAGAGCGTTCCTGTCGCAAGTTCCGAATGCATCGGGACAACGCATCCGATCATGCCGGCGTCAGTATCATGTTTGAGTACGACGTGGCTGCCACGTTGCCGCACCCCAACAAACCCAAGCTTCTCGAGAACTCGAATCGTCTCAGCCCCAGACAACCGGGGCAGCTTAGGCATAGGTCACGTCAAACGTGGTAATGAAAGACCGTTCCGATACTGGCGGAGGAAATTCTTCCAGGTAGAGTTCTGTCGCTTCTTTGAGGTTAGCGATAGCTTCTTCCATCGTTTTGCCTTGGCTAACCACCCCAACTTCGGGGCACTCAGCAACATACCAGGCATCTTCCCGGTGAATAACGGCAGTGAGGGTTTGCACATGCATCGTGGAATGCCTCCAACTATAACGCAAAACGCAAGCGCGGACCGTCGCGGGCAGCCCGCTTTGGCAGCAATGTCCGTACAGGACTCACACGCAAACAAGAAAGCCACCATTGCGGTGGCTTTCAATTCATTCTCAACTTCGAATTACGCCGCGTTAAGAGCGCAGCTTGCGGCGAACCAGAGCGGCAATTCCCACCAGGCCGGTGCCGAACAGAACGAACGTTCCCGGCTCGGGAGCCACGCCTTGGGAGCTCACGCTTGCGTCGTCCAGCAGCCAATAAGCCGGATCGTTCTGGAAGGTAAACGAGATTTCTGTCTGACTGCTGGTCGGCGTATCAGTCAGGCTAAACTCCTGCCAGCTGAAGGCCGCGCCAAAGTTGGTGAAGCTGAAGCTCGCTGTGCCAAAGGTCACGTTGAAGTAGTTTGGCGTGCCCCCGGACGGATTGGCGAGGAAGAAATCGAGCGAGTACGGCGTACCCGGGGTCGTCGGTATCGTCTGCGATAGAGTCGCCGTGTCGCCGACGGGTCCAAAATAGGCCGCGTAGGTGCCGTCATAGGGAGCGATACCGGGGCAGTTGGTACTGCACACGCCGACCAACGTGGTGTCGCTACTCAGGGTCCAACCGCTAAAATCTCCGGTTTCAAAGCCGCCGTTCTGGACCTGCGCCAACAGCGCCGTCCCGAACCCAATGACTGCAACCGCGAGCAAAATGCGAACCAATTTGGCGCCCAAGGAAAGTGGCCTCCTGGTGAGGATATGATCCCCTCCAACATCAATAGCAGCAAACTTGTGACCAAAGTTGTGTCTTCTAAGTGCTTTAGCAGCAGTCAGATGCAAGTCAAGTACGTCGAGAAATGTGCAATACTTTGCACATCTGGGAAAGCAGGTTCTACTTCCAACCGCACTTGGGCCCGGATTGCTTCAGTAATCCAACTCCGCCGGGCGTCCGGTGAGCCGCTCGATTCGCTTGGCGATTGGCGGATGGGTCGAAAACAGGTTCGCGAAGCTGATGCCGCCCAGCAGCGGCGCCACAATGAACAAATGGGCGGTCGAGGGCGAAGCCTGCATGGGAATCTGCTTGGAGTAGGCGTCCAGCTTCTTCAGCGCGCTGGCCAGCGCGAAGGGATTGCCCGTCAGTTCGGCTCCCGTCGCATCGGCCTGATATTCGCGCGAGCGCGAAACCGCCAGCTGGATCAGGGTCGCGGCAATCGGCGCCAAGATCAGCATCAATAACCCAACGAAGCCTCCGCCGCGGTCGCGGTCGTCGCGATCGCCGCCCATGCCTCCGAATAGCGAAGCCCAATAGCCCATCCGAGCCAGCAGCGTGATCGCTCCTGCCAAAGTTGCCGCCACCGAGCTGATGAGGATGTCGCGGTTTCGTACGTGACCCAATTCGTGCGCCAGCACACCCTCGAGCTCTTCATCGGTCAGCAGGTCCAGGATGCCCTGCGTGACCGCCACCGATGCGTGCTTCGGATTACGGCCGGTCGCAAAGGCGTTCGGCGAGTCGGTTGGAATGACATACATCTTGGGCATCGGGATGCCCATCTTCTGCGTCAGCCGCTCGACGGCCTGATAGGCGCGCGGCAGCTCCTCGCGACTGACCGGCTTCGCCCGGTACATGGCGAGGGCGATCTTGTCGCTGAAGAAATACGAAGCGAAATTCATGACGATGGCCAGGCCAAAGGCCATCACGAGTCCCCGCTGACCGCCGAAAACCTGCCCCATGAACAGAAGGAAAAGCGTCAGTGCGGTCAGCAAAAGCGCTGTCTTAAAAGTGTTTCCCATACCTGCTAAGTAGATGATACCGGTTGGGGGGAGTTGCGGGAAATCGGAAAAGCTCGATGTTCCCAGCGATGCGGCGATATCGCCGTATGACAAGTCTGAGTGACAACCAAGCCTTTTGTCGGCGGGGGAGTAAGAGACAGTAAAATCCAGCGCCGAAGGCGCAAAATATCTTAGCCCGCCGTTTCAACGGCGGGACGCAAGCAAACGACGCGATTAGTCCCGTAGGGACGGCAGGCCGTTCTCACCCGGACGCTCAACGGCCGAGACCTATATCGTTCCTTGTGAGCTAGGGGAAGAGAATGCCAATCGCCGATGTGGGATGTTGGTTATCTCTGGTCGCAAAAACCGTTATTTTCGTGACCTTTCCGTCAAAAT
This sequence comes from Candidatus Korobacteraceae bacterium, assembly GCA_049798495.1. Classification (GTDB taxonomy): domain Bacteria; phylum Acidobacteriota; class Terriglobia; order Terriglobales; family Acidobacteriaceae; genus Bog-257. The sequence goes on along the minus strand of JBARGS010000439.1, from coordinate 9,471 downwards.
CTACACCACGACCGTAGTCCGTTATTCGAGCTGGGTTCTCAAGAATGTCGATGTCAACCCTGAGAAAGACTATCCGCTGAGGGGCGTGAATGCTCGAGACATACGAGACGTAATTCCTGGCGGAAATCTCGTCTAGCGGGAAGTCGTCGAACGACATCCTTTTGAAAGAAACACGCTCGGTCAGAATACCGTGCATGGGACCGTACCACCGGTCACCTGGAGAGTCACCACAGGGTGGACTTATATTTCGATGCGGTATGCCTACGCCCTCCGCCACTACAGGCTTTCTCTTTGTTCCGGCCGCCTCGATAAACGGGAACGCCTTTCTTCCACTGTCATATTCACCCAAAACAAACGGGCCAACATCCACAGTTATGGAATTCGAAACGCCGCTCACGATTTGCGTTGCCTGAGCTTTATAAAATGCGGCCATGCTCGGAAAGTCGAACTCACTGTTAACCGCAGCCTGGATGTCAGGAGGGCCACTGCAATTATTCAGGAGTATAAAATACTTCATTATTCTTTTATCGTCGAGTAAAGACTTATTCAGGCGAATCGCAAGAAGATCAACTCGCCCACTCTGGTCGAGAGACTGCACGTCCTGCGCACTCAACACCCGTAGTTTGTTTTGGACCTCCTGCGAGTATGCTAAGCAACAGCAAAGAACGCAAATGGCAATTGCTCCACAGATCAAGCCCGGCGATAACACGCGATGCATCGGCTTACCTCGCCACATGTAGACGACGCTCTCCTTTCTTGCGCATGGATTGTATACCAAACGCGCACCGTTGGCGCTGGTTGCTCGATCCCTCGACTCGGTTCCAAATTGGGTCCCTTACGGGACTCCGCTTTTTTCTCTATTCATTTCCCGCCGTTGAAACGGCGGGCTAAGATATTCCGCGCCTGCGGCGCTGGATTTGCGTTTTCCCCCTCCAAAGTTCGAGGGTAGTCCTCGCACAAACTCTGAGGCCGCCGTACCCAGCTCAACGCCAGTATCCGGCAATCCACACGTAGCCGCCCGAGCGCGGAACCCAACGTCCCGGCACCCAGACTACGTGGGGGCGCGGCGGAACGACGTAGCGCCCTGGCACCCAGACATAAGCGTGATGGCGATAGCGATAGTAGCCGGGAACCCAGACATAGCGTGGGCCAGGTGCGACGGGAACCACGACACGTGGCGGCGGAGGTGGCGCGCCGATCCTAACCACGGTTTGTGCTTGCGCTGTGCCCAGTGCGAGCAGCAGTCCAAATGCGCTCGCCAGTAGAGCCTTCTTCATTCCGTTTGTCCTTTTAGGCTGACAGGCGTAAGAACGCGAAACAGGCTGACAAGTCGCGCTGCTGTCGCGAAGAAAACCGGGTGTTTCGCTGCGTGCGACCATGTACTATCTCCCTATGGCCGAGCTACCCATTCTTCATTCGCAACCGCGCCATCACGAAGAACTCATCCTCGTCGGCTTTCGTGTGGACGCGCAGCACGATGGCCCGCAGTTCTATACCGTGTTGGCGGTGGGCGGCGACAACGAGCGGCCGATTGCAGCGGAGGGCCGGGTGGTCTTCTTCACTCGTCCGGAGCTGGGAACGAAGGCTTTGGCGCTCGACGGCAGCATGGCAAGCCTGGGACCGCCGCCGCAGGACATCGAAACATTTTGCGATGTCGCCGAAGCCTTGCACCTGGTGAATTCTCAAAACACCGATCCCGACAGCGTTGTGCTGGACTGCCTGCTGGTCTTCGACGATCTGGTGCGAGCCACCCGGCTGCACATGCCCGACCGCTATCAGGGACTGCTGACCGAGTTGGCGGCTCGCCTCACCGAACGCGCACGACTGGGCGATGTCTTCAGCAGCCACGCCCTTCGCGAGCACGTGGAAGACGCGCTGTTGTGGTGCGTCGGCGCAATTACGGCGAAAGCGCGCATCATCAGCGAGTGAGGGAGCGCGCCCCAGGCTCGATGAACGATCGCAAATCGCCGCAACCACAGGTCGAGCAGGAAAGCCCCATCTCCGCCGTTCTCGCTTACCTGATTTTGCTCGGCGGAATCGCCACCATCGCCATCAGCGCCTACATGGTGATTGCCGGCTACTCCAGTCTCCCTTACTCGGATGGCTGGACGCAGATCTTCGCCGCCAACTCGGGAGAGAATCCGCTTTCCCTGCGGTGGCTGTGGCGCCAGCACAATGAACACCGCCTGGTCATTCCGAAGTTGTTTCTCGTGGCCGATCTCCGCTTCTTCCGCGCGCGGCAGGTTCTGCTGTTGGCAAGCATTTTCGCGATTCAATTCCTGCATTGGATGCTGCTGTGCTGGAGCATGCGGGCGCTGGGCGGCTGGCGCGGCGCGCTGTGGCGAACGGGCGCGGGTCTGGCTGCGTTCTGTCTCTTCTGTCCCTCACAGTGGGAGAACCTGACATGGGGCTTTCAAACCTGTTTCGTGCTTCCCGGTCTGTTTGCGACCTGCGCGTTTGTGAGCTTGCTGCTCTACTGGAGTGCAGCGCGTGACGGCGACCGTCCTCACGCATGGAAATTTCTGTTGTTCTCGATCGCTGCCGCGCTGGGTGCGACGTATTCTTTGGCCAGCGGCAATCTGCTTTGGCCGCTGCTCATCGCGGCTGCGGTGGTGTTACGGCTGCGTCTCGCGGTCGTACTGAGTTACGCGGTGACGGGGACGATCAGCACAGCACTGTACCTGCATGGTTATGTTCGTCCCCTGCAAAACTCCGATCCGGCTGCCTCCATTCGCTCGCCGCTCAAGCTTCTGGAATATTTCGCGGTATATCTCGGCAGCAGCTGGGTGCGGCAAAGCATCGGGGTCGCCGCGTTCTGCGGGATTCTTGGCTTGCTGATCGCGCTAATATTCCTGGTGCGATCAGGAAGATCTTCTGCCGATAGTCCTTTCCGTCATCAGCTTGTTCTGACTCTGCTCTTTTGTCTGGGGACAGGATTGCTGACCGCGCTGGGGCGAGTAAATGCCGGGGACATGCAGGCGTTTTCCTCGCGCTATCAAACCATCGCACTCTTGTTCTGGTGCTGCCTGGGATTGCTGCTTCTGGGCGCATCCGGCAGGGGATTTGCGGGAATGTCATCCGTTGGAGTGCAGCTGGTCTTGTTGACGATGCTGCTGCGGGGCGCAATCCTGGCGAGATTTCCTCTGCGCAACGCTCGCGAACATGCGTTCCAGATGCATGCGGCCGCGGCCGCTCTGATTACTGGTGTCGACGACAGCCAGCAGTTGCAGGAAGCTTTTCCGCATTCTGAATATGTTTGGAACGCCGCACCCTTCATGCGCGAGAACCGGCTGTCGATTTTTGTTCAAGACACCGGTCCGAAGCTTGGCGAGCGATTCGACTCGGTGTTCGCGCTCGCTTCTTCTGACGAGTGCGTGGGCGCCTTGCAGTCCGTGAGCGCGATGGGAGCCGGTGCGGCGCCAGCGCTGAGGATTACGGGATGGGCGTGGGATGTCAAACGCAGGCGCCCTCCCGCCAGTGTCGTTACGGTGGCCGATGGAGCGATTGCCGGGCTGGGGGCGGTCGGCGACTGGCGTCCGACCATCCGCGCCGCCAACCCTTACCTGAAGACCAGCTTCATCGGATTCGTTGCCTACGCCAAAGAAGTGAATCCGTCCGTTCCGATTCGGGTCTATGGCATCGTATCCGAGCATCCAGCCCAAGCTTGTTATGTCGCGAAGGTCGTGCCCGGTGTACCGTGATTCTGATCGCCGTTCCGGCTGATCCGACAACGGCGGATATCGTGTGAAAGCCGCTCCCACAATGCGGGACTCCGGTAGTCCAGCGTCGCTCGCTGCGCGAAATACCCGCGACCGCGTCTCCGCTGTCCTCTCCTATGCGGTCCTGATCGGCGGGATTGTTACCATCGGCGTTTCCGTTTACCTGGTGGTGCTTACTTACTCCAGCCTGCCTTACGTCGACGGATGGGACGAAGTCGGCGCCGCAGCCCATGGCTCGAGCCAGCTTGATCCTGCCTGGCTGTGGCCGCAGCACAGCGAACATCGTCTGGTCGTTTCGAAGTTGTTCCTGGCGGCCGACCTGCGCTTCTTTCGCGCGCAACAGATATTTCTGCTGGTCAGCATCTTCCTCATTCAGTTTTTGCATTGGCTGCTGCTCGGTTGGAGCATGCGGGCGCTGGGCGGCTGGCGTGGGGCGGTGTGGCGCACCGGCCTCGGGCTGGCGGCATTCTGTCTGTTCTGTCCCACGCAGTGGGAGAACTTCGTCTGGGGATTTCAGGTCTGTTTCGTGCTGCCGGGCTTGTTCGCCAGCCTGTCGTTCATCGCATTGCTGGTGTACTGGAACGATTCCTGTCTGCCCCGCCTGCGACACTCCTGGACACCGCTCCTGGTCGCCAACCTTGCCGCGCTGGCCGCCAGCTATTCACTCGCCAATGGGAACCTGCTGTGGCCGATATTGATTGCAGCCGCAATCCTGCTCCGGCTGCGACCCCAGGCATTATTGAGTTTTGTCATCACCGGCGCCATCAGCACCACGCTTTATCTCACTCACTACATTCGCCCCCCATGGCATGCCAATCCGCTCTCTTCAATTGCGACACCGGTCAAACTGGCCGAGTACTGGACCGGCTATTTGGGAAGTCCATGGTTTCGGTGGGGCTTGCACCTGGCGGCGCCGCTGGGATTGGCCGCTCTGCTCGCGGCGCTGGCCGTCGTCCTGGGTTTCCGTTATTACATGCGCACTCATCGCGCGTTTGCGATTCAGCTCGCCCTCACGTTGCTCTTCTGTGCAGGAACCGCGTTCATCACCGCATTGGGCCGACTGAACTTTGGCCCCCAGCAATCCTTTGCTTCGCGCTACCAGACCATCGCCCTGCTGTTCTGGTGCTGCTTCGGATTGATGGCATTGCTCTTCGCTGCTGAGTCGTATCGAGCCCGCAATCTCCTGATCGCGTTTCAGATCTGTCTATTGCTGGTAATGTCAAGGGGAGCTGTGCGCGCGCACTTTCCCATCGAAAATGCAAGGCTGCACGGATTTCGCCTTCACCAGGTAACGACGTCGCTGTTAACCGGCGTGGATGATGACGAGAACTTCCTGCTGGCGCTGGGTCAGACACCCGGGCAAATCGAGCCGCAGGTACGCTACCTGCGCCGAAAGCGGCTATCGGTATTCTCCAGCGAGGCCTACCGGCAGCTCGACATGCCCTTGAAATCGGTATTCACCATAGTAGCTCCACAGCAGTGCCGCGGAAGGCTGGAGTCCGCCACACCGTTGTCGTCAGCTCAGTCCTTAGCCATCAGCGGCTGGGCGTGGGACGACCAACATCAGCGGCCTCCACTGCGGATCGTGGTAACCGCGAACGGTGTAATCACAGGACTGGCGGCGGTGGGCGCTGAGCGAGCCGAGGTGCGCGCCGCCGATCCCGGCGTAAGAAGCGACTTCACGGGATTTGCCGGCTATGTCCGCGACGCATGGCCCTCCACTCCGCTGAAGATCTACGCCGTGCTAAGCGAGGATTCCCCAGAGGCCTGCCAGATTGCGACCACGCAATCGCCACCTTGAGTCTCAAGCTGACGGCTGACAGCTGACGGCTGATAGCTACTCTGACGTGAAGTAATCCACGGTGATGGGATTCTCGAAGAGCGAGTAGTCGCGCGTCACCACGGTGATGCCGCTGTCGGTGACGTGATACTTCTGGCGGTCCGCTTCGGTGTCGTAGCCGATGACCGTGCCTTCGGGAATATGAACGTCGCGGTCGATGATGGCCTTGCGGATACGGCAGTGGCGGCCAACATTCACGTGCGAGCAGAGAATGCTGGTATCGACCTGGGCATAGGAATTGACGCGGACATCGGGGGAGAGAATGCTATCGCGCACCGAGCTGCCGGAGATGATGCAGCCCATGGACACGATGGAGTCGTGAGCCTCGCCAGTGCGCCCCGGGTCGTTGAAGACGAACTTTGCCGGGGGATACTGGCGCATGTGAGTACGGATCGGCCAGGCGGCGTCGTAGAGATTAAAGACCGGAGCCACGGAGACCAGATCCATGTTGGCTTCGTAATAAGCTTCCAGCGTTCCTACATCGCGCCAGTAGAGTGCTTCCTTCTTGTTCTCGTCGATGAAGTTGAAGGAGTAAACCTTGTAGTCGTCCACCATTCGCGGCAGGATGTTATGCCCAAAGTCGTGGCGCGATTCGGGATCCTCAGCGTCCTTCAGCAACACGGGAATCAGCACTTCAGTATTAAAAAGGTAGACGCCCATGGAGGCGGAAACCATTCGCGGGTTGTAGGGCGAGCGCAGGTCCGTCTCTTCCGGCTTCTCCTGGAAGCCTACGACGCGCCCGGTGCGATCGATCTCCACGACTCCGAAGTGCCGCGTCTCGGCGGGCTCGATCAGAATCGTGGCGAGCGTGACGTCGGCGCCGGAATCCTTATGCTGGCGAAGCATCAGATCGTAATTCATCTTGTAGATGTGATCGCCCGACAGGATAAGCACGAAGCGAGGCTGCTCGGAGCCGATGGAATAAATATTCTGGTAAACCGCGTCGGCGGTCCCCATGTACCAGTTCTCGCTGACCCGCTTCATCGGCGGCAGGATCTCGATGAACTCGCCTAACTCCTGCCCCACGATGTTGCCCCAACCTTCGCGGATGTGCCGGTTCAACGACAGGGCTTTGTACTGCGTAAGGATGTAAATCCGGCGCAGGTCGGAGTTGATGCAGTTGGAAAGCGTAATGTCGATGATGCGGTAGATGCCGCCGAAGGTGACTGCCGGTTTGGCGCGATCGCGCGTGAGAGGGTAAAGCCGTTCCCCAGCTCCTCCAGCCAGCAAGACTCCCAGAGTGTCTCTCATCAGGTGACGTCCCGAACGCCTATCTCCCCTGATGCGGGGATGGTGACACTTAGTTTAGGAGGGCGCATGCCGCCGCGGTGGCGCACGCTAACCCACAGGCGAAGCCGAATCTTAGCATAGGACCTCGCTCACCCATCCAGCGATGACCGTTAGCATGGCGCTAATCCCCGTCCTCCACCGCGATGCGAAGCGACTTCAGGAACTTTACATCCTGCGCCGTGATCTCCAGTTCCGGAGCCGTGTGCCGCAGTTCGACAGCCGCTGGCTCACCGTCCTCCTCATCGCGCTGGTTGAATCCGATCGTGGCTTCCAGGACAACAAAGACGTCGTATCCCCCGGCCTTGATACGCGAGATCACCTCGGCAATCTGGTCGGAATCGGAGAGCGAGTTGTTGATGGCGTTGCCAAGTTCCTTCATCATGCTCTTCAGTCGCTTATCCACGATTGCACCTGACCCTTTGCGGGATTGCGGAACGGGGCCCTGCCCCCATGTTAGCCCCAAATTCGGGGGTGCTGCCACTGCCTTGCCGTACAAACTCCGTTACTTCTTTGGATGCCGGAGCAGGGAGTGGAGTTTGCGCACGAGTCGTTACAGATCTGTGACGTGAGCGTTCAAATCGCGCTGTTAGAATGAACCACATAGCGGCCGGCTTGCCGCGTGCGAGGTCAACATTGCCATCCCGCGGTTTCGGTACTCAAGGGCGAGCCTTGTTGCGAGTTGCGGGACGCAAGACCGGCGAGAATCGGTGGGTACGCGCTTTTTATAACGCCGGCAGCGTGACCATCCGCAATGTCGGCCGCGTGCTGCACGTCCTCTGGCTGGAAGTTGCGGGCTTGTTCTTCCTGGTGCTGGCCCTGGTCGGCGGCGCGGCCGCGGTGCGCGAATATCATCGCCACCTCGCCGGCTCGGGATCGATTCCAAAGATGCTGCTGGCCTCGGGATTTGCGTTGCTGTTCGCGTATTTTGGAGTGAGTTCGTTCTGGAGATCGCGGAAAAGATAGCTGCGAGCTGCGAGCTTTGAGCCGCGAGCTTCGCTCTCGAAATGAGAGCTCACATTGTCAGGCGGTTCTTCGGCCTGCGATTTTCGAGTTTCGATTCTTAAGCTCGTGGCTCGCAGCTGTCTCTCAAGACCGCCCCATTTGTGACGCGTGTCATAGCGGATTGACCGCGAATGGCAGAGAATTCTCTTATCTTCAATTCTTACGCGAGGCCCCAACTCCTATGGCCGAAGCAAAGCAGAAAAGCGCAGTCATGAGCAAGCCGGCTGACACCCAGGAAACTTCTTCTCACATTGTCGTTCATCCCCTCTACTCGCCTTCCGACTTGGAAGGCTGGCAGTACGAAAACGAGGTTGGCTACCCGGGACAGTTTCCGTACACCCGCGGCGTGCAGGCCACCATGTACCGTGGCCGGCTCTGGACCATGCGGCAGTACGCCGGCATGGGCGACGCAGAGGAGTCCAATCGCCGCTATAAATATCTGCTGAGCCAGGGCACCACCGGCCTGAGCGTGGCCTTCGATCTGCCGACGCAGATCGGGCTCGACTCCGACAACCCGCTCGCGATGGGCGAGGTGGGCAAGGTTGGCGTCGCCATCGATTCCATCGAGGACATGATGCGGCTCTTCGACGGCATCAACATGGAAAAAGTGTCCACCTCGATGACCATCAACGCTTCGGCGGCGATCCTGCTGGCGCTGTACATCGTCACGGCGCAACGCACTGGTCGCGACGTCCGCAAGCTGTCGGGGACGATCCAGAACGATGTGCTGAAGGAATACATCGCGCGCGGCACATATATCTATCCGCCAGCGCAGGCGATGCGCATCATCACCGACATCTTCTCGTATGCGAACGAGCACGTGCCCGAGTGGAACACGATTTCGATTTCCGGCTACCACATGCGCGAAGCGGGATCGACGGCAGTGCAGGAAGTGGCGTTCACCCTGGCGAATGGCATGACCTACGTGCAGGCGGCCATCAACGCCGGACTCGATGTCGACAAGTTTGCGCCGCGGCTCTCGTTCTTCTTCAATGCGCATAGCAATTTTCTGGAGGAAGTGGCAAAGTACCGCGCGGCGCGGCGCATGTGGGCGCGCATCATGCGCGATCACTTCGGCGCCAAGAATGCCAAATCGCAGATGCTGCGCTTCCACACTCAGACCGCCGGTTCGACGTTGACGGCGCAGCAGCCGGAGAACAACATCGTCCGCACCGCGCTGCAAGCGATGGCAGCGGTGCTGGGCGGAACCCAGTCGCTGCACACCAACTCCTTCGACGAGGCGCTGGCACTGCCCACGGAGCAGTCGGCGCGTATCGCGTTGCGCACGCAGCAGATCATCGCCTACGAATCGGGCGCGACCCAGACCATCGATCCGCTCGCCGGGTCGTATTATGTCGAGTCGCTGACCAACCAGATCGAACACGACGCCCTCATCTACCTCGACAAGATCAAGGAGATGGGCGGCATGTTGAAGGCGATCGAGCGTGGCTATGTGCAGCAGGAGATCCAGAACGCAGCCTACGAATATCAGCGCGCCGTGGACCACAAGGAGGCTCTCGTGGTCGGCGTGAACTCCTTCGAACTGGAGCACGAGAAGGCGATTCCGCTGCAACACATCGACGAGTCGCTGGAGCGCAAACAGGTGGAGCGGCTGCATGC
>JBARGS010000438.1:0-20572 GCA_049798495.1 Candidatus Korobacteraceae bacterium | reverse complement strand
CAGCATAGCCTAGCGATTCCGGCTTGCACAATCGCCCGGCGAAGCATCTCAACCGGTTGACGGCGGTTCACATTTGCGGATTGAATAGAACACAGCGCTGGCATTGAGAGCAGCTGCTGATCGCAAGTCGATGGGAATACCTCCTCGAACATACGGAGCGCTTCAGGTAAAGCTGCGCGAGTCGCTGGTGACGCGCGCGCTGGTTATGCCTGTGCAACAGTTCATTCATATCCAGGGCATTAGCAGCTTCCTTTTGCTGGCCGCGGCGGTCGCCGCTCTGGTTTGGGCCAACTCGCCTTGGCATGACTCTTATCACCACGTCTGGGAGATGGAGTTGACGCTCTCCCGCCTTCAGTTGCCCGTGCATGCCTGGATCAACGACCTGTTGATGGCGATCTTCTTCTTCCTGGTGGGCATGGAGATCAAACACGAGATCGTCCATGGCGAGCTTTCCGATGTCAGGAGAGCAGCTCTGCCCATCTTCGGCGCTCTGGGAGGAATGATTGTTCCGGCGGCGCTTTATGCCGTGTTGAACCACGGGCATCCCGGGCATCACGGCTGGGGTGTCCCGATGGCAACCGATATAGCCTTCTCTCTCGGCGTACTTGGGCTGGTGAAGGGCATTCCTTCCGATTTGAAAGTCTTCCTGCTGTCACTGGCCATCGCCGACGATATTGGCGCAATCCTGGTGATCGCCGTCTTCTACAGTAGCTCGATCGATCGGGCAGCGCTGTTCGCCGGTCTGTGCATTCTGGCGCTCATCTTGTTATTGCTGAAGGTAGGGATCTCCCGCCCGGTCGTATATTTCGTGCTGGGAGTTGGATTCTGGGTGACGATCTTACGATCAGGGATTCACGCCACGATTGCGGGCGTGATCCTGGGATTCATGGTGCCGACGACGGCAGCTTTGTCGTTGAAGGAATTTCAGGAGATTGCGACCGAAACTTCGCGCAGCTTTCGAGACGCGATGGCGAGCGGGGATGTGCAAGCGGCAAAGAACCTGCTCGGCAGTTTCGATCAACTGTTAAGGAACACGGAGTCGGCATCCGAACGCTTGACGCGCTTGTTGAACGATTGGGTATCCTTCCTGGTACTGCCGCTGTTTGCATTGGCCAATGCCGGAGTAACCTTCTCCGGAGAGGCTGGCTGGACTCTGGTGACCAGCCGCATTGCGTGGGGAATTCTGCTCGGACTGGTCGTGGGAAAGCCTTTGGGCATTGTCGGCTTGGCCAAATTGGCGGTGCGCACAGGGCTTGCTCAACTTCCAGACGGCGTGACGTGGCGGCAAATCACCGCCGTGGGGGTGCTGGCGGGAATCGGCTTCACGGTGTCCATTTTTATCAGTTCGCTGGCATTCGACGATCCCGCATATCTGCTGGAAGCCAAAACGGCCGTGCTGGGAGCGTCTGTGGTAGCAGGTATATTGGGCTACTTTGCGCTACGTCAGGCTGGAGGGGGAGTGCGATCGGAAGCAGACGCACTGGATAAAGCGCAATGGGACCCTGCCGCTCCTGGCGACTCAGATTAGTAAGCCGGAGGGCGGCAAACGAGTTACAATTTTCTCGGCTCGGGAATGATCAGAGCCGTCTTTATTCGCGCATTCGTTTTTTGTGGGCCTCCCTGAGGGAGTTGCGCTTCAGTTAGTGCAGGATCAGCCGTTCTGTGCAGCACCAGGCTGGATTCGGTCTCGTCCAGCACAACAACGAAAGGACAAACTATGCGTTCCCGAATGTCAGCGCTCATGCTCGGTGCAGTCCTCGTTCTAAGTTTGGCGGCCTGCAGCAAGAAAGACCAAAACCAGAATCAGATGGCGGCCAGCAGCGATGCTTCCTCGGCGCAAGCGAATCAGCAGAGCCCGCAGGCCAACCAGCCTATGCAGAATCAACAACAAGCGCCGCAGCAACAGCAGCAGCAGCAGATGGCGCCCGCGCCGGCTCCGGCCCAGCCACAGCAGCAGATGGCTCAGGCTCCTCCACCGCCGCCTCCGCCGCCGTTGGTGGTTCCATCTGGGACTAGCCTGGTGGTGCGCATGGGCAACACCATCGACACCAAAACCGCAAACCCTGGCGACTCGTTTACCGGGACACTGGCGCACTCGGTTGCGGTCGACGGCGTAGTCGCAATTCCGGCTGGCGCAGGTGTGGCTGGTACTGTCGTCGACGCCAAATCGCCGGGCCGGTTCAAAGGTGAAGGCACCCTGTCCGTGGCCTTGACCTCGATCAATGTACGTGGCGTGCCCACCACCATCCAGAGTTCTACCTACGTCCAAACCGTGAAAGGCAAAGGAAAGCGGACGGCAGTGATGGCAGGCGGCGGCACGGGAGCGGGCGCCTTGATTGGCGGCCTTGCTGGGGGTGGGAAGGGAGCCCTGATCGGTGGATTGCTCGGCGCAGGCGCCGGTACGGCGGGTGCTGCCTTCACTGGCAACAAAGACTTGCAGATTCCAGCCGAATCCGTGGTCACGTTCAGACTGTCGACACCGATCAGCGTGAAGCGATCAGGGAGAAAGTCGTCCGACGACCAGTCAGGTAATCAATAAGGAAGTAGAGCGCTGCTAGAAAACCGTGGGAGGCCGAATAGGCCTCCCTTTTTGACTGAGTTTGTCGACAAAGTTTAAGTTGCAGAGACTACTTGCCTGCCTTGGCGCCGCTTATCGTTTCCCGGCGCTCTTTTACCCAGCCTTCCTTGGTAACCTGCCGGGCACGGCCGAGAGCAAGCGCGTCTGCGGGAACGTCTTCGGTGATGCAGGAGGCGGCACCGATGTAAGCGCCGCGGCCGACGCGGACCGGCGCGACTAATGTTGTGTCACTCCCGATGAATGCCCCATCATTGATCGTGGTGACGTTCTTGTTGACTCCGTCATAGTTGCAGGTGATCGTTCCCGCTCCCACGTTCACGCCTTCGCCGATCTCGGCATCGCCAAGGTAGGTTAGGTGATTGGCCTTCGATCCTTTGCCCAGCCGCGTCTTTTTCGTTTCCACGAAGTTGCCCACGTGCGCGCCTTCACCGATATCGCTGCCGGGACGAAGATGGGAGTACGGTCCCAGTTGGGCGCCGTTGCGCACGACGGAATCTTCCAGGATGCATCCCGGTCGTACCAGGACACCGTCGCCAATCTCACAATTGGTGATTACGGAATAGGAGCGGATGCGGCAATCGGAGCCAATCTTTGTTCTACCGATCAGCTGCACAAAGGGCTCGATGACAGTATCGGTACCGATCTCCACGTCGGCATCGATGTCGCAAGTTTCGGGGCGGAAGATGGTCGTGCCCGCCAGCATGAGTTCGCGAGCCTTCTTGGCGCGCAGTTGGGCGTCGAGTTCAGCTAATTCGACACGCGTGTTGACTCCCAGCACTTCGTTCGAATCGGCAGCACGTAAGGCGAGGACCTTTTCCCCCGCCTTCCGCAACAAAGCTGCGACGTCGGTGAGGTAGTACTCATGATGAGCGTTGTCCGTCCCGAGCTTGTTGATGTATTGATAGAGCGACTTCGTCGCAAAGGCGTAAATGCCGGAGTTGATTTCGCGTTGCTCTGCTTCCTTCCCCCGCAAGGCCTTCTGCTCTACGATGCGCTCCACTTCGTCCGTCAGCTTGCCTTTGGCGATCCTGCGGAAGATCCGCCCATAGCCCGTGGGATCGGGCGGTTCGGCAGTGAGGATGGTCATGGAGGCGCCATTCGCGATGTGAAAGTCGCGCACGCGCGCAATCGTCTCCGGCCGGATCAGCGGAACATCGCCGGAGAGCACCAGTACATGGTCGAAGTCATGCAACGCAGCCTGCGCCACCATCATGGCGTGGCCCGTCCCGCGCTGTTCGCTTTGCAGCACAAAGCCGATGCCGGTGGATTGCAGAGCCTGGCGCACGCGCTCCGCTTCGTGCCCGATCATTGCGAAGATGCTGGCAGGAGGAACGACCTCTGTCGCAGCAGCTACAACGTGCGCCAGCAGCGGCTTGCCGGCGATTTCGTGCAGCACCTTGGGGCGGCGCGACTTCAGCCGAGTGCCCTTGCCGGCGGCCAGAATGACAATGGCAAATTCCGATTGTTTCTTTTTCGCGGGCTTCGCGGGACGAGTGACAGGCTTAGGCATTTCCATCCAGAATGCGGGCAGACTACGAGTCGCGGCGGAGCGCAGGCTCCGGAGACTCGCGCAGCTCCATCATAAGCCGGAGCAGATCGTGCGCCACACGATGCGTGTCATGGCGGGCGATCAGACCCTCTTTGGGATCTATCTCCTCAAGCAGGTATTCGCCCAGCATGGGCTTCACGCCGAGCGCCTCAATCTGGCCGACGTCGGCCTCGATCTGCGACTGCTGCTTTTCCGCATACTTCACCGCCAGCTCGGCTGACGCGGGGGTCCGGTTCACTAGCGCGAAGTCGAAGAACTGGCGTCGCGCGTGTTTGTAGAGGGCGCGAATGTGGTCCGAAGCAGTCAGCCCCAGGCTTTCGTTGGCCTGCGTCATCAGATTGCACACGAAGACCTTGGCTGCGCGCGAGTCGGCGATGGCGCGAGAGACGTCGCGCACCAGCAGGTTGGGAACGAGGCTGGTGAAGAGCGATCCCGGCCCGATGGTGATCAAGTCGGCGCCCTCGATGGCGTCCAGCGCCAAAGCCAAAGGCTTAGCATTCGCGGGCGCCATGCGTAGCTCAACAATCCGCCGATCGCTGGCAGTGATATTGGTCTCGCCGCGAACAAAGGAGCCGTCGTCCATAATGGCGTACAACTGCGCGTTGCTGGTGGTGGCGGGATAGATGTGGCCGCGGGTGGCGAGAATGGCCGAAGAATGCTTGACCGCCTGACTGAAGTCGCCGGTGATGGCCGTCATGGCGGAGAGAAACAGGTTGCCGAAATTGTGGCCGCCGACTCCCTCACCCGCCGGAAAGCGGTATTGGAATAGACGCGACAGCAGCGCTTCTTCCTCGGAGAGCGCCACGATGCAGTTGCGCACATCACCGGGCGCGGGAACGTTGAGCTCCTTGCGCAGACGACCGCTGGAGCCTCCGTCATCGCTCACCGTCACGATGGCAGACAGATCCGCGACCGCAGGCAGGCTGCTTTGCAAAGATTCCTGTCCGGCGGCAACCACGTACTGCTTCAAACCTCGTAGCAGCGTAGACAGGCCTGTTCCTCCACCGATGGCGACGACTTTCAGGGCCCGCATATTGGCGGAGGTCGAGTAACTGTGCATCGTGTTCTTCGATTCAGTCGCCCGCTAGAAGCGCCATTTCTCCGGCTCAGGCGGAAGCTCGGCGCTGTTGTCGGGATAGAGCAGCTCGGTAAATCTCGGGTCGTCAGCCAGGTTCTTGAAATCGGAGTCGTTGCGTGCCTGGTAACGGTTCGCCGGGTTCAGGCGGATGGCCTCGTTCAAGCTGGTGATGGCTTCCGGGAAGTGGCCGGTCAGGCAGTGCAGCGCCGCGATTCCGTACCACACAAAGTCGAGTTTCGGAGAGTTCCTGGTGAGCGTCTCGAAATTCTCGCGAGCGGTCACGTAATCGCCCATGTTCATGAGCGAGACCGCATAGTCGAACTGCTCTTCGGGAGTCTTGAAGGTGGTTGAAACCCGGCTCAGTTGCTGATTGCAGGTATTGAGATGGACAGAGGCTCGGTCGGCAAGTTCCGGGCTGGGACCGGCGACAACTTTCTCAAAGCAGGCCTTCGCCTTGTCGTACTTATGCACCTGAAGCGCTTTGAGCCCGGATTCGTAGTTTTGCACAGCCTGTGCAAAACGGGGGTCGTCCGCTAGTTTTATCGGCTTCATGGCTCGACCTGTACTCTCGGAGGCGGATGCTAGCGACGGTAATATTTTTCCTTTGTTATGCTTGGAGGCGATTTCCTTAACTTTTTCTGCCGCTTTTTTCTTCATCCGATGGCGTCTCTTAGATCGTTCGCGACCGAAAACCGCTCTGAGCTGTGGAAAATCCCCAAATCATTAGAAGGTTGTTTGGCTGAGTTATACCCGCAACTCAGGCAGTCGTCAACCCACCATCTTCCGGCGGAACTGGCAATGAGTTAATCGCTTTTCGCCGCCGATTCCAGATCGATATCCTTCCAGTCGCCGCGGATGATGCCGGCTCGAATCTGCGCCGGTGTTTTCTTAAGTTTGTTCTGCTCGTAGGTATAGAAGACCTCCTTCATGCAAATTCCGCAGTGAGCCCCATGCGTGCTCTCAAAACAGGTGTGCAAACTGCTGTGCCCAATGCGCTCGCAGTAGCAATAGCACGGCATCTGGTTCAGCACGCTGGGAATCTTGGCTGCCAGTTCGTAAGCGCGAACCTGGTAGGGATACTGGAAGGCCTCTCCCCAGAGTTGGTCCTTGGGAAGAATCGGCGACGCTTCGCCGGCCTTCAGAGCCCCGTTGTGATATGCAGGAACGTGGTCGCCCTGGGCGACGCAAACTGCCGTAAGCAAGGCGATCAATACCAGCAAAGCGGGTTTTTTCATGGGAGGTCCTTGGGAGGCAATTGTATCGGAGAAATGCAGACGCGCCCAAATCCGTGGCGGGACGTTCCCGGCAGGCGAGTTGAGTGCGGCGTAATTGTTCGATTCCACAGGTCGCCATCTTAGCGGGCAGTTATTTGGCTGCGATTCCGGCCCGGCGAAACTATAATGAATGGTTACCGTCTAAACCATTGCGATGAATTCCGCCCCCGGCCCAGAGAACCCGAGAAGAGACACTCCTCCCACAACCTCGGGCCACGGCAACGTCGCCCACCCGCACCGAGCGAGGGGAGCGCGGCAGGTGAGGCCGATTGTTTCCGGGTGGCTGCGCGACATTTTCATCTCGCTGGCGGTTTCGGCTTTCTTCATTATCTTTCTCTATCAGCCAGTCAAGGTTGAGGGCACCAGCATGATGCCGACGCTGCAGGATCAGGAGCGCGTCTTCATCAACAAGTTTGTCTACAAGCTGGAGCCGATCGAACGCGGCGACGTCATCGTCTTTCGCTATCCTCGCGACCCTGCCAAGAGTTACATCAAGCGAGTGATTGCCGTGGCCGGCGATCGCGTCAAGATTGTCGACGGCGTGGTATTCGTTAATGGCCATCGCCTGCACGAAGCGTACGTCCCGGAGGTCTACGAGGATGTCCGCTCTTACCCCGACATGGTCGTCCCGCCGCACGCATACTTTGTTCTAGGGGATCATCGAAACCTCTCCAACGACAGCCGTGACTTTGGGGCGGTGGATGAGGACTTCATCTACGGCAAAGCGGTCTTTGGATATTGGCCAGTGGCGAAGCTGGGAACGTTGCGGTAGGGGTTTCCTCGCTCCCCGTCGCTTGAGTACAACATAACGTCCTTTATGTTCGGCTATCCGTCTTCGCCGACTTCATCACTTGTGTAATGGCGATTTATCGACAGTAACGACATCGTACCTCTTCAGGGACATCGTCCACGCATGGCGTAGTGGTCGCCAAACCCATCCCATCCTGCCTTGTTCAATTCGGCTTCCCAATCGCGCCACGCGAGAGGCAGATAGTCACAGGGCAGGTCGCAACCACGACCCGGCTTAACGAGACACGTCAGAGAGTACGCATAAGCGTGTTGACGTTCCAGACTGTCAGCTTTTGCAGTGAGCGCGACCCTTAGATAAGGCTTGCCGACTGGAGTTGGAAACCAATAGGACGCCGACCCGAGACGGCGGATGCCTACAGGATACGTAAGATATTCCGTCGTTATTCCGGCTGAATCCGAAGTTGGGAACGCTCTAGTGTCACGGGAAAGTTCGACGTGGATGAGGTCGACTGTTCCGTCCGATGTCCCTACAGACGCCCGAAATCTCGCAACAGGCTCCAAGTTGAGCCGATACAACCATGTGTTGTAGACCTCAAAAGCGACCCAGCACTTAGGCCCATCGCAACGCTTCTCCTGAATCCAGTGCTTGTGCCGTTCGGCGACGGCTTCGACCTCTTGCGACGACGAAACACCTACTCTCAAGCCGGAAACGTCACCAAGAATGGCCTTTGCTGTCGCTTTGATTGTGAACGCATAAAACACCAAACCAAGTGCTGTCAGCAGAAGCACCACGGGTACTGCAACCCAAACAAGACGGCAGTGCTTATCCATACAAGATTAGACACTTGGCCTCTGGTGCTGGTTCCCCAGAGCGGCTCAGTTGGCGATAACAGGCGATTACACTCATCATCCTCCCCCGTCACGGTCACTTGTGCAATGGCGATGTTACGCCAGCTACCATAGAACTACTGGGTCGCCACTTCGAGTTTGAGGATGCAATCGCCGGAATAGGCGATGCGCACGCGCATCCCTTCGCGGACAGGGCCGCCGTGAGAAGCCGTGTTGTTGAAGCATGGATTCACGACGTAATCGGAATAGGAGAATTGCACACCGTTCACTCCAAACGTCTCATTCTGATGGCCGGAATAGGGCATGGGATGAAAGTCGGAGACCTCGCCCTCGACCGTTGCGTATTCGCCCTTTGCGTAAGTCTCTCTGGCACTTGCGTACATGTCCGCGACACCAGCAGGACTCAGGGTCAGGGCCATAAACACAACCAGCAGATAGCTCACGACGATCATCACACGACGAGTTTTCAGTTTCGCAAACGCGATTATCGCCAGCACAGTGCAAATGCCAATGATGGTCGGGACGACAGCCGAAACCCACGACGGCGCTGACTTTTGCGTCACTATGAAAACGGTTTGATATTGGGTCATTCGCAGTATGTTAACAGCGGCCGCAAGGATAGCTGTTGTAATCAGGCCATAGCGCAAGTTTGCCCATTTGCACCCTACTTGGTGCAGTCCGGCCGGGTAACTTGCGCTATGGCGATTTACCACTCACCGCGTAGGTCCTAGCGAGCCGTCTGGCAAGATCACTTGCCCAACAGGGCGGTGAGACACCGAGAAGGTTCCAGAGACAATCCGCATTCCTCCTGCCCCTGACGCCAGCGCCATAACCCTTGCCGGCTCGCCCTTCTGCGCAGAGTATCCATCAGCGCAGGTGTCAGGGTTCAGGGATCAGGGAACAGCAATCAAGAATCGCAAAATTCACACTTGACATTGACAGAAAATCCACTACCATATGGTTGTGGATAAGTTGGGTACAACATTTGCGGCTTTGTCTGACCCCACCCGTAGGGCGATGCTCGAACGGCTTTCACATGGGCCTGCGACTGTGCATGGATTGACGGAACCGTTTGCACTCTCGCAGCAGATGATTTCAAAACATATCGCCTACCTGGTGCGGGCGCGGATTGTCATCAAGACGAAGCGTGGACGAGAGAGTGTGTGCACGCTTAGGCCCGAGGCGATTAAGACAGTCAGCGACTGGGCGATCAGCTATCGCCGATTCTGGGAAGAGAGTTTCGACAAACTGGATGTAGTTGTGAATCAAATGAAGAAAGAGGAGGTCAGAGATGACAGAAAACACGGTTAGCGAAATTGAGCGGATGGTCGTTACAAGAATTTTTGATGCCCCACGCGAGTTGGTTTGGAAGGCGTGGACAGACCCGAAGTACGTGATGCAGTGGTGGGGACCGAAGGGCTTTACTGCGCCCGTTTGCCAGATGGATTTTCGCGTTGGGGGAAAATTTCTCTGCTGCATGAAGACGCCGGATGGGCAGGAGTTCTGGAATGCGGGTGAATACCACGAGATTGTTCTGCACGAGAAGATCGTTTCCTCCATGTACTTTTCGGACTCGAAGGGAAACAAGGTTGATCCTGCGCAATTAGGAATAGAACATGAGGCCATAGACGGTGCGCACGACGTGACCATCTTTGAGGATCTCGGAAACGGCCAGACGAAACTCACCTTCATTGGAAATGAACCCATGGAGAGCGCGAAAAATAGCGGTCAAATGGAGGGCTGGAATCAGATACTCGATAAAGTTGCCGCGGTTATTGCGGGGCTGGTGCAGGCGAAATAGGAAGTTGACGTTTTGACGATCGTCATGCGCGAGATACAGCTGAGGCTGGCGGCGAAGGTTTGGTTAGAACAGGCTTCTCGCCGCTCGGCCGAATCGTCGCCTTTCCGGATAAGTGACCCTTGGCTCAACTGTTGACTTCAGGCCATTACACTCGCAATCCTGCCCCGTCGGATTGCTTGTGTAAAGGCGATTTATCGCCAGTAATCTCCAGTCCGAGATGATAACCTACGGCGAATATGCTCTCGGTATTCCTCAGCGCGTGCGTTCTAGCGGCCCTCACAATGTGGTTGCACGCTACGGGTATCGCCGTGCTGCTGCGGGGATTGATGAGGTCTCACGCCACGCCGCCAACGGGTGTCTGGCCTGTCACGCGAATGCTGCTCCGCATGATCTGGTGGCTGATCTTGCTTCATGTGGCGGAGATCTCAATCTGGGCCTTGTTCTATCTGTGGCGCGGATGCGTGCCCAATGCTGAGGAGGCGTTCTACTTTTCCGGGGTCACCTACACGACGCTTGGCTACGGCGATGTTGTGCTGGCTAAGCCGTGGAGGTTGCTCGCGCCGATTGAGGGGTTGATGGGCGTCCTCATGTGCGGCTTGTCCACCGGTTACTTCTTCGTTATTGTGAGCCGCGTCTATCGGTTGTGGCCCGTGAAACCCACCGATGTTTCCACCACAGACGAAATAGGCATTCGCCCGAAGAAAAGTGAATGAAGGCCCGCGTTGCAGAAAAGCCGATGCGGAAACGCGCAACTGAAAGTCACTTGATGAGAACAGGCGTAGCTGTTGAGAAACTCGCTCGCAGAGATGGCGCTAGAAAATGGTCTCGCTAGGATACCCTATAAACGATTTTTTCCGATCGAATACATTTCTGGTCACCTTTTTGAAGTCGATTTTCGGGAAACGGGACTTTTTCAACAGCTACAGGCGATACATAAGTAATCCCGAAACAGGCCGCCGTCACGATCGGGCCAACAAGATAGATATTCGTTCACTGCCTTGGGCGCAGTGGGCAGACGTTTGAAGTTTCCCCCGACTATCGGAGTGTGGGATATCTGCTTTTCTGTCCGCGCAGGAATTCAATTCAAGAAGAACTTGGTGTATAGCGTGTCGCGCTGGGCGGGGCGGAAACCGGCGTCGCGAATGATGCGGCGTAGCTCTTCTTCCGTCGTGCAATTGCGGACGCCGGCAGCGCGCACCACATTTTCCTCGATCATCACCGAGCCCACATCATTGCCGCCGAAGCGCAGGCCGGTCTGGCAGACCTTCAGCCCCTGCGTCACCCAGCTGGATTGAACATTCTCGAAGTTGGTGAGGAAGAGGCGGGCGATGGCCAGCGTCTTTAGATACTCGACAGCGGTAGCTTCGTCCCAGCCGCGTCCCCCGAGCGCAGTGTTCTGCGGCTGGAAGGACCAGGGAATGAACGCGGTGAAGCCGCCGGTCTCTTCCTGGAGGTCGTAGATTGCCTGGAAATGATTGATGCGGTGCTCGTAGGTTTCGCCCACGCCGAACATCATCGTCGCAGTGGTCCGCATACCGATCTTGTGCGCGGTGCGGTGCACGTTGAGCCAATCGTTCGTAAGGCATTTCAGACGGGCGATCTTGTAACGCACTTCGTCGTCGAGGATCTCTGCGCCGCCGCCGGGAATGGAATCCAGTCCCGCATCGCGCAGGCGCCTGATCGTGTCTTCGATACTGAGACCGCTGACTTCGGCGATGCAGATGATTTCCGAGGCCGAGAAGCAGTGCATATGAACCTGCGGAAAGCGCTGCTTCAAGCCACGCAGCAGATCTTCATACCACTCGATCTTCAAGTCGGGATGCAGGCCGCCTTGCAGCAGAACGCCGGTGCCGCCCAACTCCACCGTCTCCCGCACCTTGTCGTACATGGTCTCAAAGTCGAGAAGGTATCCCTCTTTGGCCAGCTTGCCTTTCAGCGGGCGATAGAAGGCGCAGAAGGTGCAGTACTCGGTGCAGAAGTTGGTGTAATTGATGTTGCGATCGATGATGTAGGTGACGACGCCGTCCGGGTGCAGCTTGCGGCGCACCGCGTCGGCTTCCATTCCGATGCCAATCAGGTCGTCGGAACGATACATCTCCAGCGCTTCAGCTTTGGTGAGAGACATAGTGATTGCGGCGGGAACTTACAACCCCATACATCATTCTAACGTTCTGAGACTGAGGAGGGAAGCAGATCGCCGTCGCAGGCTGCAAAGTTGCGCTTCGCCAGGCACGGCTGGAATTGGACAAAGCGGCGGACGAAACAATGTCCCGCCACCGGAGTTAATAGTCTGCAGGCGCGAATTAGCCTTTGCAGGACTTGGTTCGCCGATAATTGACCTGTGATGGTTCCGGCCCGGCTGTTGTCATGGCTCGCCGATAGGATTTGAGGAGGGCGGAAGAATGAAGGCTCTTAGTTTGCATCGCGGCGCCGGCATCCTGCTCGCGCAGCTGCTATTGCTCATGGTCTCTTTGCCCGCCTGGGCGGCGCTCGGCGATAACGCGGCCTCCGTGCTTACCGATCAATCACGCATGAAAGGTACGCTGCGCAGCGCCGACCATCGCACCTATGTCCTCCACGAAATCACCACGCCGTCGGGAGCGAAGGTGCGCGAGTTCGTCTCCCCCGGCGGCGCAGTTTTTGGTCTGGCCTGGGATGGACAGTTTCCGCCGAATTTTCAGCAGCTGCTAGGACCCTACTTTCAACAAGCGCAACAGGCGCAGCAGGCCAAGCGCGAGGCCCAGGAGAAGGCAGCTACCGATGCGGGTGGCAAACCAGTGCGCGGTGGACGCGGTCCCACGATAATCGAAACTCCCGGCCTGGTGCTTTATCAGACCGGACACATGCGCAGCTTCCATGGGCTGGCTTACATACCGCAATTGGTGCCGCAAGGCGTCGAAACCAGCGAGATCCACTGAAGGAGAAGCTAGCATGCAAAAACTGGGATTGTTGCTCGTGCTGGGAAGTCTGTCGCTGCTGGCTGCCTGCGGTGGTGGAGGCGGCGGTTCTTCCTCTTCGACGATCACCTCAGTGAGCGTCAGCTGCTCGCCCGGCACTGTCACGTCCGGTCAGACCAGTACGTGTTCGGCATCGGTCAGTGGAACTGGGAGCTTCAGTACGGCGGTCACATGGTCCACGAGCGCCGGCTCGATCTCAACGTCCGGTTTGCTTGCAGCTCCAATTGTGAGCTCAAGCTCATCGGTGACGGTAACCGCCACTTCGTCGCAGGATTCGACCAAGTCGGGAACGGCATCGGTTACAGTGAACCCGACGTCGGCCGGCCCGAATGTTGCACCGATCGTTGTAGATGCCGGGCCCGACCCGCAGAACATTCTGGTCGCAAACGTAGCCTACGTGACGGTCACGGTATGCGTACCAAATACGACGCAATGTCAGACCATCGATCATGTTCAGGTCGACACCGGCTCCGCCGGCCTTCGCATAATTTCCGGCGTGCTGACCGTTCCTCTGCCGGGAGAAAACAACCTGGCCGAGTGCACCCTTTACGCGGACGGTTTTGTATGGGGACCTGTCGCTACTGCCGACGTCTCAGTCGCAGGAGAAGCGGCTTCTGCCGTCCCCGTTCAAATCATGATTCCGGCAACGAGTTCGCCGGCGGTTCCGGCAAGTTGTTCCGCCCAAAATCCGAACGGAGGGAATGGCAATGAAGGTATCAGCGTAGACGCGTTCGGCGCCAATGCGATCATCGGAGTGGGGCTGTTCCAGCAGGATTGTGGACAGTATTGTGTAACGGACTCGAACAATTGCGACTCCACGCAGACTGCTCCCTGCATTTACTACGACTGTACGTCGTCGGGCTGCAATCCGACGACGGTTGCCCTGACGCAGCAGGTGCCCAACCCGGTTACGATGTTCGCGACCGACAATAATGGCGTCCTGATCCAGTTGCTACCGGTGGGCGACGGTGGCGCCCTTACCGCCAGCGGCAATCTGATCTTTGGAATCGGCACGCAATCCAACAATGGATTAGACGGCGCCACGATTTATCCGGTGCCTGACAGTGGAAACAACGCTGGCGATTTCATCACAACGTTTGCGGGGGGGACGGATCCCACCAGCTTCATCGACAGCGGCTCCAACGGATACTTATTTCCCGATTCCAACATCCCAGTGTGCGCGAGTCCGTTCCAAGACTGGTATTGCCCCTCGACATCGCCCGACAATCTGACGGCGACGAACCAAGGGCAACTTTCGTCGGGGCCGGTTGGCAGTCCCGTTACTGTAAGCTTCAGCATCGAGAATGCAGACAATCTGTTGAGCGGGGAGAACGCCGCTTTCAGCACTCTAGGAGGTCCCAGCCCGCCTAGCCTTGGCGCCTTCGATTGGGGTTTGTCATTCTTCTATGACAGGAACGTCTACACGGCCATTGATAATATGAGCGGGCCTGGAGGCACGGGCCCCTACTTCGCCTATCCCCAGTAGCCGGCACGACTTCTCGACAAAACGCCGCCGATTGCCGTAAGGATCGGCGGCTTTGCTTTGCCGACAATAATTGACGAGACACAGTTAGCCTATATTCCCCATCGACATAGGCTCGGTTTAGCGGAGCTCGCGCTCTGACGGCCAGCGACCGAATCCTCTTTCCTACATCTAATTAACTGTAGTTAAGAGGAAGGAATTATGAAGCTGCCCAGGCTGAAATTTATTGCGAGTTTCTTCCTGGCAGCGATTCTGTCTGCGCCTCTATGGGGCGCAACTCCAGCGCTGCCCGGAACTGTTAATTACATAGAAGGGCAAGCTTCCATCGGTACGGAAGCTCTGAATGCGAAATCCGTCGGCTCGACCAGTTTGGAAGCCGGCCAGACGATCACCACAGCAACCGGAAAAGCGGAGTTGCTACTTACTCCCGGCGTGTTCTTTCGCGTTGGTGACGACAGCTCCGCAACCCTGGTGTCGCCCAACCTTACCAACACCGAAATGTCTTTGACCAAAGGGCAGGCAATGGTGGAAGTTGCCGAGATCCACAAGGACAACCTGCTGCGAGTGCAGGAGGATGGCACGACGACCCAATTGCTCAAGACCGGTGTCTATGGCTTTGACGCGAACAGCGGCGCTGTCCGCGTCTTCAACGGCGAGGCCCTGGTGCAGGACGGAGACCGGCAGATCCAGGTGAAAGGCGGGCACGAGCTGGATGTCAATAATACGGGCAAGCTGAAGCCGGCCAAGTTCGACAAAGCAGAGTACCAGGATACCGACCTGTATCGCTTCAGCAATTTGCGTTCGGAATACCTGGCGGAAGCCAATGTGGATGTGGCCAGGACCTACTGGCCCGGAGCTGCGGGTTGGTATGGCACGGGTTGGTATTGGGATCCGTTGTTCCTGGGATACACGTGGATTCCGGGGGACGGAATCTTCTATAGCCCGTTTGGCTGGGGATTTTATTCCCCCTACTATGTGGGATATGCGCCGTATTACGGACGATCCTACCCCTACGGGTACGCGGGCGGCCGCGGCAGGGCATACCTCGCGGGCACCAATCGTTCCGGTTACGCAGGACATCCAGCGGGCGCGTTCCGCGGACCGTCGCATGCATCCGCGGCTGCTCCTCATTTTGGCGCGATGGGCGGCGGTTTCCACGGCGGAGGTGGCGGATTCCATGGGGGTGGCTTATCTGGAGGAGGTTTCCACCGCTGACATGAGAGCAGTGACAGCGTGGCTGCGGGGCGTTTCCTTACGCCTCGCGTTTTCTTGGGCGCTGGGCAGCGTCGACCGGATCAGTACCGCGCGCTGCCCGAGTCCCTTTCCGTGGAGAGCAAGAAGAAATATGGCTGGCCGATGGATCCGAAGATGGGAGGGATCGTCTTCCAGCTGATTCCCGAGACCGTCTTTGCATTTCCTGAAAAGCAGTTTGCGACGGCAATGACCCGATGGAAGTTTGAGTAAGGCAGACCGCCGATTACGCCACCTTGTGGACGGCGGGAGTTCCCCGGCGATGCTTTCGGTTCTGCTTGTAGCGCATCCAGTAATAAAGTGCGATGAGCGCACCCAGAATCGTCAATCCGATCAAGACATAGAGCAGCGGCTGGTAATAGCGGCTGATCCAGCGCAGGATATGACGTCCATAAAGGTGGCCCAGGTAGGCCAGGAGTGTATAGCGGACGCCGCGTCCCAGCGCCAGCGCCACCAGAAACTTGCGGCGCGGGTAATGCAGTGCCCCGGCGGCAACGAGCATCGGAACGATGGGCATGGGTGGAGGCGTAACTGCGCTGGCCGCAATCGACCAGAACCCGTAGCGCTCAAAGATGTGGTAGACCTGCTGGGAACGTTTCTTGGACAGCTTTTTCTCCAGCGTCTCTTTGCCGCCTTTAGCGCCGAGGCGATAGGTCAAGTAACCCCCGATTAAAGCTCCGACCGTGGCCATGAGGGCGTAATACCACCAGGGCTCACGGTGAGCCGCGGCTAGCAGGATGGTGGCCGCGTCCATACCGCCGGGTAGCGGAATAAAGGAATTGTCGATGAGGCCGAGGGCAATGAGCCCGGGTCCGCCCAACCGGTGGACCAGGTGTAAGACGGTCTTCTTGACTGCTAACACCGCCAGCAGATGCATCGGCTCTTCCGTAGTTCGTGAAAGTACAGTTGATTAGAAGCAGACCAGAGAGGGAAGGATCGAGTCAATCGCCAAATGGCGGCCTAATCTGGATTATTCATGCACCTAGAGGTGTCATCCTGAGCAGAGCGCCCGCAAAGCATTTCCGGCCCGCTTCTGTTGCGGGTCGGGCGGGCGCGGAGTCGAAGAGCCTGCCCCGAGCAAAGCCGAGGGGACCCCTATAGCTGCCAAAAAATCACAGTGTGGCCGCGTGGCATAGCAACAAGTTTGAGACCGCCGACGACCAAAGCGTTCCTTCGACTCCTCGCTGCGCTCGTCGCTCAGGATGACACCCAAAAGGCTATGTGGGTCATGAATAATTCGGGCTGGAGACTACTTCCGCGATGTTCCAAACGCCACCGGTCCAAGAAAACGCAGATCGGGCACGGTAGGGATTAGCCCAACCTCCTGCGCGCATTGCAGGAAAAACTTCAGACCAGCGTGACACTCGCGGTCCAGGCAGTAATGGATGTTCTCGGTAAGATAGCTCCGGATATCCGCTTCGCTGAGCTGGAGCCGGGGCGACCACGCCTTGGCGATCGCAGCGATATTCTTAGGTTGCAGCCCATGATCGCGTGATTGCTGAAACACTTTCGCCACATCCAAGTCCTTAGGCTGGCGATCCAGCGCGTCCAGCCGCATCGCCCAGAAGGCAAAGACAAATGACTGACCTGTGGTGCGGTGCCACAAGTGAGCCAGGTCGTAGACGTGGCACCCCGTGCCGCATTCGCTCTGCAGAGCAGCATCTCCGATCAGTAGGGCGGCGTCATGATTGCGCAACATCGAGTCGAGCTGCGGAGCGTGAGGGAAGAGCTGGCGCGCGCCTCCGAAAAACTTTGCAAACAAGACTTGCAGGAGAGCCACCGAGGTTCGGGACGAGGTATCGGTGGCAACCGTGCGGACGTCTTCGATCGGCTTCTTGCTGAACAACAGAATCGAGCGGACGTGGCCCTTCGCGGCGATGGCGATCTTGGGCAGAATGACCAGCCCAGGGATCTCCGCGTAGGTGAATGCCGGGATGATGCCGATGTCAGCCCGGTTGGCGGCCAGCGCGGCGGCGCAGGCCGAAGGAATCGTGTATTCGATCTCGAAGTCCCGGCCGGCATCGCCGTGTTCAAAGTCCCACATCAGCGGCGCGGTGTTGAGAAAGGAAATGGCAGAGATGCGGAGGCCGGGCATGAAACATTGAGTCTAACAAAGAGCAAGCGGCGAGCGACGAGCTACGAGCAAACCACACCAACGCGCCTGATGTGGGTCGTGATGGCAGTGAAACTTGTCGAGAGCGCCGCCTCGCTCGGAACCGTCAGGAATGTGCTTCACGCTTCCAGGTGATCGGCATCCTTGACGGTAACCACTGTGCAGGTTACTCTGCGCCAAAAGAAACACTTTGATCATCTGGAGTCGCTCATGGACGTGGAATCGCCAATTCGCGCCGAGGATCTGGCTGTAGCTCGGAAGCTGCAATGGCTGGGCCTGTCGTTAACGCCGGGCGTGGGAGCGGGACGAGGCCGGAAGCTAGTCGATCATTTCGGAAGTGTCGAGCGGATTTACGCGGCGTCGCTCACCGAACTGGAAGCAGCCGGATTGCCGGGCGCGGCGGCGCAAAGCATCGCCTTGGGCAAGTCGCTGGAATTGGCGGCTGCGGAATACGATCACGCGCGGGAGGCGGGCGCGATCATCTTTGTCCCGGGCGATGCCGAGTACCCGCGGCGGCTCTTGGAGATCTACGATCCACCACTCGTACTTTACATTAAGGGCAACGCGCAAGTTCTAGACCAGCCTGGCATTGCTGTGATTGGAACGCGGCATCCGACGCCTTACGGATTAGGTATGGCGGAGCGTTTGGCCTGCGACCTGGCGGCGCGCGGCCTCATCATATTCAGCGGCATGGCGCGCGGCGTGGATACTGCGGCGCATCGGGGAGCTTTGAACGCCCACGGCCGGACGGTGGCCATTTGGGGGACGGGTATCGACGAAGTCTATCCCAAGGAAAACCGGAAGCTGGCAGAACAGATTCTGGAATCGGGCGGCGCCATTCTCAGCGAATTTCCGTTGGGAACGTTTCCGGCTCCGCAGAACTTTCCCATTCGCAACCGGATCATCAGCGGCATCTCGGTAGGCGTGCTGGTGCTGGAAGCGGGAGAATACAGCGGAACCCGCGTGACCGCGCGTTGTGCGCTGGAGCAGGGAAGGGACGTCTACGCCGTTCCCGGCAATGTAACCAACAAGCTCTCTTGGGGGCCAAACACACTGATTAAGCAGGGTGCCGCGTTGGTGGCGACGTGGGAAGATGTGTGGGAGGCGTTGCCCGCGGACACGCGGCTGGCGCTGACGCCGCTGGAGCAGCCTGCATCGACGGAGGCGTCTCCGGCATCATTGTTCCAGGGGGCCGAGCTTCCTCCCGCGGAAAAAAGGGTTTTGGCGCTGCTACGGCAGGATGAGTCCACCCACATCGATCAGTTGATCGAGCGCCTGGCTTCGCATCTGTCCTCGTCGGAGATCTTCAACGCGCTGTTCGAGTTGGAGCTGAGCGGCCGGATCAGGGCGCTGCCGGGGAAGTATTACGTGAGGAGTATGTAGTGGCGCGCGCCACTACAGCTGTCAGCCGTCAGCTATCAGCTGTCAGCTAAGGAGTCTCTGATCAAGTTCCGGTTTTGAAAGGGCACGGCTTCAGCCGTGCTGCAAGCGTCGCGAAATCAACGGGCCTTTAGCCCCTGCGGTAGGTTCGGCAAGTTATTCAGAGCTTCCCTAATGCAAAAAAGGATTCGGACCGTTTCAGGTCGTGGCCGGGGAGGAGTCTCTTGCAGGATTTTAGAAAACTAAATGTATGGGGCAAGTCGCACAAGCTCACACTGAACATTTACCGCATAACGGAGGGTTTTCCGCGTTCGGAGATGTTTGGTTTGACGAGCCAGATTCGGCGAGCCTCCTCTTCTATTGCGACAAATCTGGCGGAAGGCTGCGGACGGACCCAGGCGGAGTTTGGGAAATTTGTGCAGATAGCGTTTGGATCCGCCTGTGAGGTGGAATATCAGCTTCTCTTGGCGCGAGATCTTGGTCTTCTGTCATGCACGAGCTACGAGGGAATCAATGCTGACCTGATCGAAGTAAAGCGAATGCTAACCGCTCTGTTGCAACGGATCCAGCACGGCGTGATATATGCAACCAGCAAGCGAAGCGGATTTCATCTTACCGAGCAACAAGCTGAATAATAAAGGTTTAGCTGACGGCTGAAAGCTGACGGCTGACAGCTGCTTTCGCCTTTCGGCGAAAGCGTGCTAGCTTCTAAACGTAATCCCGCAATATTGAGGTTCCATTGGCAAAAGGGTTAGTTATCGTCGAATCGCCCGCTAAGGCGAAGACGATCCAAAAATATCTGGGCTCGGACTACGAGGTAGAAGCCTCGCTCGGGCACATTAAGGACTTGCCTAAGAAGTCGCTTGGAGTCGATCTCGATAACAACTTTTCGACCGAGTACGTGGTCATCCCCGGCAAGGAAAAGGTTGTCGCTAGGCTGAAGAAGCTGGCGAAGTCGGCGGATACCATCTACCTGGCGCCCGACCCGGATCGCGAAGGCGAGGCGATTGCCGCCCACCTGGCCGAAGAACTGGGTGGCGATCGGGTCGACGGGAAAAAGACCAAGAAGAGCGCCGTCGTCATCCGCCGGGTTACCTTCAACGAGATCACCAAGCGCGCCGTGCAGGAGGCTTTCCTGCATCCGCGCGATATCGATGCCAACCTGGTGGACGCGCAGCAGACGCGCCGCGTGCTCGACCGTCTGGTCGGCTACCAGATTTCTCCGCTGCTCTGGGATAAAGTACGCCGTGGTCTTTCCGCCGGACGTGTGCAGACGGTTGCGCTACGGCTGATCGTGGAGCGCGAGCGCGAGATCAAGGCGTTCGTCAAGGAAGAGTATTGGACTATCGACGCCCATCTTCAGGGTCAGAAGCCGCCCGCCTTCGACGCCCGGTTCCTCGGCATCGGCGACGAGAAGACGGCAATCCCCAACGGCGAAGAGGCCGAGAAGATCAAAGCCGCGTTGGAGAGCGCCGACTGGAGCGTTCGCTCGGTTGATACGCGCGAGCG
>JBARGS010000437.1:0-1974 GCA_049798495.1 Candidatus Korobacteraceae bacterium | reverse complement strand
CGGATTAGAGTCCGGGGCTTCGACCGTCGATATCCCACTCTGTGGCATACCGACGCTCATCAGGCTGATGCCCGGCCCTTCCACCGGAGATACTTCCTCCTCTTGAGGAGCCGATGCCTCCGGCTGCAGCGCCTCCGGCACGGGCGTATCCAGCCCTTGCATCTGCGTTGCTACTTCTCCGGCAGTCAGGGGCGCCGATTCCGCGAGTGCTTTCTGCAGTCCGTCGATCAGCTTCTGAATATTCTTGCGGCCCAGCGGCTCCAGCATGCCACCGGCCATGGAAGCGAGTTTTCCGAAGATGTTGGCCTCGCCTTGCCACGCAACGCGGGTGCCGTCGGGCGCGGCCGAGAGATCGAAACCGGCGGTAAGCGTGATCTGGCTGCCGACTGCCGTCCCCTGACCCTTGTACTGCGCGCGATGCGGCCGCATCGCTTCGGCAAGCTCCATCTTGATCTCCGCGTTACCGCGAATGTTGCCGACGCCGACGCGAACTTTGACGGTGAAGTGCGTCGCGTCCTCGACGGTCATGCTTTGGAAGTCGGGGAGTAGCGGGCCGAATTTGTTGGGATCGGAGAGGAATTCATAGACCTCGTCGAGCGGCCGCGGAGTGGTGAAATCGCCGGAAAAGTTAATGGCCAAAGTTAGCTCCTGGAACTGTCTCGCCGGCCACTCCATCGCCAGTCGCTGGCGGAGTTGTGGACGCTTCAGCGGCGGCCCGAATGGCTTTGAAGATGTTTTGATATCCGGTACAGCGGCAGGTGTTGCCGGCTATGCCCTTGCGAATTTCGGCCTCGGTAGGATGAGGATGTTCCTCCAGTAATTGCAGAGTGCTCATCAGAAATCCTGGCGTGCAGAAGCCGCACTGGAAGCCATGGCAGTCGCTAAAGGCCTGCTGCACGGAATGAAGCGTGCCGTCTTTCGCCAAACCCTCGACGGTAAGTATCTCGGCGCCATCAGCCTGGAAAGCAAAGACCGTACACGACTTCACGCTCCTGCCATTCTGCAGGACGGTGCAGGCGCCGCAGTAACTGGTGTCGCAGCCGATGTGAGTGCCAGTCAAGCTCAACTCTTCGCGAAGAAACTGCACCAGCAGCGTGCGAGGCTCGACCTCGCGCGTGTATTGCTTTCCGTTGATCTTAGCGTTGACGCGCACGCGAGGAATGGCTTCAGGCATAGAGATGCGAAACCTCCACGTGTTCTCCGCGCGCGCGCTTGAGTGCCGCTTCCACTGCGAGCTTGGCCAGCGCTCCCGCGGCTTGCCGCTTGTACTCGGCGGAGCCGCGCATGTCAGCCATGGGTTGCGCGATGTCCATGACAGCCTGGCGAACGCTTTCTATTTGCTGCGCAGCGATCGGCTGGCCGCGCAGCGCTTCCTCCGCCGCAGTCACGCGAGTAGCGGTCAGGCCAAGCACGCCGAGGCAGACGCGAGCGCCGGTGCAGGTCTGCCCGTCGGTATCGAGTGCAAGCTGCACGGCGATACTGGCGCTGGCGTAGACCGGAGCGCAGCGCTTCAGTGCAATGTAGGCTCCGCCACTACCACCCCGTCGAGTCAAAACCCGCGACTCGCCGGGGACCCCGGACTCGCGTTCCGGTGGTAGGGGCACGGTGATCTCGGTTACAAGCTCGCCGGGCTCGAGAGCTGAGGTGAAGGCGTCGAGAATGAAGTCGTTGATGTCGATGGAGCGTTTGCCATCGGCGCCAAAGGTGTGCACGGTCGCGCCGGTGGCCAGCAGAACCGGCGCCCAGTCGCCGGTAGGATCGGCTTCGGCCAGGGAGCCGCCGATGGTGCCGAGATGCCGAACCTGCGGATCGGCAATGCCAGCTGCGCAGTCGTGCAGGATGGGAAGGCGCGCCGCTTCGCCAGAGTCCGCGATTTCAGCATGACGGGTCATAGCGCCGAAGCGGAGCGCCCCATTGCGATGTATGTAAGAAGTGCCGGGAATGAAGTTGAGATCGACGAGATGGCGGGGGGTG
>JBARGS010000436.1:0-12195 GCA_049798495.1 Candidatus Korobacteraceae bacterium | reverse complement strand
TTCCAGAGCAAGGCGCACGTCCTCAAAAATCGACTCTATCGCTCCGGAGGGGAACTCCTTATAGACAAGACCGGATATGTTGGAAAAGAGTTCGACGCCCTTCTCTTTCAATAGTAGGACCCGATTCCGCCCTAGGACTCCGTGGAAGTACCCGAGTTCGTGGATGACGTTTTGCCGCGCACGCCCGCCTCCCGTCGGCGTTTCATCGTCAGATGTCAGCACGATCAGCGAGAAATCGCAGTCCCTTCCGAATCTCTCGAGTTTCTCGATGACAGTCAGGCCGTCGTCCGGCTGCTCGGCCAAAATGATAGGCTCAAGGCTCAGCCGCTCCTTGACGAAGTTCCTAAGTTTGAGTTTGACCAGCTCATTGTGGCCGTGGCTAATGAAGATCCGCCGCATGTTCCTCTTGTTCGGCATTTATATCGACTCCTTACAGCCCAACTTTCCTAGGTCAACCCGGATTAAACCTGTTCTGAAAAGCAAACAAACCGCTGGGCGGTAACTTGAGTCATGATCCAACATTACCCTATCTGCAACCGCACTATCGCCCTCGGCGGCAGGGGATAATCGACGATAAAGATAGCGCATCTGACACAGAGTCTACACCCGAGCTGTCACCGCCGGTCAGGCATTCAAAGCTACTAACGGGCTACTCGGACGTGATCGCTCAGGCCATGCACAATGGCTCTCGCGTGCAGCCCGGGAATTCATTTAAAATACTTTGTCCTGTGGTTCTCGGGCCCAGCCGCGCTCTGCGGGACTGCACTACAATCCTTTCCATCGATCCGGGCATCGTGCCCGTGGAGGTTCTACCGTGAAACTGACACCTGGAAAACTCGCGGGCATGAAGAATGTTTCCAACGATCGCGGCGTCATTGCCGCTGCGGCCATGGACCAGCGCGGCTCGCTCAAGAAAGCTCTCGGCCCTAATGCCGGCGATGCCGAACTGGAAGAGTTCAAGATCTACGTTGCTGAAGTTCTGACCCAGCACGCCAGCGCCATCCTTCTCGACCCCGAGTGGGGACTGCCGGCCGCCAAGCGTCGCGCTAAAGGCTCAGGCCTGCTGCTGGCGTACGAGAAGACCGGGTACGACAAGCAGCTTCCAGGCCGCCTACCCGATTTGCTCGACCTGTGGTCTGCCAAGCGGCTGAAGGAAGCGGGCGCCGATTGCGTGAAGATCCTGCTTTACTACTCGCCCTATGACGAGCAGAAGATCAACGACCTGAAGCATGCCTGGGCCGAGCGTATCGGCGACGAGTGCCGCGCCAACGACATTCCGTTTTTCCTGGAGCTGGTCGGGTACAAGGAAGGCATGGACGAGAAGGGCCCGGACTTCGCCAAGCTGAAGCCGGAGGTGGTCGCGAAGTCGATGGAGGAGTTCTCCAAGGACCGCTATGGCGTCGACGTGCTCAAGGTCGAGATTCCCATCAACATGCAGTTCGTGGAGGGATCGCGCTCCTTCAAAGGTACGAAGGTGTACACCAAGAAAGAAGCGCTGGACCACTACCGCGCAGCTGCGGGTACCACCCAAAAGCCGTTCATCTACCTGTCGGCGGGCGTGAGCAATCCCGAGTTTATCGAGGACCTGGAGTTCGCCGCCGAATCGGGCGTGAAGTTCAATGGCGTGCTCTGCGGACGCGCAACCTGGAAGAATGGCATTCCGATTTACGCGGAGCAGGGCGGCAAAGCGTTTGAGGCGTGGCTGAAGGACGAAGGCGTGAAGAACATCAGCAACGTCAACGATGCGCTGAAAGCGGCCACGCCGTGGTACAGCATTTACGGAGTGCAGGAGACGGCCGCCGCGCGATAGAACAGCGGCATCGCAGATCATGAAGGCGTGCAAGCTCTGCGCGCCTTTTTTCATGTTCCATGGAAAGAGTAGCGAGGGGCGGAACAGCAGATCCCTCGTCGGCCTGAAGGCCTCCTCGTGATGACAATTTTTTTTGGCTGGTAACGGCGCAGCTGAAGCTGCCCCCTTCAAACCCGCTTTATTTCCTGCAACTGGCGCAGTAGCCGCCGATCTCGAAGCGCGCAATCAGAATGTGGAAGTGGCAGTCGCGCTCCACTTGCCCCTTGACGCGGTCAAACAGGTCGCTCTCGAACTCCTGCACCTTCCCGCAACGCAGACAGGTCATGTGCATGTGATCGCGCTGCGGGCGGCGTTCATAGAAGTGCCCCTCTCCCTTAACGTGCAGCAAGTCGAGTTCGTCTACCAGTCCGTGTCGCTTGAGCAGGCCCAGCGTGCGATACACCGTTACGCGATTGATGTTGGGGTCGACCCTCACGGCCTTACGCAGAATCTGTGCGGCATCGAGGTGTTGGGTTGCGGTTTCTATGATCTCGAGAATAACTCGGCGTTGGCGGGTCATCCGAATCCCGCGGCTTAACAACGCAGTCTGTAGTGCGCCGGGAGCTTCAGTTTCTGGGAGCGGCATCGTCAATTCCACCTTCGTTGCAGGCTTAGTGCAAATCGATTGCAACAATATTTGAGAAAGCCACTTGCGGGTTACTGCCAAATACGATTTAATAAAAGGATCATAGTTGCAACTAGTTTGCATCTGTAATCCAATTGTAAGTATACCCAGCTCGTAGTAATTCGGTCAATGAATTTCATAAGAGTAAGAGGGGAATTTCATGCAATTAATTCGAGTTGCAGCTTCTTGGAAAAGCATTACCGCTACCGTCTGGCTACTAGGATCGATAGTAGTTATGGCCCCGGCTAGCCGTGCGCAGGAGCGGCCTTACTTTGTTACCTACTCGCAGGACATGGAAGAGCCCGGCAACCTTGATCTTGAAACCTATAATGCGGTGGGCAATCCCAGGGGAGGAAACGCGTTCATCGGCTCGGACATTGAATTCGAGTACGGAGCGACCGCCTGGTGGACTACCGAGTTTTATCTCGACGGGCAGGCTACCCAGAACCAGAGCACAATCTTTACCGGCTTTCGCTGGGAGAACCGCTTTCGGCCCTGGATGGGGGAGCATCGGATTAATCCTGTGCTTTACGCCGAGTTTGAGGACACAAGTGCCGACAAAACTTTGCGAGAAGTTGTGGGTCATGACGGCAATGATGATTTCCTGGTGCCGAACTGGCTGGCGCGCATGGACCATGAGCGCGAGCTGGAGCTGAAGTTGATTCTGGGCAGTGACGTTCACGGCTGGAACATCAGCGAGAACTTCATCACCGAAAAGGACTTCTCGGATAATTTCTGGGAGTTCGGATACGCACTCGGAGTAAGCCGCCCGCTGGGCCTGGCTGCTAGTGCCCACGAGTGTACCTTTTGCCGGGAGAAGTTTCAGGCCGGAGCCGAAATGTATGGGGGACTAGGCACGACGAACGGTTTCGGCACGGGCTTCACTTCCCAGTACCTGGGTCCGACGATCAACTGGACTGCGCCCAATGGAATGACGATTGGTTTATCGCCCCAGTTCGGGCTGAACAACTACAGCATTCCGTTCTTGTTTCGCTTTTCGATCGAGTACGAAATTGAACAGGTCTTTAGCCATTTTCATCGGTAATTCATAATGAGCCATAGAATAAAATCCTCTGTCTTTCTGGCGCTCGTGATTCTTGCTATGGTCGTTACGATGCTCGCCACCTCCAACGGCGCGTGGCTGGCGAAGGTGCCGGCGCAGGAGCGCGACAAAGCAAATCCTTACAGAGATCAGGCCGACGCGGTTGCCGCGGGCCGGCGGATTTTCGTGGATCGCTGCGCTCATTGTCATGGCGAAGATGCCGAGGGCACGAAGAAGCGGCCGTCGCTGCGAACCTCGCGGGTGCAGCAGGAAGCGACAGACGGCGATCTGCACTGGCTCCTCAAGAACGGCAGCATGGCGTACGGGATGCCTTCGTGGTCGAAGCTGGGCGATCCTCAGATCTGGCAGGTGATCATGTACGTGAAATCTCTACACGTCGATACCGCCTCGCGATGAGTGCGAAAAATTGAGACTTTCAAGTGCTCCGTTGGGCAAAAAGAATTGGGCTGGCAATCGTTGTATCGCTGGTTGTGGCTCAGGCAGTTCCTGTTCGCCACAATAATCCTCCTGTCGAGCGATCGCAGACGCTTTTCGCGGCGGAAAAAATGCCGGCGCCGGTGATAGCGGTGCTGCAACGCTCCTGTAAGAACTGCCACTCCAACGAGACTGTGTGGCCATGGTATAGCTACGTCGCTCCGGCATCGTGGATTGTCGCCAGCGACGTGCACAACGCTCGCGCACAGATGAATTTCTCCGAGTGGGGAACGTATTCAGCGAAGCGAAAGGAAGAGCGGCTGGAGGAGATCTGCGAGCAGATTACCAATGGCGATATGCCCGATCCGAAATACGCGCTGGTTCATCGTAACGCGCGGATTACGCCCGAGGAACGCAACGCCGTGTGCCAATGGACAGAGGACGCGCGCCAGTATTGACCTGAAGAATACTGCTCTGTTGCCCGGTGTGCTCCCTATGGAATAATCCAGAGGGAGGAAAAACTTGGGAACCAGCTTCGGTGCTCTGCTTCGTTCCGCCTTGATTCTGGCGGCCGCCACTGTCTTGTGCATGATTTTATGGATGACTCCATCCGCTGCTCAACAGGGTAGCTTCCGTAACGCGCCGTCGTCCGCAGCAGGCATCAAGAACCCTTACGCGGGTAATGGTGCTGCGGCAGCGGCGGGCAAGAAGCTGTACGCGCAGAATTGCGCGCACTGTCATGGAAAGAATCAGCAGGGAATGGGTCCGGCGCCGGCGCTCGACTCCTCCAGTGTTCGCAGCGCCAATGCGGGCGAGCTGTTCTGGTTCATCAGCACCGGCAAGCTCGCCGACGGCATGCCTGGCTGGTCGAATCTGCCCAAGCAACAGCGCTGGCAGATCGTGACCTTTTTGCAAATGCCGGCGAACGGGAAGTCAGGGGCGAAGTAGCTGGCTGCTTTGCCCCTTTCCAGTCACTGCTGCCGCGTCCGGAAATCCGCTATAACTGAGTGGTGAGTGCGAGCAATCCTTTTCTAGCTCCCAAGACAGCGCTGATTACGGGCGCCTCCAGCGGCATCGGACTGGAGCTGGCGCATTTGTTCGCGCGTGACGGTTATCGCTTGATGCTGGTGGCGCGCAACCGCGGCGCCCTGCGGGAGTTGGGCGACGATCTGCAATCGCGGTATAGCGTCGACGTGCGCATTTCGCCCAAGGATCTGGCGCATCCCACGGCGCCGGTTGAGCTGTATCAGGAACTGCAGGAGGCCGGCATTGTCCTCGATGTGCTGGTGAACAACGCAGGTTTTGGCGGGAGCGGGGCGTTCCTGGACACCGAGTGGGACAACGAGGCGGAGATGATCCAGGTGAATCTCGTCGCCCTCACCCATCTAACCAAGCTCTTTCTGCCGCAGATTCGTGCCCGCGAAGGCAAGGTGCTCAATGTCGGCAGCACGGCAGGATTCTTGCCCGGACCGTTCATGGCTGTCTATTACGCCAGCAAAGCCTACGTGCTGAGTTTCAGCGAAGCGATTGCGGAAGAGCTGAGCGGAACCGGTGTGACCGTGACATGTCTTTGCCCGGGCCCGGTGGAGACGAATTTTCAGAAGCGGGCTCACGCTGGGAAATCCAATCTGTTCAAGGGCCCGCTGCTGGTCGATGTCAGGGAAGTTGCGCGCGCCGGCTATGAAGGCATGAAGCAAGGCAAGCGGGTGGTGATCCCGGGATGGAAGAATCGTCTGCTGATGCAGTCGCTGCGGCTTGCACCGCGCAGCATGATGGCGAAGGTCGTCAGCCGAATGCACGAGGACAAGAAGGGCGGCACTTAGCACTTGGTATTTAGCACTTGGCGCTCCGCATTCTGATTCCTGATCGCAACCTCTGGTCCTTCGTTGTTCGACCGTGCGAGACATGTACTCAGTAAAAAGGCCCGCTCCGGTGAGCGGGCCTTCTCCACTTTCACGAGTATGACTTACTTTCCTACCAGGCCATGATCAACGCCGATGCCGGTGCAGAAATCCCAGCCGGTGGTGGCGCTGTGTGTGCCGCAGCTGCCAGAGGTGATATCCGTGAAGTACGAGCTGAATCCCAGGTTGCTGTACATCAAGGTATTCTCCGCGTTGCTGCTGGTTTTGAATTGCCCGGTGCTGTTAATAATTCCGGCCAGCGAAGGCGAGGCGACGCTGGTTCCATACACCTCCAGCCAGCCGCCATAGCAATTCGAGTTGTAGACCGCGACCGGGGAGCCGCCACTGGCGTCGAAGGAGAGATCGGGCGTGCCGCGGTGAGTTCCCACAATGCTCTGTATCGCATTCTGGAAGGAAGGCCGCGACTCGTACCGGCTATCTCCCCCGCCGCCGTCGCTCCAGGCGGTCTGATTGGTATAGGCGCCGCTGCTGTTGCGATTCACCTGCGTGCCGCCAGCGGAAACTACGTTCACCGACGAGCTGGGATAGATGACACCTGGCGAATCGCCCGAGGAGGCGAAGTACACCACGCCCGACTGGGTGAAATAGTGATCGGAGCTGGACTCGCCTGAGGTCTCGCTGCCACCCCAGCTCATCGAGACTTCACCCTTGCCGCCATGCGATGCGATGTACGAGTTGGCCGCGGTCACCGCCTGGTACAAGGCGCTGTTGCTGGCTGAGGAGGCTTCCATCAGCACAATCTGCGCGCCCGGCGCCATGGCATGGGCCCATTCGATGTCCAGCGACTCTTCCCCCTGCCAGCCGGAGGTGCAACCGTTTGACGGCTTCCTGCCGCTGGCATACTGGACGCTAAAGTTGGCCTGTGGCAGTCCGAATGTCGAAGAGAAGGTAGAAAGATCGCTCGCGGCCGAAGGATAGTCGTAGGCATCCACGATCACGATCACGCCGCTGCCCCCGGTGGGGTTCTGCGTAGTGCCAACGACGGGACAGCCGGAAAGCGGATTGGAGACGATGTCGTAAACGCATCCCAGCGAGGCTGGAGTTTCTCCCGCCGGTTGCGACGCTGGCACAATGGATCCGCTGGGCGCATAGATGATGTAGTTGGTGTGCATCCGTACTCCTACGTCCTGCGGCCGTTCAATGCTGGACGGGGGATAGATGCCGTTGCCAACTCGCACCTGCGCGGAAAGCAAACTGGTGCACGCCACCAGGACGGCCAGCGCGATAATGGCTCGGAAGCTGCTACGAATTAGGGTTGCTGCAAGTTCGATCCTCATAACGACTGGTTCCTCCTAACCTTTCTCATGCTGAGATTGGGCCACCGGAACTCAACTCAGTGCGCAATAGTCTACCCCGGTTTGGCTTGCTGTATCACAGATAAGTGCCAGCTACTATCGATTTTCGTCTAGCGCTTTAGTGTGGTATAGGCAGTTGGTACTTGGCATTTGGCATTTGGCGGTTAGCAAACCAAGAGCATCCGGTTACCCTGAGATAAGAATTTTTGAACCTATGCGGCTAGCGACGAATGGCGGGACTGTGTAATGAGGATTGAACGCTGAGGACTGAAAAGATAAGGACTGAAAGCTAAACGCTGATGCTCAGCGCCAACTGCTAAATGCCAAGTGCCAACCGCTACTACAACCCGAACAGCTCGCGCAGCCGCTTGGTTTGCGCCCGGCTTACGGGGATCTCGGTCTGCTTCTTGTCTTCCATGCGGATTTGATACGAGCTCTTGAACCAGGGCACCACTTCCTTGATGCGATTGATATTCACCAGATAGGAACGGTGGGCGCGCCAGAACATGTTGGGATCGAGTGAATCGAGCAATTCTTCCAAGGTGCGACAATTCGACTGGCCTTCCATGCCCGTGGCGACGACGGTAATAATGCCGTCTTCGATGGAGGCGTAGCAGATGTCTTTCTGGTCGACCAGGAAGAGCCGGCCGGCGAACTTCAGCAGGACCTTTGCCGCAGGCGGGCGTTGCTGCTGCTCCAGCATCTTGACGATGGTGCCGATCTGATCGGTCGGCGAGCCTGCGGACTCCAATTTGCGGCGCGCCTTTTCCACCGCTTGCGCGACGCGCTTGCGATCGAACGGCTTCAGCAGATAGTCGATGGCATTCACTTCGAATGCCTTCACGGCATATTGATCGAAAGCGGTGGCGAAGACGATCTGCGGCAGCGGGATCTTGCGGTCCAGCAGCTTCTTGATGACACCGAAGCCGTCGAGGCCGGGCATTTGCACATCAAGGAAGACCATGTCAGGCGAGAACTCCTTGACCAGGTTCACGGCTTCGACGCCATTCTTGCCTTGCGCCACGATATCGATGTCGAGGTCGCGCAAAAGATAGGCGAGCTCATCGCGTGCCAACTGTTCGTCATCGACAATGACTGCCGACAGTGCCATTCACTCTCCTGAATTCAGCATTGCTCAATATAACTATACCGAGACGTGATGCGGGAACCAACCGGCGCGGGTTACTTGACGAATCCCTGACGGACGGCGTGAATGTGATCGGTGGGCACGGGAACGTTGCCGTTGAGGCGAATCTCGGTCGAAATCTGTCCGCGATGATAGGCCGCATGCAGGATGAGCTGGGTGAGAATGTCGAGGACGCTATTTGTCCATGTCTCGCCACGGGAGTTTTTGTAGTTGCAACTGGAAGCCAGGTGCTCGTCCGAGAGGCTGCTCAGAAAGGATCGCCACGCGCTCTCGAGCTGTTGCAATTGAGTGTCGCAATCCGCGAGAGAGAGCTCCGGCCAAACTCCGGTTCGTTGGGGATTCTGCTGCAGACGATCCAGCCACAACCATTGCGCCGCCACGATGTGGTTGAGCAGCTTGACCGCTGTCGCCGGCGGGTCGGATAACGCGACGAGAACGCGGACCTCCTCGCGATTTGCCCAGGAATCGTATTCGAATTGACGTTGCAGATGTGAGAGAAGGGTCATAACGGTTTGATTTCCAAGGTGAGCGGTTGGATTCGGAGAGGGTGCTTGTAGGATCTAGAATTCCTCCAACACATGCCGAAAGCAGGTCCTTCGACTTCGCTGCGCTCCGCTCAGGATGACACAATCAAGAAGGTGCTCTGCTCAGGATGACAATTCAGAACAGAACGCCAGGAGCGAGCAGCGAGAAGCGAAGAGCGATTAGCGGATCCCAAGCTGACACCTGACACCCGAGAGCTGACAGCTCCCTTGTCGTACACTAATCGAAACATGATCGTCCTCTACGGCATTCATGCAGTGAGCGAGGCGCTGAAGTCGGGCGCGCGCAGCTTCGAATATGTTGGCATCGCGCGCGAGCGGCACGATCAGCGTATGCAGCGTCTGATCGACGATTGTCGCGCCAGCGGCGTGCAGGTCCGCTTTATGCCGCGCGAGCAACTGGACCGCACCGCCAACACCAACACGCATCAGGGCGTCATCGCGGTCACCAGCGGCAAGCAGTACGCTGACGTCGACACGCTGCTGGAGCAGCGGCACGGCGAATACACCTTCCTGGTCGTGCTCGATGGCGTCGAGGACCCGCACAATCTGGGTGCGTTGATCCGCACTGCTGATGGAGCGGGCGCCGACGGTGTCATCATTCCCGAGCGGCGCGCTGCAGGATTAACCGGCACGGCGGTAAAGGCGTCGGCCGGGGCCACCGAACATCTGCCGATTGCGCGCGTCACCAACATCTCGCGCACGCTCGATGAGTTGAAGGAGCGCAATGTCTGGACCGTCGGACTCGACGAGCGCGGCACGCAAAGCTATGACGAGATCGACTACAAAATGCATTGCGCTATCGTGCTTGGCGCCGAAGGTAAGGGGCTGCACGATCTGGTGCGCCGCCGCTGCGATTTTCTGGTGTCGATTCCGATGCTCGGACAAGTGCCGTCGCTGAACGTGTCCGTCGCAGGCGGCGTGGTGATGTACGAGGCGGCGCGCCAGCGGCGGGCCGGAGGGGATTCAGGAAGTCGCACAAAATGACAGCCTTGCCAGGATTCGCAATAACGGCGGCGGGCGCGTTTCTGTCTCTCATGTTGGTGCTGGCGCTGCTCATTGTCGGGCTGGCAATTTGCGGCTGGGTGTGTGTCTGCCGCACTGACGCACTCGTGAAGCACGCCAGAAAGCAGTACGAGGAGCATCCCTTCATCCGGCTCTTCCCATTTTCGGGACTGGTGATGAAGAGCTGGTATCCCACCTATCTGCGGTGCTCGGGGGTGTTTGTCTGGATCTGGGACGCAGTCCTTATCTATCTGGTCTGGGGCAGAAGGCCGCGATGAAGGATGTGCGAAATAAGGTGAAGCCGTACTCCTTCGAGCGCCTGATCGTTTTCTTCTGCCTCTTCTTCGTGGCGAGCCTCCAGGCGTCGGCCCTCGATCGCGAAGCCTTCACCATCACGCGTTATCAACTCGAAGTGCAGATCGATCGCAGCTCGCACGTAATGGCGGTCACCGGTAAGGTCACGTTGCGCAACGATTCCTCCACCCCACAGAAGACGATTGCGCTTCAGATATCTTCGTCGCTCACGTGGAACAACATCCTGTTCGAGGGCAAGCCGCTACCTTGGCTGAGTGACAGCTACACCTCCGACATCGATCACACGGGCAGTCTGACAGAGGCGATCGTCACTCTGCCTAAGGAGTTGCCGCCCACCGGGTCGACGATACTTGATATTCAATACGGTGGAACCGTGACGCCCGATGCCACGCGATTGACTCGTGTCGGCACTCCCGCCGATA
The DNA here is from genome assembly GCA_049798495.1 of Candidatus Korobacteraceae bacterium. Classification (GTDB taxonomy): domain Bacteria; phylum Acidobacteriota; class Terriglobia; order Terriglobales; family Acidobacteriaceae; genus Bog-257. The sequence goes on along the minus strand of JBARGS010000436.1, from coordinate 1,596 downwards.
TGGCAGAGCGCAGCGACTGGGACGAAATTAGCGACGCCTTCACTGCCGTTCGAGGACTGGGTTACGTGATCTGGTATCCGGTGGCGATTGATGCGGTAAGCATGAGCGACGGCAATGCGGTGTTCGATGCCATTGCCGCCTGGAAGCGCCGGCACGCGCGCAGCGAGTTCGACGTGCGGATTATCGTGACTGGCGCCAGCACGGAGGCGCTTTGTATCGCCGTCAACGCGGAGGTGTCCAGTTGCGGCGGAGCGCGGGAGGCCAGCGACGCGGAGAGCGGCGGAAAGGTTAAGGAGTTCAGCAATACGTTAACCTTGAGCCCAATGGGGGAGACGGTTCCTACTTTCGCTATCGCCAACTATGTGGAGCTTTCCCGCCCGACAATTTCTTTTCTGCATATAGCCGATCACACTGCCCTGGCGCGAGACTACGCGCTGGCTGCCGAGGCCAACGATCCGTTGCTGCACGACTGGCTGGGTGATCCCAGGCAGCCGGCTCGTGTGGTGGAACTGACCGAAGCCAAGGCCCTGCCGTATGAGAGTGGGTCGATTCTGTTCACGCCGCTGCGCCCGTGGCCGACCGATACGCTGCAACTGTTGTTGATGTCGGCACAGGTGGCGGCTCGCTTTCACTCTCCCCATCCCTGGATACAGGAGGGGCTGGAGCGCTTTCTGCAATGTGTCTCGGTGGGCAATCGCTCCGGACGCAAGGCCGCGCTGGAATACTTGGATGAATTGCGCGATTATCTGGTGAAGGCCGAAGAGGCTACCCACCCTAAGGGCGACGAGGCCAAGCCAGCTTCAGACGCCAGCGCGGCCGATAACACGCTCCTCAACACCAACGACGAGCTTTACTTGCGCGGCAAGGGCAGCTTCGTTCTCTGGATGCTGCGCGACATGTTGGGCGATACGGCGATGCAATCGGCGCTGACGGCTTATCGGCCCGGGGCCGACAAAGATCCCAGCTACCTTCAGCGGTTGATGCAAACCAGCTCCAAGCGCGAGCTGGAATGGTTCTTCGACGATTGGGTCTATCGCGATCGCGGCCTGCCCGAGTTTCACGTTGAATCCGTATATGCGCGGCCGTTGCTGAGCGAGGCCAATAAGAGCTTCCTCGTAACCATCACTATCGAGAATCGCGGTCATGCCGGAGCCGAGGTGCCAGTGCTGGTGCAGACTCCATCCGGCGAAAAGAGCGTGCGTGTGCTGGTGAAGGCGGGCGAGAAGGGGACGGGACGTCTGGAGACGCCGGTCGCGTCAGACAAGGTGACGGTTAACGATGGCAGCGTGCCTGAGGCGAATGCGGGAAATAATGTGTACGATGTGCCCGCGCCGGCGAAGGAATAAGAGACGTATTCACCACAGAGGCACAGAGTTTTGGAGATCATTAAGCAAATCGGTTCGGTTTGTATCAGGGCACGATCTTTAGTCGTGCCGGTAGCAGAGTTTGAAGGCCCGGGCTTTAGAGATTGTGTCGCAACCGAAACACGGATTTTTCAGTGGGACAAACGGTATGAATCGCAAGGCAACCAGCCGCGCAGCGGCGACATTTGTGTTAGCCGCGGGCGTAAGCCCGCGGGCAAGTGGGATAAACAGA
>JBARGS010000435.1:0-14083 GCA_049798495.1 Candidatus Korobacteraceae bacterium | reverse complement strand
TTACCTGCATCGATTCCAGCCCCTGTTGCACAACCGCGACGATTTCCGACTCTTCCTTCCGCACCTGGTGGGTGGCCTTCTTCACCGCCTTCTTGAAACGTGAAATAAAGAAGAGCAGGAACGGCGTCACAGCCACGGCGATCAGGGTGAAATCCCAGTTCAGCCAGAACATCAGGCCGAGCATCGAGACAATCGTCAACAGGTCAATCAGGATGTCGAGGGTTGAGGAAGAGGCGAAGTCCTGGATGGTCTCGATGTCGGTGGTGATGGTGCTGAGCAGCGTCCCTGTCTGATGAGTGTTGTAGTAACTGAGCGAGAGGCGCTGCAGGTGATGATAGGTTCTCATGCGCAGATCGTGCGCAACCCACTGGCCCACGCTTTCCGTGTAGTAATTATCGACGTAGCTCGCCAAGGCGCCAAAGAGCGCAATCAGCACGAAAGCCAGCGCCGCCAGACCCGCCACCTGCATCTTGTTGCCGTGTTCGAGCATTGGCCGGACAAGTTCGTCCAGCCCATGCGGGAGCTTGTGGTTGCCCACGACATTGTCGATGATGACCTTCAGTGGCCATGGGCTGGCCAGGCTCATCGCCGTTTCCACCAGCATGGCGAGGAGGATGATCAGAAGCTTGCCACGATAGGGACGAATCAGTTCACGAATCAGGCGCAGCATACCCTGGTTCCTTCCAATAGAACCCAATCAGAACATTTGTATTCAGGCGGAGCATGCCTTCCGGCGTGCAGAAAAGCGCTGCTGCATTTTCGCGCGAAACGACTCCTTTGCAAACAGGTTAATTTCAGGCCCAACAGGAAACCGCTATTCGGTATTCCTTCGTCCGCGTTGCGCAGCCTCGCAGCAGTGTCTTTCATGAGGCCATTCTCTCCATCGTGGCACCTGAGGCGGTCGCGCCCTGCGCTACGTATTCGGAATGGGTACGGAGATCCTCAAAATAACCGCCCTACCCTGAAGAAGAACTTGTGATGGCCAGTATCGCCGTAGGCGTAGGCCGCCTCCACCGGGCCAAAGATGGTGTTAACGACAATGCCAGCCGCGGCATCGGTGGGAAAGCCCGAGGCCTTATTCACCATGGTGTGCGGGGCGCCATAAACCTGCGCAGCCTCATAGACGCCGAGGAAATAGATGCCGCTTCCCAGCAGCGGTGGCAGCTTCGCCAGTTGCCGTATATATCCCACTTGGAGCAAGAAGTACTTGTCCATCAAAAGCTCGTTGGTTCCATACGACACCAACTCGCGAGAGCCTCCCAGGGAGAACTGCGGGAGGCCGGTTTCGTGGTTGAACGTGGTGCCGGCAGATCCGTTCAGAAAAACCGAGGACGGCTCGTTCAGCCTATGGAAAATCTCACCCTTGCCCTCGAGCACAGGATACGGTTCGGGCGCTTCCGGACTGGCGTTGTACCAATAAAAATCGCCCTGGAAGCTTTGTCCTGCGCGTGGAATAACCGGATCGTCGAGGCGATCCAGCCGGTATTGGAGTTTACTGGCACCATAGCCACCCGAGAAATTGGGCAGCTCGTTCGCGTTTCCGATTTGCCGTGCGAAGTTTTGCCACCCACCTTCGTAGCCGACGCGTAGTTCACCGGTGTTTCCGAACTGATATCCCGCGTCTATTCCGCCACCCAAGGTGGTGCGCCGGTAGGTGGTGGTCAGTTGGTTGTTGTCGTATATGTAGAGGGGATTGTTGTCGGCCAGTACCCGGGGCGCAACGAACCAGTGACTGAACGGAGTGATGGGATGGTAATACTCCGAATTCAGGCCATAGTCGGAGAACAGAATGATGTCCGTTCGCCATTCCGAACGGAATCCCCCAAAATCGAGAAACGTCACCCGGGCTCCCATGTCGAGAGTAACGTTTTTCAAGCTGGATCCGTCGATCAGCAGGAGCGGCCGAACGATGGGCGGCCCATAGGAATTTTCCTCGGTCTTTACCAAGATCCCCTGCTGGCCGTTTCGCTCCTCAAAGGAATAGCTGAGTACTGAAAATCGGCCAAAGCCCTTCAGCCGCATAATGGCCTGGTCCAGCTGGTCGGAGTCGAGAGGCTTGCCGATCAGGCCGGCCATTTGCTCTTCCACCCGCCGCGAAAGGTCCCCGTTCACGCCGTCCACGGCTATGAACATCGGAACCGGATCCTGACGCCGCCGGGATGCGCGATCGGCCAGGTATTGGTTCCAGGTGGCGTCATCCACCCTGAGGGTCAAAAGGAGCTTAGACTTCGCCTCAGCCGCGTCGTATCCAGCCTTGATAATCGCGTCAGCGGCGTCGAAACTTAACGCGCCCCACTTCTGCACCGGCACCGAGACGAGTATGTCGGCGCTCTCCATGTTCTGCAGTTCATTAGCCGAGATCATGACCGAGATCGACTGCCCGAGCACCGCGAACGAGGAGAGGTTTGCATTCGCACGCATCGGCGCCTCAGCCAGGTGAATCGCCACTGTCAGGTCTGCCCCCATCTCTTTGGCTACGTTGACCGGAATGTTATTGAGCAATCCGCCGTCGGCGTAGATGGCATCTTTGGTCCGTACAGGGGTGAAGATTCCAGGCAGGGACATGGTCGATCGCAAGGCCAGGGATAACGATCCGCTGCGGAAAACCTTGGGCCGTTCGGTGATAAGGTCGGTGGCTACGCAGGCGAAGGGAGTGGGGAGATCGTTGAAGCTCTTGACCTCCGAGTAGGGCGCCGCGATCTTATCGAGAACCAGCGAGACCTGTTGGCCAGAGTTGAAGCCCTCGGGAAATTGCACTCCCTTGCGCAGTCCGAACTCAAGGCTGTTGGGATAATCGCGGGCATCCTCTTTGCGGCGGAACGCGAGGTCGTTGAAAGGCGTTTGCCCCGCCATCACCTCGTCCCAGGGGATACCGTTCACGATCTGTCGCATCTCAGCGGCATTGTGTCCGGTGGCGTAAACGCCGCCGACCAAACCGCCCATGCTGGTGCCGGCAATGTAGTTAATCGGGATGTGATGCTCCTCCATCCAGGTGATGACTCCGACGTGAGCCAGTCCAAGAGCGCCACCGCCCTGGAGCACTAAACCTATCGACGAATACTTGGACTTGGCTGGCTGCTCCTGGGGAGAGGCAGCAGGGGCTGCTCCGGCGCTGGAAGATTGGCCGGTAACGCTCAGGTTTGCCGCTATGACAATACACAAGAGTACAAGACAACTTCTGCGTCGCAGGCGCATAGTATTTCCCTCGTTCCTTAGCGAGTCACTACTGTTAAGAGCTGAAGTGGCGATGCGTGTGGCATCCCGACGATGGGACTCCGAAGGCTGTAGCTGCGTGGCGGGGCAGCTTCCCTTATGCCGGTTGGAACTCACAGACCTCACGTCAGACCGCTCTAATGAGTCGAAAGTGGATATGGATATTTCTTGAACATCTTGTCGATCGCTTCATCTGCCAGCTTCAGGTTCTTCTCATTGTTTTTATTTAAGATCCCCGTTGCGGTGGCGCGCCATATCACCTGTTTCGCTTTGACCCCATATATATCAACGACCAGCGCGCCGATCGTGGTGGTTTGGGCGACGCCGTAGTCCGTTCCAGCGGTGAGAATCGTGCCCGAAGGATCGTAGTTGCTGTAGGTAGTGTGTTTCTTCGATCCCCCACTGACTACGATGATGAGATCGGGATTCTGCGATTCAGGAACCAGTTTCAGACCGCGGTTCTGCAACTGAAGGTTGATCTGCTTCCGTACCTCTTCCGCCAGCGCAGGGTTCTTGACGCTGTTCGGATTCAGCTTTTCGCCCCAAGCATAGGTATGAAAAGTGGAAAAGTCCTTGGCCTGGTTGTAGTTGACACGGACGTCCTGGGCCAGCGCAGGTAGAGTGGAAAGAATGGCTGCAACTGCGATGATAGCTAATATCGATTTCACGTGGCCACCGTCTGAAGATACTTCATCCTTCACTCTTCACGGGATACTGCTTAAACATCTTGGAAATCGCGGTATTGACTTGACTGACCAGCTTATTGGGATCGTGAGCCGCCAGATTCTGCTGCGACATTCCCCGCCAGACTAACTTCTTGTTGGCCCCGTCAATCAGGTCGACGACCAATTGGCCCTTATGAATGGTGACTGTGGTATTGCCGTACTGTCCGGTGAGCATTGGTCCGGAAAAACTGGGGTCGAAGGGCGGAATCCCACCGGTCGCGTTGTAGAGGGGATCGTTCGAATAGAAGGTAGAATCCTGCTCGATCGAACCGTAAACTTCAATGATCAGGCTGGGATTTTCCTTGATATCGACCTTTTGCAGTCCGCGAGTCTTCAGTTCATCCTCGATCGCACCGACCACATTCGCGGCGAGCATGGGGTGTGCCACCGCGCCGTGCGGCGCCCAGGCAAATGTCTTGAATTGCGAAAAATTGAGTTGCTTGTCGTAAACCACGTGGATCTTCTGCGCCTGAGCGCCGACGCTGAGAAAGATCGCAAACAGAAACGACAGCATACCGCAAACCGAAATCCTGGTGCGAGACATAGATAAGCTCCTAATCAAACCCAAAGCCGCGATCTTGTCCGTCGCCTCGTCAACATCTACGGACGCTCGCACTGGTCTTCCAGCGCCAGAAGCAAAGCGCATCCGCGTCCTACGTCGCCAAGGGCAATTCTGTAGAGCTGAAGCGACCGCCCTCGCAAACGCGGTTAATTGCGTCGATCAGGTCGGTGCTTATCCGCGACTTGAACACATACCCGGAGGCATCCAGGTCAAAGGCCGCTTGCACGAAGTCGATGTTTTCATGGACGGTCAGGAATATGATCTTCGCAGGACAACCCGACATCCGCAGTCGTTTTGCCACCTCAAAACCCGTTATGTCTCCCAGCGAGATATCCAGAATGATGAGATCCGGATTAAGAGCACGGGACTGCTGCAAGACCGACATACCGTTACGGAACGCTCCGGCAATGATGAAGGCTGGCTGCAGCATGTCGATCAGGGTCTCCAAGACCTCCGGATTGTCGTCCGCCAGTAAAAGCCGCACTGAACCCACGAAAGCAATCTCCACTCGTCGCTAGAAGACCGATGGCAGGCACCGATAGTTGCCGACCCGCAAAAACTATCAACAACGGGACGGGCTGCCTACTGGCAAAAGTACTATTTTCGAGATGGAAAAAGCAGGTTCGGTTTCAGGAAGAGATCATCTGGCGGCGGATCGCGTATTCTAGCAGTTCGGCGTTGGTCTTAACGCCCAAAGTTTCCATCATCCGATACTTGTGGAACGCGACCGTACCGGGCTTCAGCTCCAGCACGCTGGCGACTTCCTTCATTGACATGCCCTCAGCAAGCAGTTGCAGAATCTCGCTCTGCCTCTTCGTGATGCGTCGCTCTTCGGCACGCGACTTACCTTGATTGAGAAGGAAGGTAACCGTCTCCCGGGCGATTAGGGGTGACAGGTAGGACTCGCCCTGGACCACTTTCCGAATGGCGATGACAAGCTCTTCGGCTGCTGAGTGCTTCAGCACATAACCCGAAGCTCCACGGCGAAAAGCTTCTGCCGCGACGTCGGCTGCGGAGTTCATGGTAAGAAATACCAGCTTGACGGCGGGCAACTTCTGTTTGATTTGCTCGCCGGCGTCCAGCCCGTTCAGGCGGGGCATCCCGATGTCCAGAATGATGATGTCGGGCTTCAGGGCATTCGCCATCTTCACCAGACTGCGCCCGTCGGTGACAATCTCGACAACCTGAAACTCGGGCTCAAGCAGATTCTTGCAAGCGTCGGCTAAAAGCCTGTGATCGTCGGCAATTAAAAGACGCGCTGCTGGTTTGCGTTCCATTTGGTGGACCGTGGCCTCGTGACACAGTTCGCACAGCTAAGGTGGATACCCAGTCGGGAACGCTTGCCGGATTCCGCCATAGTCCTGGCGCCGATTCAGAACGCAGATAGTGTACCCCGTCAGGAGAGAAAAGTTGCACGAAAAGGACAGTCGGCCCCGGCACAAACATTTATTCGCGATTTGTGGCGTGCGGTGAGGGCTGAGCCAATCTCGTACCTGTTAGGGCTTAATCGCCGGCAATTGCGAAGCTATCTGCACGTTAAAAAGACTGTCCAGCCGCCGGTCCAACTGCATGAACAGCGCAGCCTTCGTCCCCGGCAGTACCTGTTCGAACTTGGGCAGATACTGTAGGCGTAAGCCGATGATCGTCTGATCGGCCTCGGCTAACAATCGGGTGAGATTGTCCGCTTCCTCCGCGGTCATTGTCTTATAGATTCGCGCATAGTCCTTCACTAACCCAAAACGAGTGTCGTTTACCTTGCGGACTTCGGCGGTGTATTGGTCATAGAGCGGCCAGAAGCCTGCGGCCTCGCTGTCGGTAAGCTGCATATTCTTGGCGATCAGCTTTTTGGCTTCCGCCTGCAGGTTCTGCCGCAGCAGCGCAACATCCTTATCGTTCACCGTCGGCAACGGCGTGCTGTAGGTCTGCGCCGTTAAGACTGCTTGCAACAGCAAAACGGAAGCGATGAAGCATAGTGCACATGTGTATTTCTTCAACATCGTTACTCATGGAGAAGCGCGGTCGGTGCCATGTAACCTGGACTGGATCGAGGCGCTCTCGTCTCACCGGGGTTGTGGTTAGCGACGGCGCCACTCACTCGCTGGGACGCCGGCTTGCATTCTCCTGCCAGGCAATAACTTCCATGGCCACGAGCCGCGCGACCAGCACTGCCAGGTAAAGCTGGCCGGCCAACGCTTCACTGACCGCAAGGTTACGGGCGATCGGGCTTACCGGCGTAATGTCCCCATAACCCACGGTAGTGAGGGTGATGTAGCTGTAGTAAGCCCAGTCTGCCACGGTCGACAGTTCTCCCAGAGAGTGATTGAACGACCCGGGTTGCAAAGTGGCCACAATCTGATAAGCGTGAGCCCACCCAACTCCGAACAGCAAGTAGACCGCGATGGCTCCTTGAATCCGCCATTGAGTTACCGCGCCCGCACGAAAAACCTGAGCTAACAGGACCAGAGCAATGATCATAACCGCGGCTAACGATAACGCTTGGCCCCACATCTCCAAGCGAGGCATCACTTTCCAGAACGCGAGCCAACGGACCACAAGCGAGGCGCCGGCCACCAGCGCCGCGATGGAAAACAGTACGCGTTGACCCCATGCTATGGCTACTCCGGAAATCAGCATCACCGAAAACACAATGTCGCTGTATAGCTTTAGATCCTTTCTTCCAAATCCCAGCGAGGGAAGCACGAAACCTACGATTACGAGCAGCGCGAGAAAGAGCGACAGATTGGCTTGCGATTGCCAAGTGTGCGAGATCAACTCCCGCGCGTGAACCCGTCGATGGTTAGATGTGGCTGGCATGGTATCGCTGTCGATTTCGAATCACGAACCACGGAAGACGCATGACACACGAGGACTGCGGGCTGGGCGATTCCACCGAGCCCACATCCGTCGTCTCCCGACTCCAAGACTGCAAGCGCCTTCAGGCCAGTCGCATGCCTCGGCCCCGGTCACTCCGCGCTGCTATGTGCCGGAAATGCCTTTGTTCTGCAGTATCCTGACCACCACGCGGCGATTCGCAGCCTGACCCTCCGCCGTGCTATCGGCGGCCACCTGATCGGCCGTGCCCATCGCGCCGGGAGCCAGGACATTGGTCAGCGGAATTCCATCCTGCTGCTCGAGCAAATCCAGAACGTTGGCCGCGCGTTCGCTGCTCAACTTCTGGTTTAATGCCGCAGAGCCCACTGCGGAAGCATATCCCTGTACCTGGATGATGTAACCGTTGATGCTCATGGCCTGCTTGGCGAGCTTCTGCAACTGGGGTTTGTACTGGTCCTCGACCGCAGTACTGCCATTGGCGAAATAGACTGTCACTTCACCCAGGATGTTGTAATCCCCCAACTCGCCGAAGCGCTTGTTGGCGGCGGCAATCGCAGCCTTGTTAGCGGCAATTTTGGCTGCTTCTGCGGCTTGCTGCTGCTGCTCATGAGTCAGTTGAGCCTGTTGCTGCTGAAGTTGCGTTTGCTGCTGCTGTAACTTCTGCTTCTGCGCCTGCTCCTGCTGCTCCACCGGAGTCACACCCGCCTGGATGTCCTGTGCGGTGCTGAGCGACGATCCCTTGAACTTAACGGTGTCCGCCACCATCTGGTTCTGGGCGTTGTAGGCGCCCTGCACCTGGACGGAAAGTCCCGGCACCAGAGCCGTCATGGCATACTGCTTCTTGCGCGCGTGAAACAGCCCTGAAACTTCCTCAACTTGCGTGGCTGGAGTGAGAACCACCACGACATTTCCGGAGTCCTGACTCTGCACCGTCATGGTGGCGCCGCTCCGTCCCGTGATCAATCCCTGAAGCTGCGCGCTCTGGGCGAAAGCAACGCCACACGCGAACATAATCGCTACTGCCACGGCTAAAACCAATGTCATTCTGACCGTCTTGCCTGTGCTCATGCCTGGCCTCTTTATCTCCCGGTAAGCCCGAGTAGGTGAGAGCCGACGGCCGAGCTCGTTCGTGCCGTCGGCAAATTAGCGTAGCCAGCCGCCGCAAGCCGCACGGCTCCAGACCTCTCTGTGAGCCGGCCTTCCCGTGGCAGACCGCTGAATTCGATCGACCAAGGGATAGTAGGAAGTCAACGACGTTACTGATACTGGCAAAACTAGTAGGGCACTGGCAAAGGTTTTCCAGAGGTGAGGGCGTGGAATGTGTACTGACTTGATAACAGCTGTTTTTATTGCCCGAGACAAGTATTTCTGCTAGTTATTTTCGGCCGAGCTGTGGACGTAGGATCAGCAGACGTTTGCAGATTGTCTATCTCAACCCGTAACTGGAAGGAGATTTACCCGTGCGCACAACATCACCTATGAAGAACGTCGCCTTGGTCGTTGCATTTCTGGCCACTCTGCTCATGCTGGGCAGCATTCCAGGATTCGCACGAGATAAATATGAAACGATCGACGCCACTGCCTGGGGCACCAGTACCCAACTGGGAAGGAATGTTGGGATCACGATTACGATCTATCAGTACTCGACGCCGGAAGATCAGGACATTTTGATGACAGCCTTCCAGAAAGGCCAGAACCAGGGATTGGTCAATGCTCTGGAGAAGATGAAGGCGGTGGGTCGCATTTCGATAACTGGAACGCTCGGCTACGACCTGAGCTTCATCAAGCTGATCCAGACGCCCACCGGCCGGACGATCCGCTTTGTTACCAACCGCCCGATTCATTTTGGCGAAGCCTACTATGACACCCAATCCCAGTACTACAACTTGACCGCTGGCGAAATCAATATCGATACCCAGGACAAGAGCAAGAGCAACGGCGTGCTGTATCCGGCTGCCCAATTGACGATTGGCGACGATGGCCAATTGACTCTGAACCTGAACAAGAACCCGTGGAGACTCGGGGGCATCATTGATTGGTCAGGGACGCCGGGCGAGAACTAAGCCGACAATCGGGAACCCGATGCTGCGTGCGTCCGATGAGTCGGCCCCGGCTTGGGTCCATTCGGCAATCCGATCAGTCGGCCCCGCCTTGGGTCCAATCGGCAATTTGAGCAGAGTTGATGGTCAGCGTTCAGATCACCAGCCCGCAGTGCCATTCGGTTAGTGAGGAGCCTCATGAAACTTCAGCGCATTCTGGCGGTTTCCATATTGCTTTTACTCTCGATATTTCTTCTCGCCAGTGTTTCGCTGGCGCAGTCGAAAGGCAAGTACGTTTGCGCAGAGCCCAATCCGCAAAGCCTTTGTAATGCAGATAACACCTGTTCCAGTTCCGGACCGTGTACGGTCGACGTCAAGCGAAAGGGCATGAGCGGGGCTACGGCTACACCCGGCTTCCCGAAAGCCAAGGAAAACTCGCTTTTCTGCGTCAAGCAAGGAACGAGCGTAACCTTCCAGTCTTCCTCGAAGGGCACCGGATTTGTGGTGGATTTCGGTCCGACGTCACCCTTCGATCCCCCCGACGCCATCATCGGCGGATCGCAGAAGCCGGTGTCCGTGGTGGCCAAGAGGCCGGGATGCTTCAAGTATTCGGCTGGAGCTTGCTATTCGGGCGCGACCTACGGCATGTGCGGCTCGGGAGCCGCGGAAGCGATTGTGATCGGAAACAAATAAGCCGGTATCTCAGCGACTCGGAAAAGACTTACGGGGCGCCATTCAACAATGGGGCCCTTGCCAATATCTTCGTACCGCTGCCGGGCGAGGAAGAAATCGTAAACTCTCCGCCGATCAAATGCATTCGCTCCCGCATACTCACCATTCCCAGTCCGGCGGTTTGACGGACCTTGTTCATCTCAAAGCCGACACCATTATCTGAAATCGCCAGAGTGATATTTGCGACAGCGCCGGTGACTTCCACCTCGACCGCCGATGCGCGGCTATGCTTGGCCACGTTGTGCAATGCTTCCTGCACCACGCGGAGGAAGCAAAGAGAGACATCGCTGTTTAACTCCGCGGGAACGCCGGTACACACACAGTTGACCTTAATGCGATATTGTTCGGAAAACTCCCGGCACAAACCTTTGACTGCGACGGCAAGACCCAAAAACTCCAGTTCGGAAGAATGCAGCTGATGCGACAGCCGGCTCACTTGGGCACCGATTTCCTTCACCTTGCCGCACAACTCGGGAATTCCCAGGCTCCTTTTCCCGTCTCGCAGCGAAGCCGGTTGCCCAGCTCTTTGCATTTGAATCCCAAGCAACGCCAGCGATTGACCGATGCCGTCGTGGAGTTCTCTCGCAATGCGGGTACGTTCCGCTTCCTGTGCCGTCATCAGCCGGCGCGATAAATCGGTACGAGCCAGTTCCGCTTGCTTCTGGTCGTCGATGTCGACACAGCAGCCGATGTAGCCAACGAAACGGCCATCCATCAGCAATCTGGGAACGCCCGTATCGGCGATCCAGCGGTATTCACCATCATGATGCCGCAAGCGATATTCCATGGTGAAGGGCTGTCTTGCATCGAAGGCCGCATGGTAGGTGTGAAGACACTTTTCCAGGTCGGCGGGATGAACGCCGCTGATCCAGCCATCGCCGATTTCCTGCTGCGAGGTACGGCCGGTGAACTCCAGCCAGCCGCGGTTGAAGTCGGTGCAGCCCTTGTCTACTCCCGACATCCACATCATGATGGGGGCGCTGTCGGCCATCACCCGAAAACGCTCCTCACTCTCGCGCAAAGCGTCTTCCGCCTGTTTGCGTTCTGTAATGTCCTCGGCAACGGTCAACACACAGGATTGCCCGTCAAACTCAATGATCTCAGCGGAGAGAAGTACGATGAGGGCTTCACCCATCTTGGTGCGGAGCCGGGCTTCCGTATTGCGTACGCTTCCCTGCGCCAAAGCCTTCTCAAAGGCATGGTTGAGGCTTCGCAGGTCCGACAGATGCCCCACTTCGGCTATCGATCGCCCCAGGACTTCGGTTCGCAAGAAACCGGTGTGCTGTTCGAAGGCGCGGTTGACCTCCAGATAGCGCCGGTCCCTGGTGCGCACGATGCTGGTGATCGCCGGGCTGGCTTCGAACGCCTTGGAGAACTTTTCTTCGGAGCGGCGCAGAGCCTGCTCGGCTCGCCGGCGCTCCAGGACGGTGGCGATGGCATCTCCCACCATCCGGCAACGGGCCACATCGTCATTGGACCAGGCGATGCTACGGGCGTGCGAATCGAAGCCCACAGCGCCGGCGATCACTCCTGCCGCGCCATGGATGGGAACCAGGAGTATGGATTGCTGGCCCTCTTGTACATCGGGGCTTCGCCGTTCCACCGCAGCCTCGGGAGGATAGTCCTCCAGCGTACTGATTCTTACGACCTCTCCCGCCAGAACTTTCGACTCGCTCCAAGGAATGGTGCCCACGGGAATGTTCTGATAATTGCCGCCCTGCCGGTCAACCCCGGACCCACACCATTCGTGAGTCGCACTCCATGCGGTTCGGTCCGGGGAAAATATCAGAACGTGAGCGTGATCCACGCCAATGAACTCGGCCGTGTACTGTAGCGCGGCGACTACGCTGGCATCCACTTCCGCCGAGGTACAAGTGGTGAAGCCGGTGAGAATTCTGGTCATCGACTCGTTGAACTGCGCCTGCCTTTTCAGGCGCCGCACTCCGTCAATCTGGACGCGATGTACTTCCTTCTTGTGTGGGGTAAGGTCCTCAACAGCGGCCAGATAACTGCTCGGCTCAGCGGAGCGGTCGTCGCGAACCAGCGTGATCATTGCCTTGAGCCACAGGACCCGTCCATCAGCCCGAAGATGCCTTTTCTCCGTGGAGAAGCTTTGGCTTTCACCGCTGAGGAGCCTGCGACAGTTGGCGAGTTCCGTTTCGATATCGTCGAAGCGGGTAACTTCTTGCAGAGTTCTCGAGAGTAATTCCGGGCGGGAATACCCCAGAATGTCGCACAGCGACTGATTGACGGCCAACCACTGCCCGTCCAGGGATACCTGGGCGATGCCGAAACCCGCCTGTTCAAACATCAGGCCAAAAGCTTGCTGCTCGCTCAGAGGCGAAATACGCTCGTCCGTCAGGTCTTGCATGGAGCAGATCCGATTGGAGTTACTGAGCCGAAGTATATGACCGCGGGAGCAAACTACGAAGCGAAATCTTATACCACAAGGTGGGACTTGGGCGGTAGCAACTTGAACCAATACTCACTCTTGCGGGGCTCGATAGCCTTCCTTGTAATGCACCTGGAGGCGCACCGGCTCAGAAGGTTGGACAACTTTCACTCGGATCCTCCGCCACTTGCCATTCTTCGAAGGGTCGCTGGGACGGTACCCCAGCAGGTACTGACTGCGTAATTCCCGGCTAACCATGGCAGCGATTTCGGGAATTTTCTGGCGGTTGTCGGCGGCGATGGTTCTGCCCCCGCTGGCATCGGTAAGTTCACTCAGCCAGTCTCGCCCCATGCGCTCCTCGACGGTCTTGAGCAGCGGTATGGGTTCCTCATCGAACAGGCCGATGGCGTAGGTCAGGACATCGGCTTCTTCGATCACGCTCTTGATCTCGCTGCGCGTATAGCGACTGGTGTTGTCGCCCCCATCCGAGATAATGAGCAGCGCCCGGCGTTGATATCGTGAGGAACGCAGCTTGGCGATAGCCAGATAAATCGCATCAAAGAGCGCCGTGCGCCCCTTGGGAGGCGACGAACCAAGCCGGTCCTGAAGCGTCCCGACCGAGTCGGCAGCCGAAGCGATCAGCTGGGGCTTGTCCGACACCGTGACCGCGAAATACTCGTCGTCGGCATTCGCGTTGTTGAAGAACTGCTCCACCGCCTGGCGCTCATATTCGATCTTGTTCTTCATGCTGGCGCTGCAATCCAGTACCAGAGCAACCGAGATGGGAGCGTCTTCCTTCGAGAAGTACCGAATCTGCTGTTGGGCCAATCCTTCAAAAAGCGTGAAATCCTGCTGCCGCAGTGTGAGGACCGGATGGTTCAGGGGATCCGTGACCGTTACCGGAACCAAAACCAGGTTCACGTCGACTCGCAGCGAATTCAGCGGCACGCCGGAATTCTCCGTGGCCACCCCGGACGGAGCGGTATGAGGAACGATGTGAACATCGTCGGCGGGTTGCGACGAGACCTGGGCACGAAGAGGGATGGTGGACACAAGCAAGGCAGTAATCAGCGAAATCGGAGCGGCGGTCCGGCACGTCTTGCTTCGCGAGATCATGTTTGTCTTCCCGGGGAGAGGCCTACCGAAACATGCGCCTTTTAGATGCAGCAACACGGTATCGGGAGAAAGAACGTTATCGCGAATTCGGCCCCTCGGCAAGGCTTTATCGCGACGGCGGCCGGGCCAAAGTCGATGTGGACCTCACGCAGTGGCCGTCCTCCGGAAGATGTAGGCGCCTCTAGCATTTCTGCCAGTTAACCAAATACTGAGAAAAACGTTAGTCTTGTTTTCCGGTGATTGCGAAACTCGGTACGAGGCGCAGCGCGATCCCGGCCCGGCTTTTTCGCGACACCAACCCGCCGAGCGACTCGCTCCGGCCGGCGATGAAGCAATGAAGGGCAGGAAGGAACATGACTGGTATGGTTGAACGAATCATCGCGTCTGTGCTTGCCTTGGCGATCGCGTTTGCGACCCCTGGCATGGCAACAGCGCAGGCGACACAATCTTCACCGACAGCGCCCGCCGCGCC
>JBARGS010000434.1:0-5620 GCA_049798495.1 Candidatus Korobacteraceae bacterium | reverse complement strand
AATCGAAGATCCGTTGTAATAATACTCAAACTCAATAATCAGCGGACGCTAGCGGCCTTACCTATGGGTTTGGTTTGGGTCAGCGGTGGAATTTGTGGGATGAACTGGAAGCGGTAGCGCACGATCATCGCGATCATGCGCACGCCCAGGCGGAAGGCCTTCCATGTTGTCCCCGTGATTTTGGATGTGCCGGTGCGCGGCTGGTAATGGACCGGGATCTCTACGCAGCTCAGCTTGGTGCGGATTGCCAGGATCATCAGTTCGGGCGAGAAGTGGCTGAGCCCGACGGTGAACATGGGCATCAGGTGCTCAACGGCGCGGCGGCGGAGAAGCTTGTAGGTGCAGCCCACGTCGGTCAGGCAGGGCCCGTTGTGCAGATACTCCAGCAGCTTGGCGACGGCGCAGTTGCCGTAACGCAGGAACGGGCCCATGTTGGAGCCTTCCCAGATGCAGGACTTCGAGGTACGCGTGCCGAAGACGACATCGAATTCTCCGGCGTAGGAGAGGAACTTATAGATATCTTCGGCGCGGAAGGTGCAGTCGGACTCGACGATGATGACGTAGTCGGAGTTGGCGGCGGCCAGTGCGGCTTGCGAGGCGTGTCCATAGCCGCGGCGCGGCTCGTGGACGACGATGGCTCCGGCGGCGGCGGCGAGCTGGGCAGTATCGTCGCTGCTGTTGTTGTCGGCGACGATGACCTGGTCGACCTCCGGAATGCTGAAGAAGGAGCGAACGACCGAGGCGATGCCTTTGGCCTCGTTGTAAGCCGGCATAACGATGCTTACGGTTTTGCCGTTGTGCATAGCTCTCTCCAGGAGGGCGGCAGTTCGCGCTCGATTTCGAGGTGGTCGAAAGGCTTGCCGCTGCGCGCGCCGACGGATTTCACCCAGTCGGCCATGCGCCGCAATCCTTCCGCCAGGGTAATATCCGCGGATGCGCCGAAGATCTGGCGCGCCTTGCTGTGATCGCTGAACGCCTCAAAGACTTCCTTCCGCGCCGCCAGGTGGACGGTTCCGGTGTCGCGTCCCATGGCGGTGCAGACTTCGCGGGCGAGATCGTTGACGGAATAGGGTATGTCGGCGCCGACGTTGAAAATCTGGTTGTAAGCCGCGGGAAAGTCGATTGACTTGGCTATGACGGGCGCAACGTCGGCGATATGAGTGAAGGCGCGAGTCTGCTCGCCGTCGCCGAAGATCGAGCAGGGAAGGCCCTGCAGGATCTGGTTCATGAAGATGCCGATCACGTTGCGGTAAGGGTCGGCGATGTTCTGCCGCTCGCCGTAGACGTTGTGCGGGCGGAAGACGATGTAGTCCAGGCCGAACATGTGGTGCGCGGCCATGAGATCGAGTTCGACGGCGTACTTGGAGATTCCGTAGGGATCTTCCGGCTGCGGCGTGGTCGTCTCCAACATGGGAGTCTGGCCGGCGCCGTAGACGGCGATGCTCGAAGTAAAGACGAAGCAGCGGCAGCGATGGCGGATCGCGTTATTGATCAGGTTCATGCTGCCCAGCAGATTGTTGGTGTAGTTGTAGCTGCGGATGAAGTGGCTCAGGCCCTCGGCGGCGTAGGCGGCGATGTGGTAGACGTAGTCGATCTGGTGTGTGTCGAACAGCTCATCGACCAATACGGCGTCGGTGACGGAGCCTTCAATGAGGGTTGCGGCCGGGTTGACGTTCTCGCGGAATCCGCCGGAGAGGTCGTCGAGCACGAGGACGCGGTGGCCCATTTCCAGGAGAGAGTCGGCGACGTGGCTGCCGATGAAGCCGGCGCCTCCGGTGACGAGGGAGGTGGGGGGATGTGTTGGCTCTTGATTCATGGGGTACTCGAAATCAGTTCGGAATTGCGAAACCTTGAACTGCATCCCCTCCCGATTGAAATTGCTGCTGAAGCAGTCGAACCGCAGATCCCTCCGCTCGGACTCAACCACCCCAACAAGCGCAAAAGCGGCGCTCATCGGGGACCCCGGTAAGTCCTCGGTCGGGGTGACAATTCTTGGAGGCTTCGCTTCGGTCGGGATGACAGTTGTTGAAGTTCGCGCCGGTCGGGATGACAGGAAGAGGAAGAAATCGGGATGGCAGTTCTTCAGGAAGCTCTGAATAACTTGCCGAACTTGCCGCAGGGGCTAAAGCCCCGTTGATTTTGCGATGCTTGCGGCACGGCTGAAGCCGTGCCCTTTCAAAACCGGGAGTTAATCAGAGGCTCCTTAACTGTTCATATCGTCGGCGAGGTGCTGCCGGCGGAGGCTTTGGCGGCTTGCGCCGGGACGGGGAGCGGAGCAGGTTGAGCTTGCTCTGAATACGATTTGTGCGAGACCAGCGGCGGCTCGGCATAGGCTGGGCGGCGCTCGTCGATCTTCGCAGGGGCGGGCGACTTCTCGCGCTCCTCCTCGTGATACTCGGCTTCGGTGTTGATTGCCCAGAGGTCGTAATTGGCGCCCATAATATTTCGCGCGGCGCACATCGCGGTCATCATGGAATGGTCCTGGTTGTTGTACTTGTGCATGCCGTTGCGGCCGACGAGTTGGAGATTCGGCAGCGTCGTTTCCAGGTAATGGCGCACGATGGCGACCTGCCGCACCCAGTCCTGGTCGTACATGGGATAGGCCTTGGGCATGCGCACGACTGCGCCGTCTTCGATCTCTTCCGCTTTAGCGAGACCGAGCTCGGCAATTTCACGCTTGGCCATGGCGATGAGCTGGTCGTCAGGACTGGACCACAGGTCATCGTTCTCGAAGACGAAGTACTCCATGCCGAGGCAGGTCTTGTCGGGATCGGGCACCATCGCCGGCGACCAGTTTTTGAAGTTCTGGATGCGGCCGACGCGTACACCTGGTTCGTGAATGTAAATCCAGTTGTCGGGCATCACGTGCTTGCGATTCACGATCAGGCTGACGATGAGGAAATCGCGATAGCGCAGGCGATTCGCGGCCGTGACCACTTCCTTGGGAGCGGGGGGATCGAGGGCGTTGATCAAGTCGCGTATCGGCATCGAGCTGATGAAGTCGGTGCCGGCGTGAAGTTCGGCGCCGTTCGCGCTACGCGTCTCGACGTGGGTGACTTTGCGGTGGTCGTGAACGATGCGCGTGACCGGCCGCTCGAGCAGCACGGGATAACCATCTTCGCGGAGGCGCGCGGTAAGCGTTTCCCACATCTGGCCCGGCCCGCGCTCGGGATAATGGAAGCTGTTGATCAGCGTCTTGACCGAGGTGGTCTGCTGCTTGAAGAGCGCGTTGCGGATGGCGGTGGTTAGCGACAGGCCCTGGATACGCTGCGCGGCCCACTCGGCGCGGATTTCTGTGCAGGGTACGCCCCAGACCTTTTCCGTGTAGGTCTTGAAGAAAATTTCGTAGAGGCGTTTGCCGAAGCGGTTGCTGACCCACTGCTCGAGATTCTGCTCGTTGTGGTAGTAGACCAGACGCGAGCGGAGATAGCTGAAGATAATGCGAACGGTTTCGATCGGGCCGAGGCCGAAGAGTGCGTTCTTGGCTTTCAGCGGATAGTAGAAAAATTTCTTGCGATAGAAGATGCGGGAAAGCCGCGGACGCGCGAGGAATTTGTCGGCTAGGATTTCGTTCCAGACCTGATTGACTTCATCCCACTTGGTGAAGAAGCGGTGGCCACCGATATCGAACAGGTAGTTCTTGTAGTTCACGGTGCGGGAGATGCCGCCGACGGTGTTGTCGGCTTCCAGGACGACCGCCGGGACGTTGTGCTTGGACAGCTCGTAGGCGGCGGTGAGGCCGGCCGGGCCGGCGCCGATGATTACGACGTTAGGTTGTTGCGGCATGGGGTTGTTGTGGTTGGGCACGGAGGGTTGGTGTTATGCGGTCAAAATCGTGTCGGGCGCGCTACAGAAATCCTAGGTCGAAAGTCGGGGAAAGCAGATCCCTCGCGGGCTAAAGCCCGCCCGTGATGACAAAACTAAAGGGGCGGTGACGGGGCAGCTAAAGCTGCGCCCCTTCAAACTGAGCCAGTTCCTGTTTCGATTCTTGCAAACGATCTGAACCTGCATGAGCTGCAATGAAAGGTGTCAGACCGTGGCGTAAATTCCTTCCGGCTGGCGGCGCAGGCGCCGGATGAGGCGGCGCGTCGCGACGTAGGCCAAGAAAGGGGCAGTGAAGATCATTCGCAGAGCCGCGGGACGACGCAGGTAGTGAGCGTCGACGCGCGGTAGTGCGAAGGGATCGGATTCCGGCAGCACGACGCCGGCACCGGTGGAGCAGGCGGCGCGATAGTGTTGCCGCACCAGGGTGCGAACCGAGTCGTTCCAGCGCCCGTAGGGATAGGCGAAGAACTCAGCTTTCTGTCCGGTGTGTTTTTCCAGTTCGATCTTGCCGGCCGCGATTTCGTGATGGGCCTGCTCGTGTTGCAGCTCGGGCAAAACTGGGTGCGTGACGCTGTGAGCGCCAAAGGCAAAACCTTCGCGGGCGAGTTCAGCCACTTGCGGCCAGTCGAGCAGCGGGTGCTCCGGATGCCATGACCCGTTGGCGGGGCGAGATTGCGTCGCACTGCAAAGTCCCGTGGGCAGAAAGATTGTGGCCGGCATCTTCAGGCGGCGTAACAGCGGCGCGGCGGAGAAATAGAAGTCGCGATAACCGTCGTCGAAGGTAAGGGCGACGGTGCGCTCGGGCAAACGTGTGTGACTCAGCAGAGCGGCGACGACCTCGCTCAGCGGCGCGACTCGCGTGTTGTCATGCAGCCATTGCATCTGTTCGGCGAACAGCTCCGCGGAGATCTGCGTGGGAGATGGTCCCTCGGAGATCGAGTGGTAGGTCAAGATGACGGGGAGGGTTGCGGGGTCCATGGCGACAAACTAAAAGAATGCCTTGCGATGCCGATCTTAAGGAGTTGCGTGAGAACGTCGGTCGTCCCTACGGGACTCGGGCTCATTTCCCACCTAACCCAGGACTCCGCTTCGCTCCGTCCTGGGCTAACTGCACTTCCACCCCTTCGGGGTTCTATTTTCGCGGGCGATACTCCACTGCCGAAGATGGAGGTGGGTTGTCACACAGACTCGGACGTCCTGGGCTGATGTTGTTTCCCTTTCGGGCTGGATTTGTTAGCCGGCTCTCCTCAGGCGCGGGCGATTTTGTTATAGACCGCGCCCAGCACGGTGCCCATGACTAGGCCCACGGCAAACATGTAGCAGAAGCCGATGATGCTTCCGAAAAACGTCACGCGATAGCCGGGAAAGAAGTTGGACAGCAGGCCGAGATGCGCGCCGACGTGCGGTCCACCCTTGAGCACCAGGAAGTTGGTCGCAAGAAACAAACCTGTCCCGCACAGAAAGCCGAGAACGATGCCCAGGAGTTTTCCGTTGAGCAGGATCACGGCGCGTTCGAGTTGTTGCTCTTCGGGATACATGGCTGCTCCTAGAGAAGGATCCTAATTTTGCTTTTTCAGGCTGAAGGGTAACGAGAGAACCCTGCCGTCCCTACGGTGTCTGTGTCGTAGCTGCAATTCGCATAAAGCGGTGGAACAAACCATTTGCATCTGCGATCGAATCAGCCGCGAAGCGGCGACATTTGTGTTAGCCGCGGGCGTCAGCCCGCGGTCAAGTGGGAAAAATAATTGAGCCGCGGAGCGGCGGGACGGCTACGACACAGACACCTACGGGACTC
>JBARGS010000433.1:0-4202 GCA_049798495.1 Candidatus Korobacteraceae bacterium | reverse complement strand
CATCTTCGGCGGCGGTGGCGGACGCCCCGAAGAGATGCACCGCCCCGAGCCAGGCAGTGATCTGGAATATCAGGTCAACGTCGGTTTTTGGCAGGCGATCCGCGGCGCCGAGATGCAGCTCACGATCCCGCACCTCGAAGTCTGCACCAACTGTCATGGACAGGGCTACATCGAAAGCCCAGGCCAATGTCCTGAATGCCACGGCAAGGGCCAGGTCACGCAGAAGAGCGGCAGCATGAAGTTCAACGTTGTCTGTCCGCGCTGCGGCGGCAGCGGCAAGAACCGCGCGGTGTGTCCGGTTTGCCATGGCGAGGGACGCATCGAGCGCAGCGGATCTCTGAAAGTGCGCATCAAGCCGGGGACGCGCGACGGCCAGCGCATTCGCCTTCCCGGACGCGGCAATGCGGGCACCATGGGCGCGCCCACGGGCGATCTCTACATCATCGTGCGTGTAGGCGAGCACCCTGTCTTCAAGCGCGAGGGCGACGACATCCACCTCACCGTTCCGGTGACAGTCACCGAAGCTGCGATGGGCGCAAAGATTGAAGTGCCGACCATCGATGGCCGCGCGCTGCTGAAGATTCCGCCGGGCACGCAGCCGGGACAGAAGCTGCGGCTGCGCGAAAAGGGCGTGCCGTCGGCTGTGACCGAAGGCAAGCGCGGCGACGAGATCGTCGAGATTCAGACGGTCACACCAAAGATTGCCGACGAGCGCTCGAAGGAAATCCTGCGCGAGTTGGCGAAGCTGAACCCCGAGGATCCGCGGGAGCAATTGTGGAAGGAGATCGGCGCTTAGCAGTTGGCACTTGGCAATTAGCAAAACCAAATGCTAAATGCCAACTGCCAAATGCTAGCTGCCGCCCATATCGAGACCCAGCGTTTATTGCTCCGTCAGCTGACGCGCGACGACGTGGATGCCATCTTCGCCATCCTTGGTGATCCGATTGCGATGCAGTACTATCCGCGCACGTTCGAGAGAGAAGACGCCGTGGAGTGGATCGAACGCAACCGGCGGCGCTATGAGAGCGATGGCTATGGTTTGCTGGCAATCGTGCTTAAGAGCAGCGGTGAGGTGATCGGGGATTGTGGCCTGTCCTGGCAAATGGCCGACGAAGAGCCAATGCTGGAGCTGGGTTATCACCTCCGGCGCGATCACTGGGGTCATGGCTACGCAACTGAGGCTGCACAAGCCTGCATGGATTATTCTTTTTGCGTGTTGAAGACGGACAGGCTGGTATCGCTCATCAAGCCGGAGAACATTCCGTCACGCCGCGTTGCGGAGCGCAATGGAATGCGGGTGGAGCGGGAAGTCATGCATCAAGGTTTGGCGCATCTGCTTTATGTGGCGGACGCTCCGCGGGCAGCCGGTGCTTAGCGCCCTGCGCACTGTAATCCATCCTCTAGTTCGCGGGCCTCGGGACTGCGCCAGTGGCAGCTCGGCGAGCATCGGCCAGCGGAGCCAAGCCAGACAGCGCCGACAGGTCCAAACCACCCGACGGCCTCAGGGTCGCGACGGAAGTCTCCCTAGCGTGCCGCGAATGCTGGTGCTCCTCAGGCCGAGCCTCGGGCTGAGGCTGTGAGGACTTGGCTTTCCGCAAGTCTTGCCGCACAACCTCTTCCACAGTTACACCAGTCGCAATTAGCCAAGGTATCGAGATGTCCTGCCTGATGGCGAAATTGTCGCCCCGGTACTCGACCGTAAACTTACCGTTATTAATCTCGAAAGGCCTCTTGGGAATCGGCTCGCTAGTCGGAAAAGGCTGGCCCCACTGATCAAGAATTTCACTCTGTCGCAGCCGCGCGTTTTCGGCCGACTGGCCAAGCCTCCTCGAAGCTATTGCCTCTCGCTCAAGTTTCGCGATCGTTGGACCTGCTTCGTTTTTCCCAAAAAGGAGGTTTCCAAAAATGCGGTCAACCTCTCCTACGGTCTGGTCCGATCTTTCGACACCTACTAACGCTCTCTCCATCTCAGGATAAGCGGTAGCGTAGGCTTTCCCAAGCTCTGCCCCAGCTTTGTAGCTTTCCCCACGAGTAACCACCGCGATAATCAGCAACGCTAAAATGAATGCAAGCATCTTTTGCGCAAGAAGTATATGCATATGGACTCCCAGTTCACCAACCCACCGGCTGTCGTTGCAATTGTTAGACGAGGGTTGTCCGAATTAGTTGCAGTCTTCGCAAGCGTTTAACCCCGATACAATGACACGTCCGAGCTATTGACAAACGGAACTAAATTAAAGTCGCTAACGGCGGCAAAGAGAGCACAGCTGGCGTCTGGTAAAGTAATCTGGATGGAGCGGCACTTGTCCCTATGGCTAAGCGCAAGAAACAAGGCGCCTACATGATCAGCTCGGTAGCTGAGATGTACGGCATCCATCCCCAGACGCTGCGCCTCTACGAGCGCGAAGGGCTGCTGAAGCCGTCGCGCACCGAAGGCAACACGCGCCTCTACACCGATGGAGATTTGGAGCGGCTGGAGCTGATTCTCTCGCTGGCGCGCGATCTGGGCGTCAATATCTCCGGCATCGCCATCATCCTGCAGATGCGCGAGCGCATGGAAGAAATGCAGCGCCAGATGTCAGACTTTGTCAGCTACGTCCGCAGTGAGGTCATGACCCGCGCTCAGCATGCCAACGTCGACGCCAGCCGCGGCGCGATTGTGCCCCTGCGCCAATCGATCGTGATCAAGAAAAAGCAGTGAGGCAACAGTCAGGGTTAGGGTTTAGCTGTAAGAAGTCGTACGAGAGTCGGCACTGACCGCTCGTCCCTTACCCCTAGCCCCTAATCCCGGGCCCCTACTTCTTGGCCGTCTTCTCTTTCAACTTCTCCAGCGCTTCTTTTGCCTTCTTCGCATACGGCCCGTTAGGCAGAATCTTCAAATACGCCTCGTAGTTTTCGGTCGCACCCGCTGAGTCGCCAGTCTTATCCAGCACCTCCGCCAGCTTGTACGTGGCCTCAGCGTCGTGAGGCTTGTAATCCAGGGCCTCTCGATAGCGGCTGATGGCGGCCGGGTAGTTCTCCTTCTTATAGTAAAAATCACCCACCTCAACCGCCTTCATCGCCTTCATCGGATTGTAAGGCGTGAACTCGTCAACATCGCTATCGGCCAGGCCGGATTCAGGATGACTCTTCGCGTCATCGGAGGGAGGGGCGACATCGATCGCCGTCTGCCGGCTGGAACTCTCTCCGGCGGGAACATTATCCGAGCGCGGTGGATTCTTGGCATTGTCTTTGGGCGGAGGCGCGGACTTGTCAATGGGCACCTGTTCAGCCGGAGGCGGCGAATCTTGCGCAAGCGCCGCGCCCATCAAACATAAGGAAAATACTGCGAGAAGAAGAATACGAATCCGCACACTCATATTGTAGTAAACCCACGGACTCTTTGCAGGTCTCGCCTGTGTCGAAGAAGTGCTCCTTCTACTCTGGCAACCCCTAAGCAGCAGCTTGCTTCTGTGTTAGCAGCGGCGCACGTTTAGCCGATGTCAATGATTCCACTTTCTGGGGATACATTTGAATTCGCTTCGCCTGCTCAGCGAAGAAGATCAGCAGACTTGGATCGAGAGCCAGCCACCGCCCGGCTTTCTCCGCAGGATCACGCCCGGCATCGTTGCCGGCGCCGCCGACCTTGATCCGGCGGCAGTACTGACGGCCACCGTCGCCGGCGCGTCATTCGGTTACTCCATCGGCTGGGTCGTATTACTCACCGTTCCCATCCTCTGGGCAGTGTTCACCGTCTCCGCCCGCATCGGGCACCAAAGCAATCGCGGTCTGGTGGAGCTGATCCGGCACAGCTATGGCCGCAGCGCCGGGTGGGTCACCGCAGCAGCGATGATCTCGGTCAACATGATGATGGTGGTTGCCGACCTGGTCGCCGTCAGCGACGGCTTTTCGCTCATCCTGCAGCAGGCGCGCGTTTACTTTCTGCCGGCCGTGGCCTTTGCCGTGTGGTACCTCCTCGTTCTTGGCGACTACCGTAAATCCAATCGTGCCCTGATCTGGTTCGCACTCTTTCAAGCCGCCTACCTGGCTGCGGCCGCGATGAGCGTGCAGTCATGGTCGGGGCTAGCGAAGGGACTGTTTCTTCCGCACATCGGTGGAAATCCCGCTTACATGCTGGGAGTAGTCGCGGTCTTTGGTTCGCTACTCACCCCGGACGTGCTGGTATGGCAAGCCAGTTCGCGTCGCGACCGCAAGGCCGTGGG
>JBARGS010000432.1:0-2797 GCA_049798495.1 Candidatus Korobacteraceae bacterium | reverse complement strand
GCTATGCGTTCGGACGACGTGCCGCCGGCTAAAGCTGGCTCCCAGAAAAATAAATAGGCTTATCGGCACGACTGAAGTCGTGCCCTGACACGAGGCGTACGTGAAAGCGAGTTTTCCAGCAACCTCTGAGCTCGATCCCTTTCACAACGGGGTCAGCGCAACGGGGCAGGATCGACTTCACTCCCGGTAGTGCGCCCCCCCATGCCGCACATCAGCCCCTCTTACCCAGAAGATCACATCTTCCGCAATGTTCGTCGCATGGTCAGCAATCCGTTCCAGATTCCGCGCAATCAGCAGAACGTCCAGCGCCTGGCGGGTGCAGGAGGGATCGTCGTGCATCTTCTGCACCAGAATGACGAACGCCTCATCCTTCATACGATCCACGATGCCATCCATCTGCAGGACCGCTTCCGCCACTTCCGCCTTGCCGTCCAGGAAGGACTCCAGCGCGCGCTGCACCATGGTGCTCACGGCGTCGGCCATGCGCGGAATGTCGACCGGCAAGTCGATCTCGGGCTCGCTGATCAGATCGAGCACCCGCTGTGCGATGTTGACCGCCTGATCGCCTACCCGCTCCAGGTCGGCATTGATTTTGAGCACGGCTAGGATGAAGCGGAGATCGACGGCCATGGGCTGCTGCATGGCGAGCAGGTCCAGCGACAGTTCGTCGATATCGCGCTCGGCGTCGTTGATGGCGCTTTCGCCGGTGAGCACCATCTGGCAGAACTTGCTATCGCGAGTGCGGTACGCCTCGGTGGCGCGGTCGATCGCCTGCTCCGCCAGGCCACCCATTCGTAGGAGCTTTTCTTTAAGTTCGTCCAGTCCCTGCTGGAAGCGGCTGCGCATTATCCAAACCTGCCTGTAACGTAATCTTCCGTCCGCTTGTCGGCGGGGGTGGTAAAGATCTTTTCCGTCTTGTCGTACTCGATGAGACTGCCCATAAGAAAAAAGCCGGTCAACTCGGCGACGCGGGCCGCTTGCTGCATATTATGGGTAACAATGACAACTGTATAGTGCTGCTTCAGCTGGAAGATGAGTTCCTCGATCTTGCTGGTGGAGATGGGATCGAGCGCCGAGGCCGGCTCGTCCATCAGAAGCACCTCCGGCTCAACCGCCAGAGCGCGCGCAATACAGAGTCGCTGCTGCTGTCCGCCGGAAAGGCTTGCTCCCGACTTCTTATGAAGATTGTCCTTAACTTCATCCCACAGCGCAGCTAACTTGAGCGACCGCTCCACCAGTTCGTCCATCTGCTTGCGATTGCGGAAACCATTGAGCTTCAAACCCGCCGCCACATTGCCGTAAATCGACATCGTAGGAAATGGATTGGGCTTCTGAAACACCATGCCGATACGCCGCCGGACTTCGACAGGATCCGAGCCGCCGCCATAGACATCCATCTCTCCCACCTTGACGGAACCCTCGGCGCGGGCTTCGGGAACGGTCTCGTGCATACGGTTGAGGCAGCGCACGAAGGTACTCTTGCCGCATCCCGAGGGGCCAATGACGGCGGTCACGTGGTTGGCTGGGACGCTGATGTCGATGGCCTTTAACGCCAGATTTTTCCCATACCAGGCGTTGAGTCCCCGCACTTCGATTCCGACACCCATACGAGCCTCTTACGTTCCCTTCAGCATTCCGCGGCTGGTGGTGATGCGTACCGCCGCCACCGCGCCCACGATCAAGACAATCAGAATCAGCGATCCCGCCCAGGCTTGCTTATGCCAATCGTCATAGGGGGAGATGGCGTAACTGTAAACCTGCAAGGACAGTGCCGCCGTTGGCTGGTTCAGGTGCAAGTTCCAGAACTGATTCCCGAAGGCCGTGAACAGCAGTGGAGCCGTTTCCCCCGCCACGCGCGCGAAAGCCAGCATGCAACCGGTAATGACGCCGGCCGAGGCGGTTCGCAGGGAGATGGAAAGGGTCGTCCTCCATTTAGGAATGCCGAGTCCGTAAGCAGCTTCGCGTATCACGTTGGGGACCATCAGCAACATTTCTTCGGTTGCGCGTGCGATGGTGGGGATCATCATGATCCCCAGCGCCACCCCTCCGGAAAACGCCGAGAAATGCTTCTGCCGAACCACGATCAAGGAGTAGACGGCGATGCCGACCACAATCGACGGCACTCCGTTCAAAACATCGGCGGTGAAGCGGATCATGTCGCCAAAGCGGTTCTGCCCATATTCCGCTAGATAAATGCCCGAACCGATGCCCAGTGGTAGACCGATCACGCTGGCCACTGCCAGGATCAGCCCGGTACCGACGATCGCATTCGCCATGCCACCGCCCACCTCACCCGGGGGCTTCGGGGTCTGGGTCAGGAATGCCAGGTTCACCGAACCGATGCCCTTGATTAACAGGTAAACGAAGATGGCGAGCAGCGGAACCAGCACCAGAATGGCCGCCAGAACGGCGAAAAGGGTCGCTCCATGATCGGCGACACGGCGCACCAGGCCTACTTTCTGCGGCGCGGCGGATGACAAGGAATTAGGCACGTACCCTCGCAGTTCCTCCGGTGATGCTCCAGACCAGCAGGCGGGCCAGCGCGTTCACGATGAGAGTCACGATGAACAGCGCCAGCCCGATCTCCACCAAGGCGCTGAGATACAAATCGCCCGTCGCCTCGCTGAACTCATTGGCGATGACGCTGGCCATGGTGTAGCCCGGCGCGAACAACGACTTCGCAATCTGCGGCGTGTTGCCGATGATCATGGTCACCGCCATGGTTTCGCCCAGCGCCCGCCCTAGTCCGAGTATGACGCCGCCGACGATACCGATTCGCGCGTTGCGCAAAACGCCC
>JBARGS010000431.1:0-15777 GCA_049798495.1 Candidatus Korobacteraceae bacterium | reverse complement strand
CCGGAGAACTGGTAGATCACGTTTAAGTTCCAGCCGTGGCCATTACGTATGAGCTGGTAGACAGCGCCCTTGTCATTGCCGCTCCAGTGAGCTGTCGAGCCATACATGTTTCCAGCGGAATCGAAGGTCAGGGGGCTGCCATACAGATTTTGCTCGAATGCAAACTGGTAGAGCGAGGTCTCCGTCCATCCCCCAAGAGCGAAGCCCACGGCGCGGGCTGGCGGCTGTACTTTGAAGATAGTGCCGCCACCGAATTGGCCACCCGCGCTGTTATTCCCGTAGAGCGCACCGTCGGGTGCGAAGGTGACCTCCTCTTGAGGCTCGGCTCCATCGCTGCCGTCGGTGAACTCGTAGATCGGATTCAGAATCCAGCTTTGGCCCAGCTTCATCATCTTGAAGACTTCGCCGGCGTGATGAGGGCCTCCTGCCGCGGTGGTGCCGTAGAGATTTCCCGCGCGATCGGCGGTCAGTCCCGCGTAAGGCCGGGCGCCATCGGTGCTGATCAGGTTAAAACTGTGCAAGACGGTGTAGGTCTGCGCCCGAGCCGGCAGTGGTGAAACCGTCGTCAGCGCAAAGACCAGCCCCAAGGCAAATGCCGAGCGCTGCAAGTTGCGACCGAAATTCAACCTGGAATGACGGAACGGGGTGGTCATGATGAGAGCTCCCTTCTCTGAGGGCCTGCCCCCCGATGCTGGCTGGGTCGGGCTCGTTTGAGTCTGCTCTGGGCAGTAAGGTTTGATGGAAAATGTGGTTGCCGAGCGTCATCTTTCCAATCGCAGAAAGAGTATTCCGGTTCTGGTTTGCCGTCCAGAGCTTCCTCTTACGTTCCTGAGGGATAGATCGTTCAGCAAATCGAGGTTTTTCTGGCCGACTGAAGTTCAGGCTGACGACTGCCGATATCCAATGCGAGGGCTGAAGCATGCCACTGATTGTGTGGTCGGACGACTTTCGTTTTGGTATAGAGGAAATTGATACCCAGCACCAACAGTTGTTTTCGTTAATCAATGAGCTGCACGATGCCATGGCTCACGGGAAAGGGAAATCGATAACCGCCGAGGTACTGGATGCCCTGGTTTCCTACACGGTGAAGCACTTTAGCACGGAGGAGTTACTGATGCAGGCCCACCGCTATGCCGGATTGTGGGAGCATCGCGCCAGCCACCAGAAGTTCACGGCAACAGTGGTGCAGTTTCAGAAGGCGTACAAAGATGGTTCGGCTACCCTGAACATCGATATTATGGAATTTCTGCGGCAGTGGCTGGTAACTCACATCCAAGGCACTGACCGGAAGTATGTGCCTATTCTAAAGGACGCGTCCGCAAACTGATAATCCGCACGCCCCTCATTCGCCTTGTCTGGCTCACCGGCATGCGATCTTTCTTATCACCGGCAGCCCGGCGATATGCTGTTGCGTGTCGTAGGTGACGGAGCAGGTCTTCGCGTCGGACGGCAAACTCCGGGTCAACTCAATCGCCGTGCCGGCATAACTGCACGCCACCCAGATCCGACGATTTGTCTGCGGGGCGAAGCGCCAGGTTGCGGTTTGTTCTCCCTTGCCGCGCGTGATCTGGCCGTACACCAGTGAAGCCTTCTCCGAGGGTAGCCCGTCGTAAAACGTGACACCGGCAAGACTGTGGGGTGCGTCATCCAGCATGGCCGTCCAGCCCGGAGCCGACGAGGTTAGCTGCTGCCGCGCCTCGACGGTGTCCGGACAGTTGATCGGCTCTGCAGCCCAGCCGATCGCACCGCCGAGCACAATGCATATCGGGAGAAGACGTATCAGTCGAGGCGTCATGGTTCACCATTCGTTCCGGAAAAGCGGACTTCCGGCATCGCTCGCAGAGTGTGTTCAGGCTGCCAATAATGCCTGCAGCATACTGGCCGTACGGTCATTTCTCAACATTCATTCGATCGCACATTGCGGTTGTACAGAGCGCCATCAACCGACTAACCTGTGGCGAGTAGATCACCCATTATCCCGAAACGCCAAATGCCGTTTCGGTCAGTTTCTCGTAGAAGAGGAGAACATGACACCAGCCGGGTTGGACTCTCTCTCCGGAAGGCCGATCGGGTGGGCGATACTCCTCATCCTGTTCGGGGTGGTGACCGTTGTCGTGGCCCTGGTTAGTCCGGCCGGCGTGGCCGTCATACTGGCATGGCTCATCCAGGTGATGGGTGCTTTTCTGTTCCTCCATGCGATCGAATCGCAAAGCGAGGGCCACGTACTGTGGAAGGTGCTGGTCGCGATTCTGTATATCGTCTTCGGCTTTTATCTGTTGAAGCACCCTTTGCCCAATATCGCTGCTTTGACTCTGGTTTTGGCGATCTTCTTCACGGTGGAAGGAGTGGCGGACCTGGCGACCTACTTCCCAGCCCGCAAGGCTGCCGGCGCCATCTGGATGCTCTTCGATGGCATCATCACCCTGATCCTTGGCTTCCTGGTTTGGAGGCAGTGGCCGTCAAGTTCGCTGCGAATCATCGGGACACTGGTCGGCCTCAGCATGATCGCGACCGGAACGACTCGCCTGATGTTGAGTCTCGCGGCGAGACGCGTGGCGGCGAGCACGGCCTGATGGTTCGCACTGGAAACGCGCGTGGATGCAAGGTGCGCGGCGAGCCTTACCTTCAGGGCGTCGAACAGTCCGGGTAGAGTGGACTCTCACACGTTCGGGCAGTGCCGGCCTTCAGGCCGGGGTCTCCTTCCTTTCCGATCACCCCCCAGCCGGCTTAGTCGGCACCCTCCACCGCCCGGCTCTTCCCGCAGCGGCTTTCATCAATGCCGTCAACTGTGACCTCTGTTGGCGACCACTTCAAACAATCACTGACCCCGCGCCCGCAATGGTGTATGTTCTTTGCTGCCACGTGTTCCGCGGCCATTTCGCCAAGACAACGTTGTCTTCCTCCGGTCCCGGCGAACGCCGTCAATCACAATTGCACGTGTTGCACTGGACAGCCTCGAAACCTGGTTGTGATTCGTTGGCTAAGAGGAGATCGGTATGAGATGGCTAGGAGTACTTGCAACCTACCTTTTGCTATCCATTTTTGTATGCGTTGCTCAAAGTCCGGGCGCATCGCCTGCCTCGAATGCGGCGGCCTCGGGGCAGGCCGCCAACCCTTCGGCGGACAGCGGAATTCAAGGCGTCTTCGGCACCACCCTGGTCAAGCCTCTGGACAGCAAGAAGCTGAAAGCAGGAGATCAGGTCATCTGCCAGACGGCCGGCCCGATCCATTCCCGTAGCGACTGGCTGATCCCCAGCGGGGCCAAAGTCTACGGCCACGTGACGCAGGCGAGCGCCCGCTCCAAAGGCGATTCCGACTCGTCGCTCGCCATCGCCTTCGACAAAATCGAGGTATCCAAGAGCCGCGTGCTGCCCATGAAGGGCGTCTTGCAGTCGGTGGCGCCCAGCCTGGGCAATAACGAGCTGAATACCGGCAACGATATCGGGTCGTCCAACCTCGGCAAAGCCGCAGGGTCTGGGCGCGGAGGAGGAGAGTCGACACCCGTGGCAACGCCCACTCCCACAGTCGGGGTGACGTCCAACAACGTTCGCAACGTTGCGCACCCGATGCTAAACTCCCAATCGGTGGGTGTGCTGGGATTCAAGAACCTCGATCTGGATAAGAACGGCGTGCTCACCAGCACCGGCAAAGAAATCAAACTGGATAGCGGGACCCAGATGATGATCCGCGGCGCAATCGAGGTCCCAGTCGAGTAAGCGTACTTAACCGGTCACCCTAAGTCACCATCGACGACGCAACACTTGCTTCCGGTTTTGCAGGGATGACACATGGCGCTCGATGTGCGCGGGTTAGCCCCGCTTCTCCAGGTCTACGACATGCCGACCTCCATCCGCTTCTATCGCGACCTGTTGGGCTTTGAGGTCGTGGCCACTTCGCCGGTGTTGGGAGAAGACCGCTTCCACTGGGCGCTGCTGCGTCTGGGCGAGGCCGAGCTCATGCTGAATACCGCCTACGAATTCGACGATGACCGGCCCGTTCCGCCAGACGCCGCGCGCGTCGCCGCCCACGACGATACAGCTCTTTACATCGCCTGTCCCGAGATCGACGCAGCCTACGCGGAGCTTCGCAGCAAAGGAGTCAAGGTCAACAAGCCGGCCGTCGCTCCATACGGCATGAAGCAGATGTATCTCCACGATCCCGACGGATACACGTTGTGCTTTCAGTGGACGGCGAAGGAGTGAGCGTTCCAGGCCGCGACGTCATTCGGTATTCCATCCTCTCGCCAAAGCCGGCGAAAAGATGGGGCAGCCGCGATTGCGTAACCTATCGGAAAGACTCCTGCCCTACACACCCACCGGAAATGGCTTGGGGCTACGCTCTTCGGCGCGCTCTTTTACCAGGCTATCGAAGCGGCCTTGCAGTAGCGACATCAGGCCGGTGTACCAGTATCCGAAGACGAACAGCACCAGGAAGGGAACGGTGATGTAGTTCTCGTTGGCGATGGCATACCACACTGTCAGAGCGAAATAGGTGCCGACCAGCATCTCGATCCAAGGCACCCAGCCGAGGCGCTTGCGATACTTTTTCGCCGCCACGGCTTTGTCTTGCTTGTTGACCACCCGGTACTTGGGCGTTCGCGCAAATGCGCTCTGGTGGCCCACCAGCGCCTCCAGCACGGCTTTGCTGTTGGTGATGGTCAGCCCGATGCCCAGCGCCATCAGCGCCGGCAGGAACAGAAACGTGCGGTACCAGGTGCGGGGAAAGAGCTCTTTTTGCGAAACCAGATAGAAGCTGGAGATGGAAAAGGTCGACGCCAGAAACAGCGGGATGTCGATGTACAGCATCTGAAACCATCCCTGGTAGAAGCGGATGATCATCGCCGGCATCAACAGCACGCTCAGCAGGATCATCAGGGGATAGCTGATGTTGGCCGTCAGGTGATACCACGCCTCAGTCTTCTCGCGCCGGTTCACGTCGGCGCGTAGCACCTTCGGCAAATCTTTCTTGGCGCACTGGATCAGGCCCTTCGCCCAGCGTGCCTGTTGCGTCTTGAACGCCGTCATCTCGATCGGCAGCTCGGCCGGACACTCCACATCCTGGAGGTAACGGAACCTCCATCCCGCCAGCTGCGAGCGATAGCTCAGGTCGGTGTCTTCGGTGAGCGTGTCGTGCTCCCAACCTCCGGCGTCGTCAATCGCCTTGCGTCGCCACATTCCCGCCGTGCCGTTGAAGTTGAAGAAGACGCCCGCGCGCGATCGGCCACCGTGTTCGAGGACAAAGTGCCCATCGAGCAGAATGGCTTCGACTTCCGTGAGGAAAGAGTAGTTACGGTTGAGGTGGGTCCAGCGCGTCTGCACCATGCCGATCTCAGGATTGGCGAAGTGATGGATCACCTTCATCAGCCATTCGGGCTGCGGCATGAAGTCGGCATCGAAGATGGCAACAAACTCGCCCGTGGCCGACTTCAATCCCGCGTCGAGTGCGCCGGCCTTGAATCCCTCGCGATTGGTGCGATGGTGATAACTGATGTTGTGGCCCATCACGGCGTAGCGTTGCACCACCGAATGCGCCACCTCGACCGTCTCGTCCGTCGAATCGTCGAGCACCTGAATCTGCAGCTTCTCGCGCGGATACTCGATCTTGCAGACGCAGTCCACCAGGCGATCGATGACGTACTGCTCGTTGAAGATGGGCAACTGGATGGTCACCTGCGGCAGTTCAGCAAAATGCGACTCCGGCTCGGTGACCTTGTTCTTGCGGTGTTTGTAGTAGAGATAGACCAGTTGATAGCGGTGCATCCCGTAAAACGCCAGCAGGATCAGCACGATGAAGTAGGGAATCAGCAGACCCATGTCGAAGAAGTTGGCGTGATAGAGACCACGGAACGTAGTGTCGAGAAAATGAGACTTCAGGTAATGGCGCAACCCGTGAGGTTCCACCAGCACGTAGCTGAGCAGGGTAGAGACAGCGTTCAGAGAGGGTACTCCTCGGCGTAGCTGGGCGACCAGTGTCACCAGCGGTCACGAAAGCTCCGCCAAGCTGTTGATTGTACCTGACGAACTCGCAGAAATACTCAGCCAGCGCTTGCCACTTTAGGTGCAGGCGCCGAACTGCCGGGAACTCTCCTCAGAGAATGCGCGAACGTGGCCAGCTACATTGACTGGCAGCGCCGAACGGGGAACAATAGCAATACGGCAGGCGCGGGATTCGATGGGCTTTTGGACCAGAGTGTTGGGTGCGTTGCTGGGCTGTGTGCTCGCCAGCGCGCTGGGGCTGCGTGCGCAGTCCACTCCGCCTGCCTCTCCATCAGCCTCTCTGTCGGAATCAGCTGACAGCTCTTATCCTGAGCAAGCATTGCTGTCTAGCACGCGCTACTTGAACCAATACTTTAAGTTCACCTTTGAGCTGCCGGCAGTTTCCGACCTGCGTGCGATTCCGGAACCGGCTTCGCGCGACGGCAGCGTCCAGATCCTGGAGCTGGCCAGTCCACCCCCAGCGGACGCCGAAATCTCGATCTCCGCCGTACCCTTGGGCTCAGGCAAGAATCAGGACGCCAAAGCCTTCCTCCGCGAGGCGCTCGATCAGGAGCTTTACCGCGGCGTGGAAGAATTGCGCGGGCTGTCCAAGGTCATGCTCTCCGGACACCAGTTCTACCTCTTCGAAACCCGTCGTGGTATCGACCAGCACATGCTGCTGGCGACCACGCTGGACGGCTACATCGTTCAGGTCGTTCTGGCGGCGCATGATGAGAAGGTGTTAAAGCAGCTGGAGTCCTCCTTCGAACATCTCGTCTTCGTTTCGCCGTCCGAGTTGAAGCAGTATCAGGAGACCGGGGCGCGTCCCTACGATGGCCCATCAACTTCTTCCCACCGGCTGGCAGCCCTGGCTGCCGATCCGCCCATCGGCCACCTCGACCCGGGAAAGATTCGCGGGGACTTCTACGAGAACTCCGAGCTCGGATTCAGCTACCGCATCCCGCAGGGATGGACGCTGGAAGCCGAGGGAGCGGTCGCCCCGGCTGTTGAGCGCTCACGCACGCGGGAGAACTTCGGACGCCCGGAGATGGGTCCCACGGAGCGCAAGCTGGTGGAAGCCTGCAGCCGGACCTTGTTTTCCGCCTGGGAGAAACGGCCCGGAGACGATGGCCAGATTGCTTACGACGATTTTGGCGAAGTCACCGTCTCGGCCACTTCGCTCGCTTGTTTTCCGGAGGTCAAGTTTCCTCAAGACG
Source organism: Candidatus Korobacteraceae bacterium (assembly GCA_049798495.1). Classification (GTDB taxonomy): domain Bacteria; phylum Acidobacteriota; class Terriglobia; order Terriglobales; family Acidobacteriaceae; genus Bog-257. The sequence goes on along the minus strand of JBARGS010000431.1, from coordinate 8,585 downwards.
TCAATGATCGCCAGGCCTTCAAGGATTTCATCCTGGAATTCCGTCCCACCCATCCCATCCTGACCGATATGCGTGACGGAAAGGCTTTCACTGCCGGCGGGAACATCTTTCTCTTCCTGCACGGAATGGTCGCGTTTCAGGTGCCGAATGATCCGCTTTCGCGCCGGCTGTCCATCGCGCTGGCGGTAACTCAGCGGCGCGGATATCTGCTGACGTGGTTCTTTGCCGCTCCTCACGATAGCGAGTTGTTGAGTTTGACCGACGAGCGCGTCAGCTTCGATCCCGATCTGCCCATGAAGGCGGCCAACTCTCCGCAGCCCGGTGGAGGGGAAAGCTCTGCCAATGCGAGCCCCCAGCCGGTTGCCGCGTCGTCTTCGGCATCGCCGACGGCGACAACAGCGCAACCTGCGCCAGCCGGTTCGGCCCCGGCCAGTTTGGCCGCGCCAACCGCAGCGTCTGGCGATAACGCCGCTTCTGCTTCTCCTGCCGACCCTGAGCAGCAGCCATCGCCATCGTCTCCTCCCAGCCTCCTGCGTCCAGGCGAGACGATGGAGAGCCAGCAGGGCAAGGGCGCGCCGATCAAAAAGAAATGACCGCCCGAGCAGCGGTGTGCTCGGCGTTTGGCACTTGGCATTTGGCACTTGGAATGACGGAGGCTTAGTTAGATTTTTTTGCTAAATGCCAACTGCCAAATGCCAACTGCCAAGTGCCAATTGCCGATTCTCTGATAAAATCTCTAAAATCCACTCCCCGGAGTTCGAATGCAGGCTATCCTTGCGCTGGAAGATGGACGGATCTTCCGCGGCAAAGGCTACGGAGCAAAAGGTGAATGTTACGGGGAAGTTGTTTTTAACACCTCCATCACGGGTTACCAGGAAATCTTCACCGACCCCTCCTACGCCGGACAGATCGTAGTCCTCACCAATCCCGAAATCGGCAATTACGGCACCAACTCCGACGACAACGAAGCCACGCGGCCCTACATCGAAGGCTTGATCGTGCGCGAGTTCTCGCGCGTCAGCTCCAACTGGCGCTCGCAGGAGGTTGCGGAGGAATATCTCGAGCGCTACAAGATTCCCGTGCTCGCCGAAATCGATACCCGCGCGCTGGTGCGGCATCTGCGCGACCACGGCGTCATGCGCGGCGTCATCTCTTCGTTGGAGACGGATACGGACAAACTGGTCGCGAAAGCGCGCTCCATTCCGAAGATGGATGGCACCGACCTGGCGAAAGAAGTCACGACGCGCAATGTCTATCAGTGGGACGAGGGTGTGCGCTCGCATGAGCCGACGGAAATCGTTGGCGTCAAGGACGCTCCGGCGAAACATCACGTGGTCGCGTACGATTACGGCATCAAGCACAACATTCTTCGCCGCCTGGTCGGCGAGGGTTGCAGCGTGACCGTCGTTCCGGCGACGGCGAGTGCCGAAGACGTGCTCGCGCTGAAGCCCGACGGCGTGTTTCTCTCTAACGGCCCCGGCGATCCCGAGCCGGTGACCTACGCGCAGGAGAACATCCGCAGAATGATGGGCAAGGTTCCGATCTTCGGAATTTGTCTCGGCCATCAGCTGATCGGGCTGGCGCTGGGCGGCAAGACCTACAAGCTGAAGTTCGGCCATCACGGCGGCAATCATCCGGTGAAGCAGATGGCCACAGGCAAAATCGAGATCACGGCGCACAATCACAACTTCGCCGTCGATCCCGACTCGCTGAAGCAGAGCGAGGTGGACCTGACGCACATCGACCTGAATGACAACACGCTGGAAGGCCTGCGGCATCGGTCGTTGCCGCTCTTCAGCGTGCAATATCACCCCGAGGCCGCGCCCGGGCCACATGATTCGCACTACCTGTTCAAGGATTTTGTGAAGATGATGGAGGAGTGGAAGAAGTGACTTCTGGTGCGGTGGGTCTGAATGGCTTGGCTAAGGCGGTCCGAGGAGCGTTCGAGGAGTTTCTTCCCGCCGAGTTGACCCACATTGACGACCTTCAAACTGCAATTCCTCGGATCGCAAGAGACGAGGACCTAGTCGCCGCGATTGCGAGGTCAATAAGAAAGATCCCCACGAAACATAAGGTCTCGCTTGGCGATGCCCGTGAGATGAATCTTCCCAACGATAGTGTCCAATTGATCCTCACGTCGCCACCATATTGGACGTTGAAGGAATATCGGGACACGACAGGCCAGATGGGGCACATTTCACCATACGATGACTTCATTCAACAATTGGAACGGGTTTGGCAAAAATGCTACCGTTCCTTGGTGGCGGGAGGACGGCTGATATGCGTCGTCGGTGACGTGTGTCTCTCTCGGAGAAAGAACGACGGCAGACATACGGTGGTTCCTCTGCATGCCTCGATACAGGAAAGCTGTCGCAAAATTGGATTCGACAACTTGGCGCCAATTATTTGGCACAAAATTGCTAATGCCGCCCATGAAGTGGAAAACGGAGGCGGCGGTTTCTTGGGGAAACCTTATGAACCAAATGCGGTGGTTAAGAACGATATCGAATTCATCCTGATGGAGCGCAAGTCTGGAGGATATCGGACCCCGGAACCTGCAACACGCATCCTTAGCCTGATCGGCGCCGAAGATCATAAGCTTTGGTTTCAACAAATCTGGACCGGAATCACCGGTGCTTCGACTCGCTCTCATCCTGCGCCATACCCGCTTGCGCTGGCGGATCGACTAATTCGAATGTTTAGTTTTGTTGGCGACACCGTGCTCGACCCCTTCTTGGGAACAGGAACCACGGCTGTAGCAGCGGCCTTGGCTGGCCGCAACAGTATCGGTATCGAGATTGATCCGCACTACCTCCATGGTGCGATCGGTCGAATTCGGCAGGAGACTACTTCGTTGTTTCACCAGGTCAAGATTGAAGTTGATGAGGGCCAGGAAAATGGAGTTTAGTCCCAACCTGGACCAAAGACTCCGGGCGGCGATCCAAGCCTTTTGGACTACACGTGAGTCTCAAGCCGGCAAGCAGGGATCGAAGAGTGGAACTCGGGATGCAGGTTTTCGGGCGGCGGTTACAGGTGGGGCACAGATGAATGGTTTCATCTCTGTTCTCCGAGACCTGCTCGAAGAGAGCGGAATCGGGAAACCTGTTATTTTCACTGAGCGGTCGGTTGAGCTTCCGGGATGGTTCAGGCCTGAGAAGAAGTGGGATCTCCTGGTTGTGGTTGACAACTGTTTGATAGCGGCTATTGAGTTCAAGTCACAAGCTGGATCGTTTGGAAACAACTACAACAATCGAACGGAAGAGGCATTAGGCAGCGCTACCGATATTTGGGCGGCTTATAGGGAAGGTGCTTTCAAACCCTCAGCGAGGCCCTGGTTGGGATATCTGATGCTGCTCGAAGAGGCGCCGGATTCTACCCGTGCTGTCCGTGCTCAGGAGCCCCATTTCAAGGTTTTCGCGGAGTTCAAGAGCGCTTCGTATGCGAAGCGGTATGAAATCTTGCTCACAAAGCTCGTTCGCGAACGCCTTTACGATTCAGCGTGTTTTCTTATGTCAAGTCGCGACAACGGTCTGTCCGGTCAATACCGTGAGCCAGCGCCAGAACTTAGCTTCGTGAATTTCATCACTTCTTTGATGGCGAGGGCCATCGCTTGTAAGAAGAGTTCCTGAGGCCACATGCCACGCCGCAACGACATCGCGAAAGTGCTCATCATCGGCTCCGGGCCGATCGTTATCGGCCAGTCGGCTGAGTTCGACTACTCCGGCGCGCAGGCCTGCAAGGCGCTGAAGTCCGAAGGCTACGAAGTTGTCCTGGCCAACTCCAATCCGGCCACCATCATGACCGATCCGGAGATGGCCGATCGCACCTATATCGAGCCGCTCACCCGCACCTATCTTGAAGAGATCATCCGCGTCGAAGCCGAAATGCTGGTCGCGAGCGGTCGGCCTGGCATTTTCGCGCTGCTGCCGACAGTCGGCGGACAGACGGCGCTGAATCTCGCCGTCGAGCTGGCTGACGGCGGTGTGCTCGAGAAGTACAACGTGCAGCTCATTGGCGCGCAACTGGGCGCTATCAAGAAGGCCGAAGACCGCCTGCTCTTCAAAGATGCCATGACGGCGATTGGTCTCGACGTCCCGAAGTCATCACTGGTCAACAATCTGAAAGACGGCATCGACTTCAGCAGCAAAATTGGCTTTCCCGTCATCCTGCGGCCGTCGTTCACTCTGGGCGGCACCGGCGGAGGCATCGCCTACAACCGCGACGAGCTGCTGGAATTACTGGCGCGCGGACTCGATCTCTCGCCGGTGCATGAGGTGCTGCTGGAAGAGTCGGTGCTCGGCTGGAAAGAGTACGAGCTGGAGCTGATGCGTGACCTGGCGGACAACGTCATCGTCATCTGCTCCATCGAGAACTTCGATCCCATGGGCACGCACACCGGCGACTCGATCACGGTGGCGCCGGCGCAAACGCTGACCGATCGCGAATACCAGGCCATGCGCGACGCGGCTATCGCCGTCATTCGCGAGATCGGTGTCGAGACCGGCGGATCGAACATTCAGTTTGCCGTCGATCCCCACAACGGGCGCATGGTGGTTATCGAGATGAATCCGCGGGTCTCGCGCTCGTCGGCGTTGGCGTCGAAAGCGACCGGCTTTCCGATTGCGAAGATCGCTGCCAAGCTGGCTGTCGGGTACACGCTCGACGAGATCACCAACGACATCACGCGCAAGACGCCGGCCTGCTTCGAGCCGACGCTCGACTACGTGGTCGTTAAGATTCCCAAGTGGCAGTTCGAGAAGTTCCCCGGCGCGGACGAGGCGCTCGGCCCGCAGATGAAGTCAGTCGGCGAGGTGATGGCCATCGGCCGCACCTTCAAGCAGGCGCTGCTGAAGGCGGTGCGCTCCATGGAAACCGGCAGACGAGCGACGGCCGAGGACATTGAGCCGCGCATCCTGACCAAGCGTCTGGTGACGCCGCATCCCGAGCGGCTGGCCTACATTCGTTACGCGCTGTCACAGGGTATGAGCGTGCGCGAGATCGCGCAGATGACCAACATCGACCCCTGGTTCCTGCATCAGCTCAAGGAAATTGCCGATGTGCAGGCGAAGCTGGGGACGGAGCCGATCGATGCGGAGCGGCTGCGCGAGATCAAGCGCATGGGCTTCTCCGACGCTCGGTTGGGCGACGCGCTGAACATGAAAGACGGTCGCGCCGCCAGCGAGAAGATCCATCAACTGCGCAAGCAGCACAACGTCCGCCCGGTATTCAAGCGCGTGGATACCTGCGCGGCGGAGTTCGAAAGCTTCACTCCTTACATGTACTCGACCTATGAGGAGGAAGACGAGGCGACGCCTACCGATCGCAAGAAGGTGATCATCCTGGGCAGCGGACCAAACCGTATCGGTCAGGGCATCGAGTTCGATTACTGTTGCTGTCACGCGGCGTTCGCGCTGCGCGATGATGGCTACGAGACGATCATGATCAATTGCAATCCCGAGACCGTCTCAACCGACTACGACACCAGCGACCGCCTCTACTTCGAACCGCTCACGTATGAAGACGTGATGGCGGTGTATGAGCACGAAGCACAGAGCGGCGCGGAGATTGGCGTGATCGTACAGTTTGGCGGGCAGACGCCGCTGAATCTTGCGCTGCCGCTCAAGGCCGCAGGCGTGCCCATCATCGGCACGTCGCCCGAGAGCATCGACCTTGCCGAAGATCGCCGTCGCTTCGGCAAGCTGCTGGAGGAGCTTTCCATTCCGCAGCCGCGCGGAGCTATCGCCACCAGCGTGGAAGAGGCGGTGGCCAACGCCAATCGCATCTCCTATCCGGTGCTGGTGCGGCCCTCGTATGTGCTGGGCGGGCGCGCGATGGTGCTGGCATACGACGACGCGTCGCTCATCGAGTACATGAAGGAGGCGGTCGAGTACTCGCAGGAGCGGCCGGTGCTGATCGATCACTTCCTGGAGTCTGCGACCGAGATCGATGTTGACGCCATCTCCGACGGCGAGGATGTGGTGATCGGCGGCATCATGCAGCACATCGAAGAGGCTGGCATTCACTCCGGCGACTCGTCGTGCGTTCTGCCGGCAGTCGACATCTCGCGCACGCTACTGAACACCATTCGCGAATACACCTTCCAGCTTGCCCGCGCGCTCAAGGTCATCGGGCTGATGAACGTGCAGTACGCGATTCAGCGCAATCGGGTTTACGTCATCGAGGTTAACCCACGCGCCTCTCGTACCGTGCCCTATGTGTCGAAGGCGACGGGCGTACCCCTGGCCAAGATTGCCGCGCGCCTGATGACGGGGCGCAAGCTGCGCGAGTTTCTGCCGGAAAACATCGAGCGCAAGAGCGATCTCGATACCGGCAACTTTTACTTTGTGAAGTCGCCAGTCTTTCCCTGGGGCAAGTTTCCCGGCGTCGACACGGTGCTCGGTCCGGAGATGAAATCGACTGGCGAAGTGATGGGCGTGGCCGACAACTTCGGTGAGGCCTTCGCCAAGGCGCAAGCCGCCGCCGGGCAGGTGCTGCCGACCTCGGGCACCATCTTCATGAGTGGCAACGAGCGCGACAAACCATTCATGCCGGAACTGGCGAAGCGCTTCGTCGAGCTGGGCTTCAGCATTGTGGCCACGCATGGCACGGCGCGTGTTCTGGAAGCCGCTGGGCTGCGAGTAGAGCGCGTCTACAAAGTGAAGGAAGGCCGTCCGAATGTCGTCGACCTGATCAAGGGCGAACGCATTCAGTTGATCATCAACACACCACACGGAGTTGAGCCGTGGTTTGATGAAAAGGCCATCCGCCGTGCGGCCGTCACGGCACGCATTCCGACGATTACAACGCTGTCGGCCGCCCGCGCGGCTTGCGAAGGGATTGCGGCTTTGCAGCGCGGAGAGTTGAGGGTGTACGCGTTGCAGCAATTGCATGCCGAACGAGTGGCCGCGGCGAAGTAGCAAGAGTGCAATTAGCATTTGGCAGTTGGCCAACCCTGACTTGGGCTAGGTCGAGAACGTCTCGCCAGGCGTTTGATAATGTTCCATCCTCAGCGTTTCGGTGTGTTCGTCGAAAACTGCAGACAGTGATTGTCCTCCGAAACGGCTGTGAAGGTTCTTGCGTTCGATTAGCCAATTCCGCATGGCAGGCAATGCCTCTTTCTTCAGAAGTTCGTTGACGAGATGTCGCGAGGATCTCGCGACAGGCGCGACAGAAATCGACCACTTGGGATTCACCGGCGCTTCTACCCGAATATTTTCTTCACCGACGTAGTGCAGACTTAATACGGATTGTGGCTTACCGCGGCGATCCAAGGGCTCATAGAAGTGAAAACGAATAATCAGTTCGTCTCGCTGCGGAGTGTCGGCGAAGGCTTCAGATAGCTCTTTCGCACTCACAGGGTATGAGCGTGTCTGGGGGATTCGCTGTCTAAAGAGGACCGGCAACATTCGCTATATGGTAACAACTTCTTTTTGGGCTTCGCTGTGACGCGTTCACGGTACCCGGCTTCCGAAGCGGATTGACCATAATATTGACTATAGTTAAAATGATGGTTGAGACAAAATATGCAGAAAATTGCCATCTCCGAATTCAAGGCGAAGTGCCTCTCGCTCCTCCAGCAAGTCGCCAAAACCAAGCAGCCCATCCGCGTGACCCGCTTTGGCAAGCCGGTCGCCGATGTTGTGCCGCCAGAGGAAACCCAAGTCGACCGTAAGGCTTGGATTGGCTCCGGCAAAGGCACAGCCAAAATCCTGGGTGACATCATTTCTCCAGCAAGTGAACCCGAGGATTGGGAGGCGCTGCGCGGTTGAAGATTTTGCTCGATACGCATATTTGGCTGTGGGCCTACGTTGAGCCGAAACGTTTAGGACCACGGCTCCTGCGTGAGCTCACGAACTCGGCGAACGAATTATGGCTGTCCCCGATCAGCACATGGGAAGCCTTGACCTTACACAAGAAAGGCAGAATCCGGCTGCCTGCCGATATCGAGCAGTGGTTGCGAAATGCGACTCTCGCCACGCGCGAAGCGCCGCTGACGCACGAGATAGCGCTGGCCGCCAGCTGCCTTCCGCTGCACCAGGATCCCGCTGACCGGTTTCTGGCCGCCACCGCCCAGGTCCTCGATTTGGTGTTGGCCACTGCCGATCAGCGCTTGCTGGGTCTGGGGGAAATCCGAACGCTCGGCAATCGCTGATTCCCAGCCCTGCTGCTGTCCTATAATTTCCTCATGCTCTTACATGGAATCTTTCCTCCCATTACCACCCCCTTCTACCCCGACGGCAAACTCTACTTCCGCAAGCTGGAACAGAATGTCGAGCACTACTCGCGCGGGCCGATCGCCGGCATCGTTGTGCAGGGTTCGACCGGCGAAGCCATCCTGCTGAGCGATGAAGAACGGCGCGAAGTGCTGAAGAGCGCGCGCGAAGCGGCCGCGAATGAGAAGGTCCTGATAGCCGGCACGGGCATCGAGTCGGCGGTCGAGACTTTGCGGCTGACGGAATATGCCGCCGAACTCGGCTACGACGTTGCCATGGTGCGTACGCCGCATTACTACAAAGGCCAGATGGCGCAGCCAGCGAACATGCTGGCCTTCTATCGCTTTGTCTGCGATCGCTCGCCGCTGCCGG
>JBARGS010000430.1:0-5580 GCA_049798495.1 Candidatus Korobacteraceae bacterium | reverse complement strand
GGTCAGGCTGGCGTAGGGTCCCCCGTTGCTTCCGGAGAAGCTGTAAAGCACGGTAGGTATCCAACTGCCGTTCGACGGCGTTAGCTCAAAAACCGTGCCGCCACCCAGCGCGCCACCTTCGTAGGTCGTACCATAAAGATTTCCTGCATCGTCGACGATAACGCCACCCACGGGATTTGTTCCCTCGTTTCCACCTTGGGGGACATAAAGGGTGGTCGCCGTCCAGCCTGATTGCGAAGGACTCAATTGGTAGACCGACCCACCCGTGGTTTCCGGCTGGGTTGTGCCATACAAATTGCCGGCGTTGTCGAACACTAGTCCACTGGAAGGACGGGGACTACTGCTGCCGCCGTTGCCTGGGAATAAGTAAAGGACACTTTCCGTCCACCCGTTGCTGCTGGGACTGAGCTCATAGGCAGCACCGTTATTATGACCGCCGTTGAACAATGTTCCATAAAGGTTACCGGCTTGATCGAAAACCAGATCCCCCTCGGGACTGGCCCCATTGTCGTCCAGGGCGAAACTATGTAACACGGTTTCACGCCACGAGCAGCGTACACTCTTGCAAATACCGGGCGGCGGCTGAAGATTGAAAACTGTACCGATGTTGGAAGCGCCCCCGTCTGCTGTAGTTCCATAGAGACTGCCATTCGGACCAAAAATCACTCTGGAGACTGGACGTCCTCCGTCGCCGCCTCCAGTAAACAGGTAAAGTGGGGTGTAGATCCAACCAGATCCCCTGTGGGATAGCTTGAAAACCCCACCGGCAAGTTGCGGCCCTCCGGTCGAGGCTGTGCCATACAGATTCCCTGCGACATCCATGCTTAACCCGGCTTCGGGACCTGCTCCGTTCCCGCTAAATCCCGTATCGAAGTTGTAGAGTACCGAGAAGGTTTGCGCGTGACCGAGGGCGGTCATAGCCGAAACGATAAGCATTAGGACAGCAAGCGCCAGCATTCGGAACTGAAACTCAACAGAAGAGATCCTGACCTTAGCGGTTTGCAGCGTTGTCATAAACAATTCTCCTGAAGCACTCTCTGTAGTCGCGGGCCTCAACTCGGTATCCGATATATAGCACAACACCAGCAACGTGAACAACTACTTCCCTAACGAGAGCAGCAGAAGCAATTTGATAGGGTGGCTTGCGTCGCCGAAGGACTCTCCACTCGGTGTCCGAGATGTTACGACAGTTCCACAATACAGGCAAGCACAACCTGAACGCTCGGGCGGATCACCGGGCGCTGACATTCCCCGACGGTCCGGCTGCTAAAATAGCTAATGTTGCCCTATCCCATCCGTCTCATCGCCATCGATATCGATGGCACGCTCCTCGATACCAAGTACCAGGTTTCGCAGGCTAATCTGGACGCGCTGCGCCGCGCCCATGAGGCGGGGATCGAAATCGTGCTGGGCACCGGACGCCGCCACCACTTTGCCCTGCCGATCGCCGAATCGCTGGGCTTCGATCTCTGGCTGATCAGCTCCAATGGAGCCGTCACCCGTTCGACCAGCGGCGAAACGTTTCATCAGGACCTGCTGCCGCAATCCACCGCCATCAGGCTTTGCCATCACATGCGCGAGTTCCGCAACCACATGGTCATTACCTTCGATCGCGAGGACATGGGCGCTATTGTCTGCGAGAATCATGAACGCCTCTACGGCGTCATCCAGCGCTGGATGGAAAAGAATGCGCCCTATATCGAATACATCAACCCGATCGACAAGGCGCTCACCGGAGACCCCATCCAGGCTATGTTCTGCGGCCCCATCGAGTTGATGGAGCGCGCTCAGCAGCAGCTTCGCGCGTGCGAGTTCGCCGCTGACTTCACCCTCTTACGGACGCAATACGACTATCGCGATCTTTCCATTCTCGACATTTTGAATGCGGGCTGCTCGAAAGGGCACGCCCTGGAGCGTTGGGCTCACCATCGCGGCATTTCTCCGTCTGAGGTAATGGCGATCGGCGATAATTACAATGACATCGAGATGTTGACCTTTGCCGGACATCCGGTGATCATGGGCAATGCGTCGGAAGATCTAAAGCAGAATGGCTGGACCGTGACTCTGCACAACGACGCCAGCGGAGTCGCCGCCGCCATCGAGCAGGTGCTGGGCGAAAGTGAATGCGTAGGATTTGAGGTTAATGTTTCCAGTACAAAGCGTGATGCGTAGAGTTAACTCTGATGCATAGAGTTCACCCCATTGAAGTGTCATCCCGAGCGCAGGCGGCGCTTCGCCGCCGGAGCAATTTGTCATCCCGAGCGCAGGTGGCGTTTCGCCACCGGAGTCGAGGGACCTGCTGTTCTGTCCTCGCTCGGGTGTTCGGCTTTCTGCAGGTTGCCCTCCTTGGGTTACTTTTTGCCACCCCTCTTCACGCCGCCGAACTGGCCAACCTCACCAACGGCTTCACCCTGCGCCACGATCATCACGAGGTAGTCGGCGCTACCACCCGCCTCTACGTGAGTGCCGATCCTGCGGGTGGATATATCGACGTCCCCTCCACCGAGATCGCAGACTTTGAACCGGCTCCGCCCGATCGGCAAGACGCTGCCGCTCCCCTGCCGCAACCACACGATCTGAAGTCGATTGTCAGCGCCGCCAGCGACCAGCATCAGGTCGATGCCGACTTCATCGCCAGCGTGATTCATGCCGAGAGCGGAAACAATCCACGTGCAGTTTCACCCAAGGGCGCCCGTGGCCTGATGCAGCTGATGCCCGGGACGGCCGGCAAGTTAGGCGTCAAAGACAGCTTCGATCCCGCCGCCAACGTCGATGGCGGTGTGCGCTATCTGCGCGAACTGCTTCTGCTCTACAACAACGATATGGTCAAGGCGCTGGCCGCCTACAACGCCGGACCACAGCGTGTACAGCAGTACAAAGGTGTTCCTCCCTACCGCGAGACCCACGCCTACGTAGCGCGCGTCATCAAGGACTACAACCGCAAGAAACTGGCGGAGCGGAAGCTGCAGCAACAAGCTCAACATCGCGCGCAAACCGACAAGTCCACTCTGGCACAGAAAACGTCCGCGACTGCCGCCACTGGCAGCGAGTAGTTCCCGTTTGACCCCACTTCCCCACTCATTTACCTTGACCCTTAGGCTTCGTGCGCCAATCTACTGATTTTTCATGAACAAGAAACGCATCCTGGTCTTCGGCGCCGTTCTGATCGCGCTCTGTCTGCTCGTCTATTTGCAGATCCGTTCATGGAAGACCTTCGACTGGCCCATGTTCTGGAGCCGCACCGAACACGTCGATTGGTTGTACGTGTTTTATGGGCTGGCACTGACCTATCTCGCCTATGTCTTGCGCGCGGTGCGCTGGAAGATCTTTCTGAAGCCGGTTCGCAAAACCACCACCATGCGCCTACTGGCCCCGCAATTTGTGGGCTTTGCCGCGCTCGCGCTGCTGGGCCGCGCCGGTGAAATGATCCGCCCTTACATCGTCGCCAAGAAAGAGCGCCTCACCTTTACTTCGCAGATCGCGGTTTGGGGGGTGGAGCGTATCTTCGACATGGGCGCCTTCGCCGTCATGCTCGCCCTGAGCTTCCTTTCGCCTGACCTGCGCATGCTTCACTTCTATCGCCAGCTGCGCGAGGCATCGTTTGTGCTGATGGCGCTGATCGTCGCGCTCATTATTGGTATGGTGATCGTGCGCCGCTCGGGCGATCGCGTGGCGCAATTTTTCTACGACCGCTTCGCCGGCTTCGCTCCCAAGCTTGCACATCACCTGCGCGAGAAGATTCTTTCCTTCAGTCACGGCTTGGAGACTATTCAGGATTTCAGCTCCGCCATGCAACTGGTCGGCGTTTCGTTCTTAATGTGGGTAATGATTGCCTTCGCCTACTACTCGATTACCCACGCTTACCCTGGCCAACTCCGGAGTCTCACCATGCCACATGAGATCGTGCTCATGGGCTCCAGCATGGTGGGATCAATGCTGCAGTTGCCGGCGGTTGGCGGCGGTTCGCAACTGGCTACGATCGGTATGTTGAGCGCAGGTTTCGGCATCGAACATGAACTCGCCGTGAGCTGTGGCATTTTGCTGTGGGCGGTGACCTTCATGTCGGTCATCCCGACCGGGCTGGCGATCGCCCGCCACGAGCACGTATCGATCCGCGCCGTCGCCGAAGCTGAAGAGAAAGCAGCAGCACTGGCAGAATAGGGATGGGACAGGTGTTGGGCCGGTGCTAAAATCTGTTCGTAGAGACACTTCGATCATGCAAGTATTTCTGAGCTATGCGCACCCCGATGAGGCTTTGGCCGAAGCCCTTGCGGCGGATCTCAAGAAAAGGGGGCTTTCTGTTTGGAGCCACGACGCGGAGCTTCTGCCGGGAGATAACGTTTGGCTGCGAAACGGTGAAGCGCTAGAAAACTCGGAAGCTATGGTCGTTCTGGTGTCGCCCGAATCCATGCGCTCGGAATGGGTCCGGCGCGAAATCGAATACGCCCTCGGAGACCAGAAGTATGAGGGTAAGCTATTCCCCGTGCAAGTGAAGCCCACTCCCTCAATGCCGTGGATCTTACGAGAATTCAAGATCTTCGACGCAAGGCAAGGCTTTACCAAGATTGGTGAAGCGATCGCAGGTGCTTTGAAGCAAGTCGCCTGAGCACCGGATGCCTTCCTCCCGACCCAGCAAGAAGAAGATTTTCATTTCTCACTCTGCCCGGGACCGCTCGTTTGTGCTTCGCTTGCGGCACGTTCTGGAACGGCACCGAATACCTTATTGGTACAGTGCGGAACACATCAGGGGAGCGCAAGAGTGGCATGATGAGATTGGCCGCGCCCTGGATGAGTGCAATTGGTTCCTGGTGGTATTGACACCGGCGGCGGTACGCTCGCTTTGGGTGAAACGGGAACTATTCTTTGCGCTCAACGAGAAGCGTTACAACGGACGGATTATCCCTCTGCTTCGAAAACACTCTCAGTACCGCACCCTTTCCTGGACGCTTGGGCAGTTTGAGTTCGTTGATTTTACTGGCGACTTCGAAGCTGCGTGCCAGCAGCTGTTGCGAATCTGGGGAATCAAGTATCAGTCTGAGGGAGTCTCCGGAAGATCAAGGCCGAAGAAAAAAACAAGCTAACGCCATGGCCGTATCTTTGGGGTAATAACTTTCATTCGTCCGATTCTCGGTGTTCTTCGTGCCTCCGTGGTGAACTCGTTCCCCCTGTTACAATCGAAGTACGGGCATATCGCCCGCTTTCTCTCCTCCATGAAGTGCCCGTTTTGCGGCTTTGAAAACGACAAAGTAGTCGATTCGCGCGAAAGCAAGGAAGGCGAGTCCATCCGCCGCCGCCGCGAGTGCCTGAAGTGCGAAAAGCGCTTCACCACCTACGAGCGCATCGACGAAATCCCCTACATGGTCGTGAAGAAAGACGGCCGCCGCGAGAAATTCGAGCGGCAGAAAGTCCTCAGCGGGTTGCTGCGGGCCTGCGAAAAACGGCCCGTCTCTATGGGAAAACTGGAGCAGATTGTCAATGACGCCGAGGGCTTCGTGGTCGATTCACAGGAGCGCGAGCGCAAAACCAGCGAAATCGGCGAGCTCATCATGAACCGGTTGAAGAATATCGACAAGGTTGCGT
>JBARGS010000429.1:0-2135 GCA_049798495.1 Candidatus Korobacteraceae bacterium | reverse complement strand
CACGGCGGCTATCGAAACAGCCCGGCGCCAGATTGATCGACCCAATGATGGCGCGAACTCCATCGGCGAAGAGCAGCTTGGCATGCAGCTTCAGACCTTTGAGTTTGTGGATTTTGATGCCCACGTCATCCATGATGCGCATGCCGCCGACTGCCTCCACCAGCTTCTGCTTCTTCAGCTTGTGCGGGGGCCTCGCCAGCACGTGAACTTTGACGCCGCGACCGTTGGCGCGCACCAATCGTTCGATAATCACCGGATCCTGATAGCGTTCGTTCTGCACCCACAAGGAATGCTTGGCCTCGTCGATAAACTGACCTATTCTTTGGCGGCCGTTGCCGATGCACCAGATCAAGTGGGAATGCTCGCCGGGATTGAACGCCTGACGCGCCCAGTCGGCGTCGAAGCATTCGCTAACCTCGCAAACTTCGTGAGGGTGGGAAGTAACGACGGCGTAATCGCGCGTCTCCGTGAGGTTCTTGGTCTCCCAGTTCAGTGACTGGATGAAGGCCGTCTGATCGTCGATCACCATGGACTTTTCGTGGGTGACGTCGAAGGCAGGATTGCTGTCGATGACCTCGACGCCGGCGTCGGCAAGTCGCTGCCGGGTGTCGTCGTTCTCCTTCTCTCCGCTCCGCCGTGCGGGATTCAGCATGATCCGCACCTTCACACCTCGGTGATGGGCCGCAATGACGGCGTGCATTAAGTGCGGATCGGAAAAAAGGAACATCTTGATGCGGAGCGACTTGGTGGCGCGGTTGATCGCATCGAGTATGGGTTGGGCCGAATCGTCAGGCAGAACAACCAGATAACGGGACATGTTGGGTTCCTCGATAACGTGCCAGTGGCGGCATCTTCGGCTCAGCGGCCGGAGAATCGAATGAGTTCACTTATGATTAAGCTTTCGCCGACGCCGCGTCAAACTGGGTGCGATGGAGATCGGCGTAAATCCCGTTGCGCGCCATCAGTTGGTCGTGATTGCCGCTCTCGGCGACCACTCCGGCGTCGATCACAATAATCTTGTCGGCATCGCGAATGGTGCTCAGGCGATGAGCGATGGTGATGACGGTACGGCCTTTCATCAGGCGCTCCAAGGCTTCGATCACCAATTTTTCCGACTCGCTGTCAAGCGCAGCGGTGGGCTCGTCAAGCAGCAGGATCGGGCTGTTGCGCACCATCACGCGCGCAATCCCGATTCTCTGGCGCTGCCCGCCCGACAGGGTCGAACCACGCTCGCCGACCATCGTGTCGTAGCCTTTTGGCATACGGGAGATGAACTCATCCGCATTCGCCAACTGGGCCGCCTGAACAATCTCGTCGCGGGTTGCATTCGGACGGCCGAAGGCAATGTTCTCCAGAATCGTGCCGCGGAATAGCACCGTGTCTTGCAGGACATAGCCAATCTGCTCGCGCAGCGGGTTCACCTTGTAATCGCGAACATCGCGGCCATCGATTCGCACCGCCCCGTTGGTTGGATCGTAGAAGCGCGGAATCAGGCTAACTATCGTCGACTTTCCGCTGCCGGTCGGGCCCACAATACCGACCATGCTCCCAGGCTCGATCTTAAAGCTGACATCCTTCAGTACGGGAGTATCAGCGCTGTAGCCAAACGCCACGTGGTCGAAGACAATGTCGCCCTTGAGGAAGCGGGGTTCGGCCGCGTCGGCGCGCTCAGGCAGGATCGTGTCCGTCTCCAGGATGGCTTGCACACGTTCGACACCCACCGCGGCCTGCGCAATTGCGTTCGTGGTCGTGGCTAGATCCTTCACCGGCTTAAAAAACTTGGTGAGGTAGGACAAGTAAACCGTCAAGGCGCCCACCGTCATCGCCTCCGCGAGGATAAGCGCGGCGCCTCGCCACAATACGATGGCAGTGCAGAAAGCGACGGTGATGGTGACGATGGGCGAGAGCAGTGACTTGACCTTGCGCGCCTTCAGAGCAGCATTGACCGTGGCGTGACTCACCTCGGCCAAGGCTTGCTGCTCCATGTCCTGGCGCCCGAAAGCTTCGATTACCTGCATCGATTCCAGCCCCTGTTGCACAACCGCGACGATTTCCGACTCTTCCTTCCGCACCTGGTGGGTGGCCTTCTTCACCGCCTTCTTGAAACGTGAAATAAAGAAGAGCAGGAACGGCGT
>JBARGS010000428.1:0-6178 GCA_049798495.1 Candidatus Korobacteraceae bacterium | reverse complement strand
CCGGTGCATTACGTGACCTACGTGTACGTCTACGGCTACACACCAAGTGTCGTCTACGTGGGTTACACGCCGGGTTATTACGGCACAGTGGTTTCTTCCGATGGCGTCGTGGTGTACGGAACCGGATATTACTACGCGCCTTACATCGGACCGACAATCTGGGTGCCGGCGCCCTACACCTACGGCGTAGGCGCCAGCTTTGCCTGGAGCACCACTGCGGGCTGGGCGCTTGGGTTTGGCATGGGCATGGCGATCGGCTCCTGGTGCAGCCCATGGTGGGGGCCGGTCGGCTACTGGGGCTGGGGATGGGGAGCTCCGGCGTGGGGTTGGGGCGGCTGGGGAGGTGCGGCTGCCGCCAACGTCTACGGACGCTGGGGCAACACTACCTACGCGGGAACGCGAGCCGCGTGGGCTAATCCCTGGACAGGGAATGTCGGTACCGGGGCCCGCGGCTCCTACTACAATCCCGTGACCGGCAACAGCGGCTACGCAGCTCATGGAGAAAACTACAACGCTTATACCGGGAACTACACTACGGGTTCGCGGGTCAGTGGCTACAATCCCTCGACCGGCAACCGGTACGCAGCAGGCGGTGGAACCGTCAGCAACGCGTATACCGGAAACTACGCGGCCGGCGCTCACGGTATGGATTACAACCAGAACACCGGCGTAGTGAAGGGTGGCGCTGCGGGCACGGCCGGCAACGCATATACTGGCCAATCTGTCAGCGGAGCCCACGGCTTCGCTTACAACACGAACACCGGCAACGGCGTCGCTCACACCGCGAACAATACGTACGCCTCGCATGACGGCAACGTGTATAAGTACAACCCCTCGTCGGGATGGCAGCAACACACAGACAGCGGATGGTCCAGCCCTTCATCCGGCTTCGACAAATCGTCGATGGACAACTTGGCCTCGTCCCGCAGCCAGGGGGCGTCGCGCTGGGGCAACTTCAGCTCAGGTGGCTGGGGCGGTGGCGCCGGCGGCGGAGGCTGGGCTGACCGTGCGGGCGGTGGAGGCTGGGGCGGCGGCGGCCGCAGCTTTGGAGGAGGCGGTTTCCGGCGCTAATTGGCTTTTTAAAGCATTCGCCGGACAACTCGCATTCCGCGTTACTTCAGCCAGTCTGGCACGGGCTGCGGCTTGCGAGGCAGGTCAGTCTGCATGTTGGCCAGCGCGTAAGCCAGCACTGCGACCACGGCTGCATTCTCCCGCAACTCCCGCGGATCGATTTTGTCCAGCGTGTCCGCGGCAGTGTGGTGATAATCGAAATACCTCCGCGCGTCCTGTAGGGGACTGAATGTCGGCACACCGGCAACTCTGAGGGGAATGATGTCTGCGCCAGTGTCCTCGGAGGAGCGCAGAATGCCGGCACCGGAGGTCTGCAAAACGCTGGCGATCGGCTGCAGGGTTTTCAACATGGCTTCGTCGCAGCAGGCGTTGATGCCCATGGGATGACCGGCGCCGAGGTCTGTCTCGATGGCGGCGAAATGATTGACCACGTCCGCCGCATGCTGTTTCGCATACGCTCTTCCGCCGAAGATGCCGATCTCTTCCGCCATCCAGGCCACCACACGAATCGTGCGCTCGGGCTGCAGATCGAGCCGCTTCAGGATTTGCGCGGCTTGCATCGCCACGGCGACTCCAGCGGCATCGTCGATCGCTCCCGTGCCCAAGTCCCAGGAGTCCAGGTGTCCTGAGACGACAACGACCTGTTCGGGATGCCGGCTGCCCTTGAGGTCACCTACCACATTGTAGGAGTCGACCTCGCCTACCAGCTTCGGCGTCAACACCAGGTGCAAGCGCACCGGCCCTTCCGCCGAAAGCCGCGCCATGAGCTCCGCGTCTTCCGCCGCGACGGCGCCTGCGGGGATGCCGGGCAGCTTGGGGTCGTATCCTGTCTCGCCGGTATGCGGCAGGCGAAACTCCGCGCCGCCGGCAGATCGAACCAGCGCCGCTACCCCGCCCCTGCGCGCAGCGGCTTCGCACCCACCTTCGCGGTAGGCGACCGCTTGCTCGTAGGCTTCCAGTGGGAATCCCGCGGCAGCCATGCTCCTGTCGAAGCGTTCGTTAAAGACAACAATCTTGCCTTCTACTTTTTCGCGCGGCAGCGCCGCCAATTCGTCAAAGTTGTTCACGACCACAACCTCGGCTGTGATCCCTTCTGGCGGTGTAGCGGCGTTGATCGATGCCAGCGCGGTGACGACAATTTTCTGCTGGGTTCCCGGGACCTGGCCAGGATAGCTGACCAGTTCGGCACGCTCTTCCCCGCGCACCCACTGCGGAATCGTTACTTTCTCCAACCGAACTTCGAGGCCCAGCTTCCGCAGCTCCTTGGCGACGTAATCCACTGCGCCCGCCGCCTGAGGTGAGCCGGCCAGGCGCGGACCGATATTGTCGGTGAGATGAGCAGCCTGGTGGTAGACATAGTCATCTTGTAGCGCAGTCTGCTGAATCTGTTGCAACTGTTTGAGTGTTTCTGGAGACCATGTTGGAGAAGAGGTTTGCCCCGGAAGATTCGGGGCAGCGAGAATCACCGCCACGACCGCAGCTGTACCGCCCGTCCGCCATTTCGTGATCACGAGGTGAGAATAACAAATTAAGCCTGCCGAAGGCGCCTGGGCCGGGCTGTTTCGCCTGCCGGCTTTCTGTAGCGATTCGCTTATCTATTTTGCAACCGTAATACTGTCGGCAATCTTGTTGTACTCCTCGCGCGAGACGATTCGCCGCTCCAGAAGCTCGTGCTCGTTCGAGTATGGACGGCCGGCAATCACGCGGTCCGCGGAAGCGTCGTCCATGCCGGGAAGACTTATCAGCTGGGCCTTCGACGCCTTGTTCAGGTCAAGCGGCTTGTCGGGACTGGGACGAGTGAGTCCTTCGCGCAGGCCCTGCGCCATTGCCTTGGCATTATCTTTCAGTTCCGCCGTGGCTTCCGCCGTTTTCTCGCGCACCTGGTCGGGACTGGAGGGTTTTGTGTTGCAGGCCATACATCCGGCAAAGCAGAGCATGAGGCTGGCGGCAAATGCCAGAAGAGTGACTCTCGCGTGCATGTTCGTGGGATGCAGATTCAGCAGTGCGGGTTGATGGCGAGAGAAGAGAACCCGGCGGTTGGGAGTACCAGGCTAGAAAGAATCGAACGAGAAAAGGCACAGTCAGTGCTCTGCCTCTCGCGATTGAGAATTCTCTCGTCGCGGCAGCGCAGGATCTATCCACCAATGCCGCAGCTCCGTAAAGGAGGTAACGGAGGTCGGCTATCGAATCGGCGACCCTGACGCTGCTGAGCCGGCGACGCTCAGGCGCAGCCAAACAGCACTTGCCGCTCCGCGTGACAATTACGCCGTGTAATGCGCGGCATTCTTGGCGATAAATTCCTGCTTGTCGGCCGGAACTTCCTCAGCCAGAAACATCGAATTGCTCGGGCACACGGGAACGCAGGCGCCGCAATCGATGCAGCCCTCGGGATCGACGTAGAGCTGGGTAGCAGCCTCAAAACCCTCTTCGTCCTTTTTGGGGTGGATACAGTCGGTTGGACAAGCTTCGACGCAGAGTTCGTCTTTGGTGCAAGTATCAGTAATAACGTATGCCATGATTGCGGTCTCCCATCCTGGTTTTCTGACTGGCCCTCACCGCGCCAGCAGCATCGGCAGTACTAAGGTCGTGGGCGTGTCACGTCTGGTGCCGAACCCTCAGCCTCTGCCGTCACTCCGAATGTACAAAGAGCACGACCGGCAAGGCGGTGATGCTGGTCACCGACCTGTTGTGAGCAATCGCACAACCGGGCTAAGCCGCCAGATTCGAAGAGCTAAGGAGGGCCGCTCGGAGAGCCCCTGCCAATGTCACCTGTGGCCCTTGGCTTGCAGGTTTAGGAGGGCAATATCCAGCAAGCCAGCCAAAACAGCGGAATTTCGACGCCTCGCGCGTGACGCATAAGGTAAATTGTGCATCCCATGTGTGAGTTCCTGGTAGTGGTGCAGTTTGTCATCCCGAGCAAGCCTCTTTTGCGCAGCGAGGGATCTGGGCGCGCCGATTCGCGCCGGCGCGCGAAAGAGCCTGCCCTGAGCGAGCGCAGCGAGTCGAACGGGCGCGCATCCCTATGGCAAACTGCACCACTACCGAGTTCCTGGACGGTAGCTCCAGATCCCGTCCTGTCCGCTATAATCGGCGTTTCCGGCTTCGCGGTCTTGGAAGGAGCGACTGAATGCACGCGGTTAGAAAACCCAGAGTTCTGGTAGTCGACGACGAACAGGTCATCGCCGACACTCTGGCCAAAATCCTCGATCTCAATGGTTACGACGCCTCCGCGGTTTACACGGGATCCGCCGCGGTGGAGAGCGCCAAGGCGCTCCAGCCCGACCTGATTATCAGCGATGTCATCATGCCGGACATGAATGGAATCGAAGCTGCCATTAGCATTCGCGGCTTCCTGCCGGCCTGTAAGATTCTGCTCTTCTCCGGTCAGGCCGCTACTGCCGACCTGCTGGAGAATGCCCGGGCCCAGGGGCACGAGTTTGAAATACTCGCAAAGCCCGTCCATCCTTCGGATCTGCTGGCCAAGCTGAGAGGTTGATCCGGCTGGCGACCTTGTTCCCTGGTTAATTCGTTCGTAGGATCAGATCGCCATGACCGCGGATTGGGCGCGCGCCCCCACGGCGAACGGCAGGCGCAAGCGGAACCGCTTCATCAGAAACTGGATCAGCTTGGTCGTCAGCAACACGGTGAGCGAACCCGCGATCAGGCACACGGGGATAAGCCACCAGCCCAGCATTTCATGCACTGTCGTCGACGGATAGTTCGGCAGCAAACCCATGCGAAAGCTGAAGTCGAAGACTCCCGGCCCCACCCATAGCCCGGTCTGTCGAGGAAAGATCGGCTTCAGTAGCGCCAGCAACAGAAAGCCGGCGCCCATCAGGTAGCCAAATAGCGCGATGAAGAAAACGGCAGCGCCCTGGACCCCGGTGCGCGCCCCGCGAAGCGTCGCCCGCAGAATCACCCAGGGCGAGATGCTGCGCTGCGCCTGCTGCAGCAGCAGACCGGCGCGATACTGCTCCGCCAATTGCTCGGCCGGGCCGAGACCGGCGAGAATCTCCTCTGCTCCCTGCCCATCCCCCGAACGCTCGCGGATGTGCATGCGGATCTCCTCGACAATGTCTTCGCGCTCCGATAGCGTCATTCCCGCCAGCGCCGCCCGCATCCGAGCCAGATAGTCATTCGTCAGCGCATCGTTGGTCATAGCGTTCGCTCCTTCTTTACCGTTGCCGAAAGTCGTCGCCCTGCCGGCGACTTGAGTACAGGTTCAATCAGCGAGGCCAAGCCCGCCGAAAATTCCGTCCATGTCTTCGCCATCTGGGCGGCACGGTCGCGGCCAGTCATCGTCAGTTCGTAATACTTTCGCGGATGTCCCGCCTCCGCCTCCACCCACTCGGACTGCACCATGCCATCGGCCCGCAGCCGGTTGAGGATGGGATAAATCGTTCCCTCCGACAGCACCAGTTGCGAATCGCGTTCCAGCACCCGCAGAATCTCCAGCCCATATTGCCGCCCGTGCCACAGGCTGGCCAGCACCGCCATTTCCAGGCAGCCCTTGCGCATCTGGGCTTCCCAGCGCTCCGCGGATTCGGATTCCATGAGAACGGACAGAGGCTTTGTCATGAACTATACCTTGCTATGCAACGTATCGTGCCATACGACTACTTGGCTGTCAAGCGGGAAAATTCGCATTTTCGGCTGGCTGTTATTTTGGTAGTTTGGTACATTATTACCATGATAGCGAATGTAAAGCATCCCATCGTCGTGGAACGTGTCCAGACCGGCGTGCGCATGGAGAAACGCCTGCTGAAGGTTCTCAAGGGACTGGCGGAGTTGAAGGACCTGACCCTTGGCGACTTGCTGGAAGGAATCGTTCTTCACGCCTTCGAAGGCAAGGCCCCATTCTCCCCGCAGACGCTGAAGGAAATCGAGAAGCTGCGCAGCATCTACGGACTCACCCTGCGCGCCTCGGACAGCCATCAACTCAAGGAGCAGTCATGAACCTCGCACATGCCGCCTTTGCCCTGGGCACAACTCTGCTCGCAACCACTTCCCTTTCCTGCCAGGATTCCAAGGCATCGGCGGAACTGGCGCACACACGCGTGGAGTTCCAGTTCACGGCGAATGCGCCCTTCGAGCAGACCGCGCCCCT
>JBARGS010000427.1:0-8270 GCA_049798495.1 Candidatus Korobacteraceae bacterium | reverse complement strand
CTGCTTCTCCCACTTTTGAGTAGTCTTGCCAAGCGAATGGCGAAAAGCGAATAGTGGTACTTCACACATACGCCTCGTGTTCGTAGCACCACTTCCAGCCGCCTGACTCGAACGGCTGCATCACCGGATGGCCGGTGTGCTTGAAGTGTTTGTTGGCGTGCTGCCCGGGCGATGAATCGCAACAACCCACGTGACCGCAGATCAGACATTTGCGCAGTTCCACCCATCGCTCACCCGTCTTGAGACATTCCGTGCAACCATTGTCACTGGGCGGAACATTCGGATTAGCTAGTTTCACATGCTCACACTTTGCCACCGGGAGTCCTCCTTGAAAATGTGTTGGATGATAAGGCTATTGCAAGAGATTCCGCCAAACTATCGCGGGACGTATCCAGCGGATCACAGGTGCGTCGTGACCGCTTGTCTATAATTGAGTTTCGCGACGAGTCCAGCTTTCAAGGCGGCGTTCTTAGCCGTCACTCCTAACTTTCGCGACGGATTCATTTCAATGATTCAAACCTTATTCGGCAGTACGGAAGAGAAGCCCAGCTTTCTGCAACGCATGAAAGAGGCGGTCACGCGCACGCGTGAAAGCCTCAGCGAACGCATTGAAGATGTTGTCGCCTTTCGCAAGGAAATCGACCGCGACACCCTGGATGATCTGGAAGCTACGCTGCTCGCCGCCGACCTGGGCACCGCAACCACAGCCGCGATTCTTGATACGCTGCGCGAAAAAGTGGATCGCAGGCAGGTAGCGAATGTCGACGAACTCAAGCGCATTCTGAAAGAGGAGTTGCTGGCCATCCTGAATACCGCCAGCAACACGCCCGTGCGCAAGGTCGACGGCGAGCCGGAAGTGATTCTGGTGGTCGGAGTGAACGGAACGGGCAAAACCACCTCGATCGGCAAGCTGACCCATTTGCTGCGCTCCCAAGGCAAGACGGTGTTGCTGGCCGCAGCCGATACTTTCCGCGCTGCCGCCATCGAGCAGTTGGAGATCTGGGGCGACCGAACCGGCACCGAGGTGATCAAGAACAAGCCCGGCGGCGATCCGGCAGCGGTGCTCTTCGACGCACTGCAAGCGGCCAAGGCACGCAACACGGATTACGTCATCGTCGATACGGCGGGCCGTCTCCACACCAAGACCAGCTTGATGGCGGAACTGGAGAAGATGCGTCGCACCGCCCAACGCTTCAGCGCCACCGCGCCCCACGAAACCTTGCTGGTGATGGACGCAACCACGGGCCAGAACGGCCTACAGCAGGCAAGGCTATTCACGCAGTCGGCCGGCGTGACGGGAATCGTTCTTACCAAGCTCGATGGCACGGCCAAAGGCGGCGTCGTGGTTGCCATCTGTAAAGAACTCGGCTTGCCAGTGCGCTACGTGGGCGTAGGCGAAAAGGCCGGGGACCTGCTGCCCTTCAACCCGCAGGACTTCGTGAACTCGCTGTTCGATTAAATGACTCATCCCCTAACCTCCGACGAGCAGTTCATGCAGCAAGCGCTGGCGCTCGCCAAACAAGGCGTCGCGCTGGCCTCGCCCAACCCTTGCGTCGGAGCGGTGATGGTTTCCTCCAGCGGCGAGGTTGTGGGACACGGCACTCATACCTACGAAGGCCGCAAGCACGCGGAGGTGCTGGCCCTAGAAGAGGCCGGTGAGCACGCCCGCGGCGCGACACTCTACCTGAATCTCGAACCCTGCTCTCACACTGGACGCACAGGCCCGTGTACCGATGCGGTGATCTCGGCAGGCGTGAAGCGCGTCTTCGCGGCCATGCGCGACCCCAATCCGCGTGAAGGCGGCCGCGGACTGGCTAGGCTGCGCGAGGCGGGAATCGAAGTGCGCGAGGGACTCTGCCAAGAAGAAGCCAGGAAGCTGAACGAAGCCTTTGCCAAATTCATTCGCCGCAAGATTCCCTTCGTCACCCTGAAGACGGCGATGACATTGGATGGAAAGATCGCTCCGCCTCCGGGGGAAGGCGAAACTGAATCTGGTCTTGGTTCGCTTGCTCCCAGCGGGGGGTGGATCACCAGCGAGACGGCGCGCGCTCACGTACACGAGATGCGTCACGCAAATGATGCCATCCTGGTCGGCGTAGGCACCGTCATTGCGGACGACCCGTTGCTCACCGACCGCGCCGGCCTTCCCCGGCGTCGGCCGTTGCAGCGCGTCATTCTCGATTCGCGTCTTCGCATTCCACTCGAGTCGCGTGTGGTAAAGACCGCACGTCAGGATCTGATCGTATTCTGCTGCTTCGCGGAAGAGAACAAACGGCGCGAACTCGAATCGCGAGGCGTAGTGGTCGAGCAAGTTCCCATGCGCCGTCCGCCCGATGACGGCACGATTGTCTTCCCCGGCGGTTCGCCTTCCATGGATGGCCGTCCCGACCTTGACCGTGTGATGGCTAACCTTGGCGAACGGCAGATCACCAGCCTTATCATTGAAGGCGGAGCCATGGTCAACTGGGCCGCGTTGTCGGAAGACATCGTGGACAAGGTCTTCTTCTACTACGCCCCCAAGATCCTGGCTGGAACGGGCTCAATTCCATTCGCTCTGGGAGCGGGCTATCGCCGCATGAGCGAAGCCGCATCGGTTAGGTCGCTGACGTTGCATCGCTTCGGAGAAGACTTCGCTGTCGAAGGATACTTGCGTGATCCCTATGAGGACGAGATTCGGCTGGTGCCCCCGTCCTAGCACCAGCTCTTCTTTATCACTCGGTCCTAAAACTTTCTTGGCCTGAGGCCAGAGGTACACTGCTTGGCGATGCCTACATCTATCATGAAAGATCCGGTTTCCTGGCTTTATCCGCCGATCGAACCCTACAACACAGGCCGCCTGAAGGTGTCACCTGTCCACGAGATTTATTTCGAGGAAAGTGGCAGCCGCTCCGGCAAGCCGGTCGTGTTCTTACACGGCGGGCCGGGCGGGGGCTCCGAGCCAAAACAACGGCGCTTCTTCCATCCCGAAAAATATCGCATCATCAACTTCGATCAACGTGGCTGCGGCAAGAGCACGCCCTACGCATCTCTGGAAGCCAACACGACCTGGGAGCTGGTTGCCGACATCGAGAAGATCCGCGAGCATCTTGGCGTCGAGCGCTGGCAGGTGTTCGGGGGATCGTGGGGCTCGACGCTCGCCCTCGCTTATGCCGAGACCCATCCCGATCGGGTTTCCGAACTCGTGCTGCGGGGCATCTTCCTGCTGCGCAAACAGGAGATCGACTGGTTCTACCAGCGGGGGGCCTCGATTCTTTATCCCGACGCGTGGGAACCGTACCTGGCCCACATTCCCGAGGCTGAGCGCGGCGATCTGCTCACGGCTTATCATCGGCGCCTGACCAGCGACGATCCGGGGGTGCGCCTGGCAGCGGCAAAAATCTGGAGCGGATGGGAAGGCGCGACCTCCAAGCTACTGCCCGACGCTGACTTCACCAGCCACTACGAAGAAGACGAGTTTGCCCTGGCCTTCGCGCGCATTGAAGTTCATTACTTCGTCAACAAAGGTTTCTTCGAGACCGACGATCAGTTGCTGCGCGACGCCACGCGTATCCGCAATATTCCTGGAGTAATCGTGCAGGGCCGCTACGATGTTGTGTGCCCTATGGAAAGCGCCTGGGCGCTTCACCGGACGTGGCCCGAGGCTGAGCTCATCATTACGCCCGATAGCGGTCACAGTGCCTTCGAGCCGCCGAACAGCCGCGCCTTGGTCGCTGCGACCGATAAGTTTGCCGGATAACGAAAGCCAACGTCCCTCAACCGGCGGAGGCTTTCTTAGCAGAGGTGTGAGGTCATCATGTTTACTGGACTAGTTGAAGAAGTTGGAACCGTTGCCAGCATCGCGGAACGCGGCGGCAATCACCGCATTACCATTCACGCTCCCAATTCCGCGAAGGAGTTGAAGGAAGGTAACAGCGTTGCCGTGAGCGGTGTCTGCCTGACTGCACTCGACATCAAACCCGATTCGTTCTGCGCCGATCTCGCTGCCGAAACTTGGATGCGGACCTCTCTGTCCCGCATCACCGACGGCGCGCAAATCAATCTGGAGCTGCCCCTCAAGGCCGACGGCCGCATGGGCGGGCACATGGTACAGGGGCACGTGGACGGTGTGGCTCGCTTCGTTGCCCTTGAGCCGATCACTAACGCGGACGACTTCTGGCTGATTCTCGACCTTCCGGAGGAGCTGGAGAAATACGTGGTCTTCAAGGGGTCGATCGCGGTGGAAGGCATTAGCTTGACCGTCGCCAAGTTGGAAGGTCTGCGTCTGACCATCGCTATCATCCCGCACACCATCAAGATGACGAACCTGGGCTCGCTGAAGGCCGGCGATCCCGTCAACATCGAGACCGACATCGTCGCCAAGTACCTGGAGAAGTGGACCCATCGTGACGAACAGACCGGGTCGCTAACCGTCGAGCGACTCGTGTCGCAGGGCTTCTAGCTCGAGGGGCGGATTGCTTATGCTAAGGCCTTGTTCACAACAATTACTCTTAGCAAACGCGATAACCAACGCATGGGGCGCTTGATGGGCTTTTCCAGAAACTGCAGGCTCTTGGTGCTAGTGGCCACACTTGCCGTGTGTTCTCGGTTCGCACCTGCGCAAGCTAGTTCCGGCAGCATTGTCGTTTTCGCTCTTCAACAAGACAAGTTTTCGGTGGCGACCGATAGTGAAACGACCGATCAACCCGGGTCAAAAAGATATGAACAGTGCAAGATACTTGTTCTTGATCACGGCACTTTGTTCGCCGCGGCGGGATTCATGGACTACACGCGCAGTGGCCGAAACGACAAAATGCAATCTTGGAGCACCTTTGACGTAGCGCGGCAAGCGGTGAAAGCCGTCCCGAATGGGGACCTTGAATCCATTGCGAATGAATAGGCTAAGCAGGTTAAGACTCGCATAGAAGCCACAGGAGCACGCCATATAGACGATTTCAACTTGTCGCATAGTGCCACTATCGCCAGCGGGATCTTCGCAACAGCCAGAGACGGATTGATTTCCGTCACGACCAGAAATCTGAAACTGGTAAATGGAAACCTTCAGATCGAATCAGGGGATTGCCCAGAGTGCCGCTCGCGAACTTGCTGTATTCAGCGAACTCACAGGAGTTACACCGAGAAAGCTCACCAGGAGCGACCCAGACTGGCCTGCTGCCCCCTCCACACAGACCGATGTGACGGCTCTAGTGAGGCTCATCGCCAACCTCACGGCCAAATGGGACTCTAGCGGATATGTCGGCGGCCCCATCGATATTGTTGAACTGTGGCGCGATGGGTCTGTTCACTGGATTTCCCAAAAACCACAGTGCGCAAATTCGCAATGATGTTGGTGCACTGACGCGATTTGCCCCTTGGCAACTGGCATAATATGCGGACTGGCTGCCGGGCAAGTTGGCGATAAATCGCCTTATCACAAGTAATCGGAACTTAAGCACAGACTTCCCCGCCCAGCGTCCTCTGTGCCCTCGATGTCTATGTTTAATAAATAACCGGGTCCTACGGCGCTTCGAAGCGCGGCTGGTGAGGCGGCCGCCGGGCGCCAAAGTATTTTTCAAAGTCCAGCGAGTCAAGTTCGAGGAACTCCTGCACGATCGGCTCCTGGCACTTGGCCATCTCCGCGAAGGTTCCGAAGAAGATCGCCTTCGCTTCGTACAGAAACAACAGGCGATCCGCCAGCTTCTTGGCAAGCGCCATGTCGTGCGTCACGACGATGCTGGTCAGCTTCAGCTGCTTCTTCAGCTTCTTAATCAGGTCCCCCAGCAGGTGGGCCATCAGCGGATCGACCATGGTGGTCGGCTCGTCATAGAGCACCGCATCCGGCTGCGCGGCCAGCGCGCGGGCGATTGCCACCGATCGCTTCATGCCCGTCGACAAGTCCGAGGGCAGCAAATCGCGGAACTCGCGCACACCCACCATGTCCAGCAGCCCGTCGATGATCTGGTAGATCTGCTCTTCCTGCAGGCCGCCGCGCTCGCGCAGGGGAAACGCCACGTTCTCGCCGACCGTCAGCGAATCGAAGAGCGCGCCATTCTGGAAGACCATCGTGACCTTCTTGCGGATGCGCTCCATGTCCGCTTCACCGTAATCGGTGATGTCTTCGTAAGCGACCCAGATTCGCCCCCGGTCCGGCTTTAGAAATCCCATGATCTGGTGCAGGGACACCGATTTACCCACGCCGCTTCGTCCCAGGATGCACACTGTCTCCCCGGGCATCACGTCGAAGCTCACGCCATCCAGGACAACATTGCTGCCGAATGCTTTGTGCACATCCTTGAATTCGATATAGGGCTTCTGATCCTGCATGCTGGCTGTTTTCCTCTTCTGTGGCTCCGGCTCCAAACCTGGGGCTTGCACCTTCAGGAGCTCCTGATATTCCTCGGCCGTGTTGACGTTCCGGAACAGCTCCTCAGAGAATCCCGCAGCGACGATTTCGTTCGAGGCAATCTGCCGCGTCGGAACAAGCGTAAACAGATGGCCAATCTTGTACTCTCCGCCCTTCAGAGCCTGTTCGGAGGCGTCCCGTGTTTGCCGCCGATAGACCGCGCAGAGCGGCTGCAGTCCGCCGAGCGCATCGGGAACGACGATCAACTCACTCGCCGCGCTCGCCTGCTTTATCAACCATGCCAGAAATGGCGGGGTCATCAGCGGCAGGTCGACGGACAGGATGAGATTCAGATCCGTGTGCGTCGCGCCAAGGGCGGCGTGAACTCCGGCGAGCGGCCCGCAATCCTTGTAGATATCCTCGACCACTTCTCCGAACTGGCCATACCGCTCCTTCGGCCCGACAATGATTGTCCTGCCGGCAACTACTCCCGCAGTTTCCAGCGCGCGTTGCAAGAGCGTCTGCCCGCCGAACGGCAATAGCGCCTTGTCCGAGCCCATGCGCGAGCTGCGGCCGCCGACGAGGATGCATGCGGTTACATCGGCCACGGGGACATGATACCTGAGGGGCGTTCCTGGCTTTTAGCTTTTAGCTTTTAGCTTTTAGCTTTTAGCTTTTAGCTCTTAGCTTTTAGCTTTTAGCCGGCAAGAAGGTAGGGGTGAGAATCGAATCCATATTCCTTGATTTGAGGAAATTTCCGCGCGTCACGGTTTGCCGCGAGTGGGCGCAGTAAGCGCGGCGCTGAAGCACCGCTACAAGAGTGCCGTCCCTGAAGGGACTCGGCGCTTTTTACTTACGCCCACCCACCCTTGAAAGGGTGGGCTATCTTCTGCCGCGCCTACAGCGCTGCACCTGAGCCCCAAACATCAACGCCCACCGCGACTGCTGAGGCGGGACTGCTAAGAGCTAAAGGCTAAGAGCTAAAGGCGAACAGCGGCCTCTACGCGTGCGCTGGCTTAAATGTGCTGGTCTTCGGAATACATCCGTTGATTTCGATGGCGACGATGCGTCCTGCATGGTCGAGTTCCAGCGTGGCGGGAGCATTGAAGACGGCATCTCCACTGAGGCCTGGGATAGCGATGAACACCCGGTTTTCTACGCACACCGCCGTAGGATCACGCTTCAGGAAGGAGAGGGAATGGTCATTGCGGCACATCTTCGGCAGCATGAAACTAAGATCGGCCACGTCACCGGTTTCGGAGACAGAAAGCGCCGCCTCGACCGAAATCCGCGACCGCACTTCATCTCCCTCAACCTCGACTTCAGGTTTGAAGCAGATGTAGTACTCGAATCCGGACTCCGGATCAAACGGGCTGCGGTCCACCTGGAATGCCATACGCGCGCCTCCTCCGACGCCGCGTAACTTGGGAGAGCATGGTAAATCAAACACTGCTCCTCTGCAAAGTCATTAAAGCGGTTCATGGGGGTTTTCGCAACGCAAATCGCGGCTGGATCACACGCCTCTGATATATTTCGTGGTAGCTTGTTTCGGTTCAAGAATGCCAATCTTCTCGCCCACTGAGTTTGCGAAGGAACAAGTCGCGGCGGTGCAGGATTACTCCCTGCTCGCCGGCCGCTCACTTAGCAATGTTTTCGCGCAGCCACGCTATTTTGCCGACACGCTCCTGCAAGCAGATCTTATCGGCGTCGGATCCCTGCCCATCGTCGTGCTGACCGGCTTTTTCACCGGCGCGGTTCTGGCGCTGCAGACCTCCAGCACGTTGCAGCAGTTCGGCTCGCTCTCGCTGACCGGAAAGCTGGTGTCGCTCTCCATGGTGCGCGAGCTGGGACCAGTACTGACCGGTCTGATGGTTGCGGGCCGCAATTCCAGCGGCATGGCCAGTGAACTCGGCTCCATGAAAGTCACCGAGCAGATCGACGCCATGCGCGC
>JBARGS010000426.1:0-14807 GCA_049798495.1 Candidatus Korobacteraceae bacterium | reverse complement strand
TCACACATCCTAGGGATTCCGGAGAGAACCGAATGGTCTCTTCTATACAGTGCCGCGGAACTCTTCGTGGTAGCGTTTACAATCGCAGGTAGCCAACTCTGACGACGACTGCGTCATTGTGCAGTCGTTGGATTGTTCGGCTCTTTCGTCGATGAGTGGGAGGTCCCGGTAACCGATGTTGGCGCGGCGGGGGGACCACAAAGGCAAGGGAGGCAAGTATCTCCTGTTGCCACCTACTACAATCAACCTGTTTAGGAAGCTTTACGACTTGCCACCGATTCTCAACGCACAAAGTATCTCGAAGAGCTACGGGGCCACGCCGCTTTTCAGGAATATCGCCTTCACCATTGCCGAAGGCGACCGGATCGGACTGATTGGCCCTAACGGCTCGGGTAAATCGACCCTGCTGCAGATTCTCTCCGGCGCAATCGAGCCCGATAGCGGCGAGGTCGCGTTACGCAAGCGCGCCCGTCTCAGTCATGTGCAGCAGGAATCCCAGTTCGCAGCCGGTCAGACCGTGCGCACCGTAATCAAGGCTGCTCTCGTACGCTCCGCCGTTCCGGCCGACGAGTGGCAGGCCCGCTCAGCCGAGACTCTCGGTCGCGCAGGCTTTGAGAGCCTCGACGTCACAACAGAATCGCTTTCCGGAGGATGGCGGAAACGGCTCGCCATCGCCGAAGCCCTGGTACAACAGCCCGACATCCTGCTGCTGGACGAACCCACGAACCACCTCGACCTCGCTGCCATCGAGTGGCTGGAGGAGTTCCTCCAATCCGCCCCCTTCGCCTCAGTGGTGGTCAGCCACGACCGTTACTTTCTGGAGAACGTTGCCACAGCAATGGTCGAGTTGAACCGCACCTATCCGGAAGGGCTGCTGCGCGTCCCTGGCAACTACAGCAAGTTTCTCGAAGAAAAAGAGGCGTTCCTCCATGCCCAGGCTAAGCACCAGGAAGCGTTGGAGAATCGAGTTCATCGCGAGATCGAATGGCTGCGGCGTGGACCCAAGGCACGCACTTCCAAGTCAAAAGCACGCATCGATAAGGCAAATCAACTCATTGGCGAACTGGCTGACTTGAATGCGCGTACCCGCACTGCCAGTGCCGGCATCGACTTCTCCGCCACCGACCGAAAGACCCGGCGGCTGATCGAGTTGGAAACGGTCAGCTTTGATATCGGCGACCGCACGCTGTTCAAAGATTTCGACTTCATTCTTACCGCCGGAATGCGGGTTGGTTTGGTCGGGCCCAACGGCAGCGGCAAGACGACGTTGCTGCGGCTGCTCTCGCGAGAGCTCGCGCCGACTGCGGGAGAGATTCGCGCCGCCGACGCTCTTCAGATCGTGTACTTCGATCAGAACCGCGTACTCGACCCTGATGTGACGCTGCGGCGCGCGCTCGCACCCGACAGCGACTCCGTGGTCTATCAGGAGCGCGTGATCCACGTTGCCTCGTGGGCGGCACGCTTCCTGTTTACCGGTGAGCAACTGAATCAGCCGGTGGGTCGACTGTCGGGAGGAGAACGCGCCCGCGTGCTGATCGCCAAACTCATGCTGCAGCCGGCCGATGTGCTGCTGCTCGATGAACCCACTAACGACCTCGACATTCCCACGCTCGAGGTGCTGGAAGAGAGTTTGCTCGAGTTCCGTGGTGCGCTTGTACTCGTCACCCACGATCGCTACCTGCTGGATCGGGTTTCGACCACCGTTGTCGGGCTCGACGGCATGGGCGCCGCTGGACGTTTCGCCGATTATTCGCAGTGGGAAGCCTGGCAGGAAGAGCGCGAACGCACCTCCAGGGCAGTCGCAAGAACACTTGATCGTGAAACCGCCGCCGGCAGCTCACCACCTGCAACGGCGAAAAAGAAGCTCTCCTACCTGGAAGCCCGCGAGTACGCAACGATCGAGCAGCGCATCGCCGAAGCCGAGGAGCAGCTTAAGGCAGCGCGCGCCACCTACGAAGATCCCTCCATCGCCAGTAACGCCGAGCGACTGATCGCGGCGCAGGCCGAACTGCGCCGGGCGCAGCAACTCGTTGACCAGCTTTACGCGCGCTGGGAAGAGCTGGAGACCAAGATCAGCTGACTGTTCCACGCTACCCGTAGAGGCAGAATTTCGCGCCACCGAGCGATAACTTCTGGATCATCGGTCAGCCCTGCTCAAAACCCGGGTCTGGGCTCACTTTGCGCTCTTCCAGGCAATCGTGGCAACCGATCGCTGGGCGCTCCCCTTGCTCACATTGAAGGTTCGACACAGGTTTCCGACGTTCCCGACTATGTGCTGGGAGTGCTGACGGTTCGCGCAAAAACTGGGTCAGCAGATCTATCAGAAGCTGGGGCTCTATTTCGACGAAAAGAAAATCTATTTTCTGAAAACTCGAGTGGCCAAGCGCATGGCGGCTTTGGGCATCGACGACGCGCGCGATTATGTCTTCATGGTTACCTATGCTGACCCGGACGGCCTCGAGATGCAGGCGCTGGCCAACCTGGTCACCACCAACGAGACCTACATGTTTCGGGAGTACGACCAGTTGCAGGCATTCGCCAACTTTTGTTTGCCGGAAGTGCTGTCGGCCAAGCAGGCCAGGGGCGACCGCAAGCTACGAATCTGGTGCGCGGGATGTTCCTCGGGCGAGGAAGCCTACACCCTGGCGATGATCCTGCAGGAAGTCTTTCCCCAAGCCCAGTCGTGGGACTGCAAGATCGTGGCCACCGACATCGACGAGAACATGTTGCGCAGGGTGGCAGCGGCGCGCTACGGGCAACGCTCGGTCAACGACGTTCCGGAAGAATACAAAGAGAAGTACCTGAGTGGGGATGGTGAGGAGTACTTGGTCCGGCGAAGGACCGCGGCTCTGGTTGAAATCGCCCATCTCAACCTGCACGACCGGATGGCGATGCGGGCCATGCGAGACTTCGACTTCATCTTCTGCCGCAATGTCCTGATCTATTTCGACGATCTTTCGCGGAAAGCGGTGGTCGATCACTTCTATAGCGCCCTGAAGCCCGGAGGATACATTTTTCTGGGCCATTCGGAATCGATAGGCCGCGTGACCACGGCTTTTAAGCTGAGGCGATTCGAAAACCATCTGGTTTATATGAAGGAATAGCGCCGTGAATACAAAGAAAATGGTTCTCATCGTGGACGACTCTGAATTTGTCCGGAGCTATCACTCTTACATATTGGAACAAGCTGACTATCGAGTCATAACGGCGGTGGATGGAAGTGACGGGCTGGAAAAACTCTACACCAGTTCCTGCGATCTGGTGCTCAGCGATATCAATATGAGCAACATGGATGGCTACGAGTTTATCCGCAGGGTGCGAGCCGTCGACAAATACCGCTCCCTACCCATCATCATTGTGTCGACGGAAAGCGAAGCCCGGGACAAGCAGAAGGGATTCGAGGCGGGAGCCAATCTTTATATCGTCAAACCCTGCTCGCCGGAGATGATGGTGGAGAACATCCGCATGATTCTGAGCGCACCATGAGGCGGGAAAACTGGAGGTCGCGAGTGCCGTTTTCTTTGGTTAACCGGGAAGGCAGACAAACCTTGATTCTCGAAGGCGCGGTCACCATTCAGCATGCCCAGGAAATGGCGGCCAAGCTGAAGGACGACATCGAGGACAACACGGCGGTCGCAGTGGACACCCATCGACTGGCAGACATTGACACCTGCATTCTGCAATTGCTGTACTCGCTGCGGAAGGCGGTGCCGGCGCTTGTCTTCGAGGCGCCGTCGGAGGTTTTCGCCGGAGCGGTGGACCGTTGCGGACTGCGTCGCGAATTATTGGGTCAGCGGGAGGGATTGTGAAGGTCATCATGACGGTGGACGATTCTGCCAGCCTGCGGCAAATGCTGGGTGTTGTGTTGCGCGGCGGCGGTTTTGAGGTAATAGAAGCGATTGACGGAGTAGACGCACTGGCTAAATTGAACGGCCAGGATCTGGGCCTTTTGCTGACCGACATCAATATGCCGAATATGGACGGCTTAACTCTTACTGCCAAGCTGCGGACCATGTCGCAATACAAATTCGTTCCCATCGTTCTGTTGACCACCGAATCGCACGCCGACAAGAAACAGCAGGGCAAAGCCGCCGGTGCGACGGCATGGATCGTGAAGCCTTTCAATCCTGACCAACTTCTGGCGGTCGTGCACAAGGTGATGCGCTGATGCCGTTCGCGAGAAAGAGCCTTTAGATGCCGACCGATGTAATGGAGCAAATGCTCAACGCATTCCGGGCCGAGGCGCTGGATCTGTTGATGGAGTTGGATTCCGCTCTGCTCGCGCTGGAACAGGAGGCGTCCGACACCACCCTAGTTCACCGAGTGTTCCGGGCGATTCACACCATCAAGGGATCGGGAGCGACCGCCGGTTGCGTTCACCTGGCCAGGTTCGCCCACCAGGTGGAAGAGGCGTTTGACCTGGCGCGGGAAGGGCGCCTGGCGATTACCCCCGAGCTGATCGATTGCGCGCTCAAGGCATGCGACGTCGTCCGCTTAATCCTGGAGCAGAAGTCGGAAGAAGGAGAGGTCGCGGGCGAAGCGGAAGTGACTGCTTCCTTTACCCGTCTGCTGCCATCGGCCGCAGCACCACGCCAGAAGCCGAGCGAGCAATCAAAAGAGCCGGCAGAAATTCGCAGTGCGTTCCAGATTATCTTCAAACCGAATCGCGACATCTTTTTTTCCGGTGCCGACCCGGTCACCCTGCTCGACGACCTCCGGGCCTTGGGACAGGCACATGTCACCGCGCATACCGACCAGGTACCGCCCCTGTTTTCGCTGGATGCCGAGCGGTGCTATCTCTGGTGGGAGGTCCTGCTGGTCACGGAGCGCGATCAGGCGGCCATCCAAGATGTTTTCGTCTTCGTCGAAGATGAATGTGAACTCCACATTCGCCGGCGGGAAGATCAGGCCGTAGCAGTGGCTTTGCTTGGTTCCGTGCCGACCGAGATGTTGGAGCTGTTTGTGCTGGAGTCGGAAGATCACCTGGACGGAATGGAGAAGGATGCGCTTGCGTTGGAAACCGATCCGGCAGCGGCCAGTCATCTTGACTCCCTGTTCCGGAGCGTCCATAGCATCAAGGGGAACGCGGGTCTAATCCTGGAACACGTGGACTCCGCCCTGAGGACCGCACACCCGGTGCAACTTCTGCTCCGCATGGCCCACGCGCTGGAGTCTCTGCTGGATACGTACCGCGGAGTGAATGCCGGACCGGTGCCGGAGGAGACGGTTCACACCGCCCTGGAAGTGTGCGACGCAGCCCGTCTCTTATTGTCCAGCCTAACCCGTGGGACGGAGGCACTAGTCTCGACAGAACTGCTCGCACGTTTGGGATTAACTTCCAATGCCGCCCCGAGCGGCCACACCGACGGACGGGAAGCCGCGTTTCTTAATACCACGTCGCAATGCATCGAAATGATTGCGGGTTGCTTTCTCCGGATGGAGAGTGACCCAGAGTCCATGGCTTCCGCCGTGGAAACCTATCGCCGTGGTCTACAGATGCTGTCTGCGGCAGCCCAGTACCGAAGCTGCCCGGGCCTGGAAGAACCATTGAGGGAGCAACTTCGAATCCTGACGGCGGCAGCCGAAAGTGGCACGGCGTTGGGCAGCGCGGAGCGTGCCGCACTGCAAGAAGCATATCTGGCAACGCGTTCGGTTCTGAATCGCACGCCGGACCAAGCCACTATCTCCAGCCAGCCTCCGGAGCGCGCCGCCGCTGCTCCGCCACCGGCGCAAGCTCCCTCGGAGCGGCCCGCCGCGGCTGCGTCGCCTTCGACCATCCGCATCGACCAAAGCAAGTTGGATCGATTGATGAGGGTAGTTGGCGAATTGCTGGTGGCCCGCGGGGCATTTCCGCTGCTCATCCAGAAACTAAGTAACGGGGCCGAGTGCGCTGCGCTAGTAAAGGACTTGAAGGATGCGGGTGCGGATATTTCGCGTATCGCCGACGAACTCCAGACCAGCGTTATGTCGATTCGGATGCTGCCGGTTAGAACGGTTTTCCAGAAATTCCCGCGGCTGGTGCGAGATCTCGCGCGCTCTCTGGGAAAGGAAATCCGGTTGCTAATCGAAGGAGAAGACATCGAGCTGGACAAGACCATCCTCGAACAGATCGGCGATCCCCTGGTACACCTGATCCGCAATGCGGTTGACCATGGCTGCGAGACGGCGGAACAACGGCGGGCAAAAGGAAAGGACGCGTCCGGGCAGGTAACTTTGCGTGCCTCTAATCAGGCGGGCGGTGTCGTCATCGAAGTAACCGACGACGGCCGAGGGCTCGACGCCGCTGCTCTCAAGAGAAAAGCCGTAGAAAAGGGTCTACTGACGCCGGAAGCTTCGGCAGGGATGGGCGAAGAAGCAGCATTTCAGTTGGTATTCCTGCCAGGATTAACCACAGCGGCCAAGATCACAGACGTCTCCGGCCGCGGAGTTGGTATGGATGTCGTGCACAGCAACATTCGCAACCTGCAGGGTACGATCGAAATTCGATCGAAGCTTGACCGGGGCTCTACCTTTTTGATCAAGCTTCCCACCAGCCTTATGGTCTCCAAGGGCATCCTGTTGCAAGCGGGATCGCAAGAATACATTCTGCCTCTGGGTAATATTAGCGATATGGTCAAACTGCCTCCCGAAGACGCCCATCGCAGTCGCGGGTTAACTTTGGCGCAAATACGAGGCACGATCTACTCCATGTTCAACCTGGCGGAGATGTTGGGTCTAGCACCTGCCAAAACACCTGAGCTCTCGGTCGCCATCGTCGAAACCGGAGCCGTCAAGTACGGGCTGATAGTAGACCGCTTTATTACCGAAGTGGAGGTATTGGTAAAACCGTTGCAAGGCGGCCTTGAGCAATGCAGGGAGTTTCAAGGTGCCGCTATCATGGGAGATGGGCGGGTGGTGCTTGTCCTCAATCCGCTGGAGTGCCACAGTCTAAGTCGGACGCAATGCAATTGACCGAATCATTCAAGACCCAGGTTTGGCGTACCGGCGACCGAAGCATAAGCCACCCGCATACCGCTGCCGTTGCCATGCTAGGTGAAAAGACTATTACGAGTAGCGATCAACCTCCAATGGAGCGGTTGTGAGCAATTCGGACACTAACGCCTGGAACGAATCCCTGGGCCAGGTGATCGCGGATCTCGATCTGCTGAATCACAACACCGAGCAGGATTTCCTGCGCATAGGCGAAAAACTGGTTGAGTTCATCCAGTCCGTGGACCTCATATCCTCCGACCTATCGGCGTTGACTAACTGGGAAGCAGGACTAAGGGCATCCCGCGCGCTCACCCACTCTCTGGACCGTTCCATGGAAATGAGTTCTCGTCATACGGTCTCTCACGGCAACCTGGGAGGAATGCGGCATGAGGCGGGCCTGCTGAAACGGACATTGTCGGGATTTCAGGATATCGTTCAAACCTTTCATACGATAGGTTTGCTGACGCGAATAGAAACAACGCGTCTGGGCAGCGCGGGCTGCGAGTTTAGCGACTTGGCTGACGACGTGAAGTCGCTGGCTACCAATGTTCAGTCCAGGGTTGAAAGCACTCTCAATATTGCAGACTCGTTGGTTCCACCCATCGAAAAGGCCATGCAAGAGATCGTCAGCCGGCAGGAGGAACAGGCGAAATACTTGCCGTCGCTGATTTCTGAAACCCGGGCCAGCCTCTCCTCCTTGCGCAAGGCAGAAAGCCAAGGACATGAGTCATCGGTTCGATTGGAGGCCCAATATAAAGCAATATCGGAGGCGTTCAAGAAATTAATCGTGTCGCTACAGTTCCACGACATCACTCGCCAGCAACTTGAGCATGTGATGGAATCGTTGCGTCACTTCCATGCCGACTCTGCGGAGAAAAATGACAGCATTCTTCGCGACCAGCGAGGCGTGGCAATCGTACTGACGTTGCAATCGTCACAACTTGGCGACGCGGCCGAAAAATTTGCCGTTGCGGTTGCCTCGGTAATGCACAATTTGGATGACATTGGCACCCATGTACTCAAAATGGCAGAGGAGAGCCGTACCCTGTCTGGGCTTTCCGAGCATGGGGATAGCTCGTTCTTCCTCCGAATAGAACAGGGATGCACCGCCATTCTGTCCAGCCTGGTTGATTGCAACCGTGCCGAATCAACCACCCTGGCAGCCAGAAGGGGTTTGGCCGAGACAATTAGCCGAATGCGCGGTCCGATTGAGCAGATCGAGGAATTCGAGGATCGAATGCATCTGGTGGCGCTCAATGCCAGGATCTGCGCTTCCAATCTTGGCGAGTCCGGAACCGTGTTAAGCGCGCTCGCCGATTCCATGAAGGAGCGGGCCGTGGAATCCAGGGAACGTACCGGAGCACTCATCAAGACGCTCGAGAGTATGAGCGAGGCGTCGGCCACATCCGGGCCGGGCGAATTAGACTCCGCGGGTGAACCAGCCAGCCTGGATCGATGCATGGAAGAGATGCGGGCAGCGGTTCAGGATCTGCATGTCTCAACCGACCAGAGTTTCTCCCGGATTGCTCAGATCATCGCGCGTGGCGCCCACCTTGGCGAAAACATTTCCCAGACTCGTAAAGGCTTTTCCGTTGGCGCCGTTTTTTCGCAGAGCATAAGCCGTGCGCGAAAGACACTGAATAAGCTAGAACAGGGATTACAGACCGGCGTTTCGTGCGATGTCGAGATAGCCCTGGAATCGACGCTCGCCGATTTCGCCAAACAGTACACCATGCAGGCGGAACGCGAAGTGCACCAAGGTGTTACGAGAGTGGCCGCAGTGCCTACCGGAATGCAAGCAAAGACGTCCTATATCGCTTACCAGGAAACAACGGAAATCGGGGAGAACGTCGAGTTCTTCTAGAATTAAGCTTCCGACCGCTTTGGGCAATGAGGGCGTCGCCTCTCCACAAGGGTTTGAACACGACAGATTGCTACCAGTTTCTGCCGAGGGCCCGGTATGTCTCCGGTATTTTAATTTTTGCGAATTCCGCTCAACGTTCTCGGCGGGTGCCCATCGCCACTCTACATTGTGCGAGACATCGGAACCTGACTGGAGCGATGGACTGGGACCACTTGTCGGAAATAAGGGCTTCGACAAGAAGTACGACAGTCCTGACCGGCGGCAACCAGCGTTTGATATTGCTCCCTACACTTTAGGAGTTGGCTTGGGCAGGACGATGTCTGGATGTGACGTGCCGTACTCGAAATACGCCGCCGTCGCTGTGTTCACAACGCGCCATTGGCTGAACCTTCGCGATTTCACTCCCGCTCTCATCGTCGACAACCTGACCGCCTCGCTCGAATACATACGCGCGGTCACAAGGGTCGATGCGGATGCGCGGTTCTGTGCTTACAACATCAACTATCTTTACCCTTCCGGTGGCTCTCTTCCCCATCCGCACAGCCAACTGTACGTCGATCCATTCCCGACATCGATGGTGCGGATGCAGCATGCGTCGGTTACGGCCTACTGGGAGGCGAACGGGCGCAGTTTCTGGAACGATCTTGTGTCAGAAGAGACGGAACGCGCGGAGCGCATGATCTCCCGCGAAGGCCCAATCGTCTGGATGACACCTTTCGCTCCCATCGGATTCAATGAGGTCCGTGGTGTCCTGCGCGAACGTGCCACCATCCTCGACCTTTCATCCGCCGACATTCAGACGCTTGCTGCAGGTATTAGCCGAGTACTCGCGTGGTATGACTCGATCGGGTACAACAGCTTCAATCTGGCACTGCATTCCGGTGAGTTGGGCAAGGACGGTGCCGATCGCGTGAACTTGACCATGCTCACGCGGACGGCTATGGTGCCGTTCTATCGCAGCGACTCAATGTACCTGGAGCGCCTTCATTGGGAAGCAGCCCTCGACCGCACCCCGGAGGATGTAGCTGCGGACGTCCGGGAATACTTTAGCAGGGCGAGAGTTACTTAACCTGGCGGCCATGTCATGTCGCGACCTCCAAGCACGTGAATGTGCAGATGGAAGACGGCTTGGCCAGCACGCGGTCCGACGTTGCAAA
The DNA here is from genome assembly GCA_049798495.1 of Candidatus Korobacteraceae bacterium. Classification (GTDB taxonomy): domain Bacteria; phylum Acidobacteriota; class Terriglobia; order Terriglobales; family Acidobacteriaceae; genus Bog-257. The sequence goes on along the minus strand of JBARGS010000426.1, from coordinate 4,814 downwards.
CGACACGAAGAGTGTCCTCGATCTTCCGTTCGTGTGCGATCCGAGACGCAACCAGGTAACAGTGGCCGATGAGTTCAGCATCGCTTAGTTCAGCATTCTGCAAGCCAGAAATGTGCTTCTTGGGGATGACTAGCACATGCATTGGAGCCTGTGGATTAATGTCTTCGAACACGTAAGTGCGATCGTTTTCGAATACTTTAGTCGACGGCACCTTGCCTTCGCCGATGTTACAGAAAAGACAGTCGGTCACGAGCGCCTCCCCTAGGCGAACGGTCGCCACTGGTTACGATACCCGCCAAGTTTAAACCTGTTTGAACGCGGGCAGGAACCGTGAGGCACTTTCGCACGTCAAAACCCAATTCGTCCTTGTTTCCAACCCGTAGACGGTGTCAAAGGATGTCTCTCATCGTGAAAACAGCGTTCACATTCCTGTGCCCCACCAACATTTGCAGAGCCTGCAGATGCGAATTCCGTTCTTCCAAGCTCATAAGCCCCCTCTTTAGAGCGTCGTGCCTGATCGCGTAGCGCTGCATGTCTTCAGCAATTCGCTCCAGCAGTTCCGCCTCACATTGAAGCAAATACTGGGAAAGAGAATGGTCGGTGGTGCGCGCGAGAACCAGCCGGAGGTGGGGCAGACACAACGGCGAAAGCGAATTAATGAGGGACGATTTTTCGTCGCCTGTGTCGGCCAGTTCAAACGCGGCAAATCCACCTTGCTCGATGCGCTGGTGGGGGAACAGATACTGCCTACGGGCGTCGTGCCGGTCACTACCGTACCCACCGTGCTGCGATATGGAAGCCGGAGGACTGCCCGTGTTCTGATCGACAGCAAATGGAGGACAATTCGGCCGGAGGAGCTCTCGCAGTACGTTTCCGAGGAACTAAATCCGGAGAACAAGAAGCGGGTTGAAGGTGTCGAAGCCTTCCTTCCTTCACCGCTGCTCGCTTCGGGTATGTGCCTTGTCGATACGCCCGGTATCGGATCTGTCTTCGCCGGGAACACAGAAACCACTAAGGATTTCATCCCGCAGATTGATGCTGCGATTCTCGTTGTGGGTGCCGATCCGCCGATTTCCGGAGAGGAGTTGGCGCTGATTGAGGCGGTCGCCGTCAATGTGGACCAGGTTCTGATCGTCCTCAACAAAATTGACCGGGTCTCATCCGCAGAGCGCCAGCAAGCCTCGGCGTTCGCGACGAAGGTGCTGGAGGCGCGTCTTAAGAAACCGGTTGGGCTTGTTTACGAAGTCAGCGCGCTGAGCAAGCTTAACAACTTCGCGAATGCTGATGACTGGAACACTCTGACTGAAGATCTCGGACGGCTGGCAAGCAAATCGGGACAAGCCATGACCCGTTCGGCCGCCGAGCGTGGCATGCGCCGGTTCTCCGCTTCGCTACAACGCTCCCTCGATGAACGTGTCCGAGCGTTGAAGGAGCCGATCGCCAACTCAGAACAGCGAATCGCAAATCTCCGGCAAGCTGTAAGTCAGGCTGAGCAATCGCTGCGAGACCTGGGGGCTCTGTTTTCTGCCGAGCAGATGAGCGGAGTGCAAGTATGCGAACGCTGGATCGTCGCAGCGCTGCGGAACCGGAAGTTCTTTAGTCTGCCGGAACTCAACCAGGCGATCCGCGAGCTGCTGGTGCGACTCAATAAGCGTCCTTTCCGCAAACGGGACGGATCGCGGTCGAGCCTGTTTCACAGCCTGGAGAAACCGGCTCTGGCAGCGTTACCGGCCGAGCACTTCGACATGAGCCAGTGGTCGCGTGCCACCATCAACATTGATTACCACATCGCCTTCGATGGGAACTTTTACAATGTGCCGTACACTCTGGTGCAACAAGTCGTGGAAGTCCGCTCCACGCCGACCACGGTGGAGATCTTCCACAAGGGCAACCGGATCGCTTCCCACCTTCGCGGTCGCGGGCGGGGGCGAGCCATCACTCAGAACGAGCACCGCCCCAAGAGTCATCAAGCCCATCTGGAATGGCCTCCATCGCGGATGGTGAACTGGGCGCGCAGCATCGGTCCGAACACGGCCCAGTTGTTCGAGCGAATCCTGAACGAGAAGCCGCACCCGGAGATGGGCTACCGCTCCTGTCTCGGCATCATTCGGCTGGCGCAGCAGTACTCTCGACAACGCATGGAAGCTGCGGCGGAACGGGCCCTGCTCGCCCAGGCTTGTCGCTATCAGCGCGTGAAGTCGATCTTGAAGAACTCGCTCGACGCGGTTCCCTTACCTCCAACACAACCTGGCTCCCCACCCCTGACCCATGACAATGTCCGCGGCGCCGACTACTTCGACCAAGGGAGACCGACATCATGCTGAACCAACCGATGATGGAAAAGCTGCTGGCTATGCGGTTGCAGGGCATGGTCGAGGCGCTGAAAACGCAGGAGCAAGATCGAGCGATCAACGAACTGAGTTTCCTCGAACGACTCGCGCTGCTGGTCGATCAACAATGGACTCGGCGCGAGAACCAGGCGCCGGCGCGAAGACTGAAAGCGGCCAAGCTGAGAGGACCGGCCTGCGTGGAGGACATCGATTACCGGGCTGCGCGTGGCCTGGACAAGACAGTGGTGCGTGCTCTGGCGAAAGACTCTGCCTGGGTACGCAACCACGAGAACATCTTCGTGTTGGGTCCGACCGGCGTGGGCAAGAGCTTCATCGCATCGGCCCTGGCACAGAAAGCTTGTCGCGACGGCTATTCGGCTCTCTATTTGCGGGCTGCCGCTTTGCTGCGCGAACTGGCCCTGACACGAGCCGAGTACGACTGGGCCGCATCGATGTTCTGGTGATTGACGACTGGGCCATGGCACCGCTGAATGAAAACGAGCGTCGCGAAGTCTGGGAGATCTGTGAAGATCGCTACCAGACTCGCTCCACCATTCTTACTTCCCAGTTGCCGGTCTCACGCTGGCACGAGCAAATCGGCGATCCCACCATCGCTGATGGCATCCTCGACCGCCTGGTTCACAATGCCCACCGCATCGAGATGCGCGGAGAGTCCATGCGCAAGAAACGCAATCCGCCGCAGGACGAGAAGAAGGAATGAACCAAAGTCAACATCTTTGAGTCCGAGATGGGGGTTTCTCGACAGTGATCCGGCATTTGCCAAGGGCAGGTTTATATTTGAAGGACGCCCCGCCCAGTAGAGGTTTGAACGGCATGGACAAGTACAAGAACGCGACCTAAGGAGACCGCCTCGCTTTCAATACGACGACCCTGTTCAGATTTCTCCGGAGCAGATACAGGCGACAGTGGAAGCCCTGGCCATTCTGGCAAACGACTGGTGATTCGCTACTGTTTTCTCTTAGCCAGTTCCGCTTCGTATGCCGCCTGGAGATTCTGCATTGCAAAAATACGCTTAGATTTCGTCGGGACCCGGGCCTTTTTTCTGGCGCTTGACTTTGGAAGATGCGTTTCGCGAAGTTCAGCCATAAATTCTGCTCTCAGCTTCGGCCCCCCCGCTACCAGGACCTGAGCTAAACCCCTCAGCCTGGAGGCCGGCAAATATTTGTGCCCCCATTCATTCATCTCCATCAGAAGAGGAAGCATTTCGATCCCTTTTTCCGTAAGACTGTAAATGACTTTCTGTTTATGGCTGGGGTCATGAGACTTGACGATGATCCCTTGCTTGACAAGCCTTTGAAGTCGATCGGCTAAAATATTCGTCGCAATCCCTTCCAAAGACTTGGTCAAGAGCTCGCGAAAATACCTTCGGTTCATGAACATGATGTCCCGGATGATGAGTAGACTCCACTGGTCGCCAATCACCTCGACCATTCGGTTCATAACGCACGCTGACCTGTGATCCTTGCGCACTCTTCCTCTATTCAGGTTTGGCATTCTTGCCCTTAATGATTGTACGACTAGTTGCATATAAGAACCAGTAGTGTTAGAGCAATATACCCGAGAATGTGTCGCGCGATCAGTGGGATGCCTGAAAAATAGGTAATGAAGATAAGTTAAAAAAAGTAGAAAGGTAACCTGTCGGCGAATTTCTTATACCAATAAATAAAACTAGTTGCTATTAACAACTAGTTATAACGTGTGAAATGAAAGCTATCTTATTCTCCCTTATTCCATAGCATTGATCTTGCAAAGCTCTGGTTTCTTGTAGATATAGGTGGGCTTTCCGCAAGTAGCTCTGCAACTAATGTGATTTCAAGGAATGCCTTGGTGGAGATCGCACTGCATCGCAAGTAGTCCGTCCCTTCGTTCATTCATGCCGCAACGAAAGCTAAGGTGGGCGGCCCTTAGCACTAGTCGATGGCGGCTCAAATGCTTTCGTACACGTCATGCGCGGAACACCGCATGCGCGTGTTTTGAGTTGCACATTAATTACTAGCGCCGGGTAGGCACGCGGCGTGAATCGCCGCCCATCTCGGCACGAAACTTTGCTCGGACGAAAAGGAGAAGATATGAGCACGCTTAGACGATTAGGGAATTTCTGGATCCTGTGGGTTACGTCGTTTGTTCTGGCTTGCTTCGGCAGCGCATTCGCTCAAGCGAGCTACCAAGTTACAGACTTGGGCACCGAGGGGAGTAACAATGAGAGTTGTGCGATGTCGGTCAATAACGCAGGCTGGACGGAGATCATGGCTGGCAGCACGCCTCCGGGGCAACAGGATAGCATTTTCGCGCCACTTCTAAGCGGACGCGCACTGCTAGGCGTGTACGGGTACCGCCTCGACCTCGGTACGCTAGGAGGACAAAACACTTGGATGAACTGGGGTGAGATCAACGACTACGCACAGATCGTAGGTTTTTCCGAAACGTCTGTCCCGGACCCGAATGGCGAAGACATTTGCGGCT
>JBARGS010000425.1:0-2988 GCA_049798495.1 Candidatus Korobacteraceae bacterium | reverse complement strand
AGCTTGATTCATGCCGTACTGCTGGAGCCGCTACCTTTTCCGGAGCCGGATCGAGTGATGTCGGCCGCATCGCTGGACCAGTCTGCCGGCAAACCCGGCGTGTCCAGCAGCATCAGCTATCCCGATTTCTTCGACTGGCGGTCACGCAATCATTCGTTCGAAGCCCTTGCCTCGTACCGGCGAGACGGACTCACGCTCACCGGCGCAGGCACTCCCCGGCTGTTGGAGGGGCAAATCGTTTCCTCCGACTTCTTTCGCGTGTTGAGCGTGAACCCAATGCTTGGCCGGGGCTTCGTGCGCGACGACGAGAAGCCCGGCACTCACGTCGTCGTCCTCAGCCATGAAAGCTGGCAGTCTATCTTCGGCGGCGCATCCGACATTGTGGGACGCGCCATCACCCTGGACAACAAGAGTTACACCGTAATCGGGGTCATGCCGCAGGGATTTGAATTCCCTATCCAGACGCCGGAGCCGGCCTATTGGTCCAGTCTGGCGGACGATGCCGCGGACAAGGATCCCATGACGGGGCAGCGTGGCGCCGATTTGCTCACCGTGGTCGCGCGCCTTAAGCCCGGAGTGAGCGTCTCGCAAGCGACGGCCGACCTCAGCCTGATCGCCCGGAATCTGGCGGCGCAATATCCCGGCAGCAACAAGAGGTTCACCAGCGCCACCGTCGTTCCCGAACTGGAGGACGTGGTGGGCAACACGCGCCCGGCTTTGACCGTACTGTTCGCAGCGGTCCTGTTCGTTCTGCTGATCGCGTGCGCCAATGTAGCCGGGCTGATGCTGACGCGAGCCGCGCGGCGGCGTCCGGAAATCGCGCTTCGCTCCGCCATGGGCGCCACCCGTTGGGAGATCATGCGGCAAGTGCTGGTGGAATCGGTGTTCCTATCGCTTTGCGGCGGCGCGGTGGGCATCGCCCTGTCGGTGCTTTTGCTCAAGACCATGCTGCAGTTCGTGCCCCAGAGCTTGCCGCGTCTGGGCCAGGTTGGCGTTGATGGCGCAGTGCTGGCTTTCGCCGCGGGCGCTTCCCTGCTTACTGGAGTGCTCTTCGGCGTTCTGCCGGCATGGCGGATGTCGCGGCTCGATCCAGCGCTGGCCTTGCGCGAGGGCACACGCAGCGTCACCAGCGGACGCGGGCAACATCGCCTGCACAACGTGTTGGTGGTCGCTGAGATAGCGATTGGCATGGTGCTGCTGGTGGGAGCGGGTCTGCTGATACACAGCTTCGTACGAGTGCTGAATGTCGATCCCGGATTCGATCCTCATCACCTGCTGACGGCCAGCGTAAGCGTGCCCGACAGTCAGTATCCCGAGCTTAAGAAAACCCAGTTCTTTGACCAGCTTCTGCCGCGGCTGGCGGCGTTGCCTGGCGTGCAATCGGTGTCGGCTGGCTTCCCCATTCCGCTTTCGCGCAACAACATCGGCACCGGTTTCACCATCGAAGGCCGGCCCGTGGCGCCGGGAGATGAACCGGATGGGCCAGTGAGTATCATCACCCCTGACTTCTTCCGGACGCTACGCATACCGGTTCTTGCCGGGCGCGAATTCCTGCCGACCGACGATTCCAAGTCGCTGCCCGTGGTCATCGTCAACCAGGCGTTCGCGCACAAATACTTTCCTGGAGAAAACGCCGTCGGCAAGCGCATGAAGCCGGGGCTGAGTGATGGCGTGACCCCGGAGTCGATGCGCGAAATCGTCGGCGTGGTAGGCAATGTGAAACGCCAGGGCATCACCGCGGAGATGCCGGCGCAGTATTACTTGCCATTCAAGCAGGAGATCATTCTTTCGCCTCCACTCATTATTCGTACCGCCGGAGATCCGCTTGGCGTGATCGGCCCGTTGCGTGCGCAACTGGCCCAGATTGACAGGAATATTCCGCTCTATCGCGTTAGCACGCTGGACGACTACCTGTCGCTTTCGGCGGCACAGCCGCGCTTCCAGACTCTCTTGATCGCCTTCTTTGCCGTGATGGCGTTGCTGTTGTCGGCGATCGGACTCTATGCGGTCCTCTCTTATATGGTGGCGCAACGCACGCTGGAGATCGGTTTGCGACTGGCGCTGGGCGCGCAACGCGACAGTGTGGTGGGGCTGATCCTCCGACGCGGCATGATTCTGGCGGTCGCCGGTCTGGCGATTGGCATCGTGGTTTCCCTGGCGTTGACGCGATTCATGCAGGAAATGTTGTACGGGGTGAGGCCATTTGATCCGCTGACGTTCGTGGGAGTCAGCGCGGTGCTGCTGCTGGTGTCGCTGGTCGCCAGCAGTGTGCCTGCATATCGAGCGGCGCGGCTGGATCCCATGCAGACGCTGCGTGAGCAGTAAGAAGGCAGGGGCTAGTGGATAGAGGATAGAGGTTAGGGACCAGGGGCTAGGGGTGGTGGCCATAGCGAATCTGGCTGGGTTGAGACCATTGGGTCGCGCTTACGCTCCGAATACCGCGGACGAATTTCAACCCTCCCGAACCCGAGTCCCACCTTGCGGGACATCTGAGTTCAGCCCAGGACGAAGTCCCGGGTAGTCTAGGTTTTTGAAGCCTCCGGTCCCGGCAGGGACCGCACAGGCCGGCTGGGGTGACAGGATGGCAAAGAAAGAACGCATTCGTCAGGAAGCGCCGGCGACGTTTGGGCCGGACGAGATCGCGCGGCAAGCCGAGCAGGGATGGAAGCTGGTCGCGGTGGAATGGGAGCGCGAGTTGCCGGAATCCGAGACCGGCGGACCGGCTCCGGAAGAAGTTCCCTTTGGCCTTCAGGTGGCCAAGGACTGCGCGCGTCTGGAAGACAATCCCACTGAGCAGGAAGCTCTTCTCTTGATGATGGAGCTTACAGTTCAGGATGGGCCTTACTACGCGATCGCTGAGGAGCTTAACAGCAAAGGCTATCGCACGCGGCAAGGGATGAAGTGGACGGCCATCTCCGTCTTTCAGATGTTGCCGCGATTGATTGAGGTAGGTCCGAGGATCTTCGCCACCCAGGAGTGGCAGGAGCG
>JBARGS010000424.1:0-3006 GCA_049798495.1 Candidatus Korobacteraceae bacterium | reverse complement strand
GCTCTCTGCTTCAAGAAGCATCCGTGCGTCGTGACAGGTAAGTTCAGCGGGGATAGCCACAACACCTTCGCAACATTTGACAGTGTTCCGGTAAACGTTATTGCGGAATCGGACCGCGCAGTCTATCTGGATGTGGCCGATGGCGTGGGCTTAGGCCCAGCCACGCTGATTGTGGCGGAAGGAACAAGAGTAGAAGCGATGAGCATGGTTGTTGCGGAGCTCGATCTCGCACCGAACCATGAAGCCGCGCAGGCAGGGCAGGACATCGTAAGTACGCTGCGGGTGGACGGCGCACAGGAACTGAGCGATGAACAATGGCGCTACGAGATATATCCGGCGAGCAATCTGGAAAGAGCCCGTTCGCTGGTTCCCGGATTTAGCCCGGCAAAAGTGGTTGAGCAGGACCGGGAGGCACGAGAGCGGCAGGGGAGACGAGATGGAGTGGCGAAGGCGGACGACAAACGCGATGAATCCGCGGGAATGGTCCTGGTGGTAGTTCGCAACGCTACGCCCGAATTCATCAGCATGCGTGGCTCAAAGCAGCAAAGGTTTGTATTCCACCTCACACCAGACTCGTTCGTCATGGGTGAGTTTAAGTACAACATCGCTATGGATGGGGTGAAGGATGGAACGTTTGCGCTGAACGTGACTGCGATTCCGTTTCTCGCCCCGGTCAAAGCGCAGGAATTTGAAGGCGGACCATAGTCTTGAATTCTTGCTATGGCCAGGTTGACGACTCGTATCTATGGAAGCTTGAGAACTACGGAGGTTCCCATGCGAAGTAAAAGAGTTTGCGCCAGGGCAGCTGTAACGATCTGTGCGGTAACGCTGTTCATGTCGAGCGCCTGGGCGGCTCACGAGAGCGTGCAACGCAGATTCGGTTCCGGCACGGATGGGGCCTATCCCGATGCTGGCCTGATCGCCGACGGCTCCGGCAACCTCTACGGCACGACCTATGGCGGCGGTAGTCGTGGCGCCGGAACCGTGTTCGAGTTGTCGCCGGCGGAAGGTGGGGGCTGGACGGAAAAAGTACTACACAACTTCGGCAGCGGTAACGATGGAGCGTATCCCGAAGCCGCCCTGATCTTCGACGCAAACGGCAATCTTTACGGCACCACCGATTCGGGCGGCATTCACGTCTACTATGGCACGGTGTTCGAGTTGTCGCCCAGAGAGGGAGGAGGCTGGACCGAAAGAGTGCTGCACAGCTTCGGCAGCGGCCTCGATGGCCGATACCCCTCGGGCGTAGTTCTCGATGCTAATGGCAATCTTTATGGCACGACTGCTCTGGGCGGCAGTCATTACGATTGCACCGGCGGCTGCGGAACAGTGTTCGAAATATTGCCTAGGGGAGACGGAAGTTGGACGGAGAAGCTGCTGCACAGCTTCGGAACCGACAGTGAGGGGCAGTATCCCGATAGTGCCCTGATCTTCGATGCCGCTGGAAATCTCTATGGCACGACGGACGGAGGCGGCATTCACGATGACGGCACGCTGTTCGAGCTGTCGCCGAGAGAGGACGGTAGTTGGACGAATAAGGTGCTCCATAGCTTCAACAACAACGGCAGGGACGGGTGGAGCCCGGGTGGAGGTTTGATCTTCGATGCCGCCGGCAATCTCTATGGCACGACCTACTATGGAGGCATTCACGCCGCCTCTGGAGGCTACGGCACGGTGTTCGAGTTGTTACTTCGGCAGGACGGTAGCTGGACGGAAAAGATACTGCATAGCTTCAACTTTAACGGGGTTGACGGGGCTTATCCCGATGCTGCTCTGGTCTTCGATGCCCAGGGCAACCTCTACGGCACCACTGCCGGTGGCGGCAGTCATGCCTGTCCTGATACCGGTAACAACTGTGGGACGGTGTTCGAGATGTCGCCGAGAGGAGACGGTACTTTCACGGAACGGGTTCTACACAACTTCAATAATGATGGCCACGACGGAATTGTTCCCCAGGCGGGACTGACCTTCGATGCCGCCGGCAATCTCTACGGCACAACCTACCAGGGTGGTACTCACGGCGAAGGGACGGTGTTTGAGGTTATGCCTTGAGGACTTCGAATTAACAGTCGTAGGCTAAAAAGAATTCTTCCAGGTAGCGACGGCGGAAGTAAAGGAGAATACTTCGGAAGCGCGTGCTGGTGGACGATTGCAGACCATAGGCGCCTCGACTTTCGGGTCTGCTTGTGTGAAAACGCTCCCGCTTCTGTCGAATGGTCCGATGGCGACTCTAGAACGTCATGCTCATGTTGTGAGACCAAAAGTAATTTGCCTTATCCTTGACGGGCGCGCTGCACCATCTCGACGAAAACTTCTCTAGCCGCTGTGGGAGTGGTTACTTCACGCGCGAACGCAATGCGCGTGCCATGCATGCCGTCGTGGGCTTTCACCCGTAGGTGAAAACCGAGGCGGTCGACTGAGGTCATCTCTGCTTCCTGCGCTTCCATCCCGGCAAAACGCTTCGCGAGCAATAGAAGCGCTTCCCGATGGTCGGCATTCATGTGCTGGATGATGCCGCTCTTATGATCGGCTAGAGGATCGGGTTTGGCCTGCGAATACTCTTCCGCCGCCACCCATCCCATCACTCCGAAGCCGCCCACGAAGTAAACGTCCACCACATCCATGCGATAGAAGAAAAAATCGTCGAAATCAACCCAATACTTGCTGTTGGGATAGCTTGCCAAATAGATCGCACGCGCGGCCGTTGAGTCCGACTCCGGTATGCGGGCGGTAGTTCCGATCAAGGTGACTCGGGATGCGCCAAGTGGGTCGCTGCCCGGGTCGGGTTCGGTTACAAACAAGCTGGACCGCGGGTCAGCCCGCAGGTTCTGGGTGTGCATGGCCATCGTGCTGATCAGAAAGAGCGGGCGCCCCTGGCCGTCGATGCCAAAGGGCATCAACGATCCGAAAGGAAAGCCGGGTTGCTTGCGCGACAAGGTTGAGAGGCTGCCAATGCGTCCCACATGCATCAGGGTACGTGTGCGCTCGGCGAAGGAAGGCTCGGGC
>JBARGS010000423.1:0-7587 GCA_049798495.1 Candidatus Korobacteraceae bacterium | reverse complement strand
GGCGGTGTAGGAGATCAGCGACAGCAGATTGCTGAGCGCCTGCATGGGATTGTTGATCTCGTGGGCAATGGTTGCCGCCAGTTGCCCGGTAGCCGCCAGCTTCTCGGCGCGGCGCAACGCTTCTTCGGTTCGCTTACGCTCGGTGATGTCGCGTACAACTTTGGCCGCTCCGATGATTGCGCCGCTGGCATCCTTCACCGGAGAGACGGTGAGGGAGACATGGATACGCCGGCCGTCCTTGGTAAGTCGCACCGTCTCGAAATGACTGACGCGTTCACCGCGTCTCAGTTTCGCCAGGATGCGGTCTTCGTCAGAGTGCAGTTCGGGAGGAACGATCAACTTGATGGACTGGCCGACGATCTCGCTGGCGCTGTAGCCGAAAATGCGCTCGGCAGCGGCATTCCAACTGGTGACGACGCCGTTCAGGTCCTTGCTGGCGATGCCATCCTCGGAGCATTCGACGATGGCGGCCAGCATGGTCAACTTTTTTTCGATCTCGTGCCGCTGCGCGATTTCGCCTTCCAGCGCCGCAGCCTTCTGCTGCAGGGTGGCGATGGTCCGCCCGCGCTCATTCTCGCTGCCACCCGCTGCGAAGCTCTCGGCGGGAAGGATGCCGGTGTGTTCTCCGCAAATCTTCAGGAAGGCTTCCGCATGTTCCGGCCGGTCGAAGGCCTTCATGGGATAGGCGCAGCGCAAATGGAAACGGCGGCTATGAGCCAGCTCGTTCCACAGGCGCTCGAGTTCAATCGCTGCCTCAGCCTTTCCCTCCGCCCACAGCAGCGCCACCATTTCGCCAAAGGCGACAACGCGCTGGGCATCGCCTCCCGCCGCAACCTGGGCGCGGTCGATGATGTCGCGTATGGTCTCGTCAAACAACTTGGGTACCGGGCGTCCGTTGGACATGAACAGCGACAGGGTGCCGGCAGCATCCACCGCGGTATACCGTCCGTGGCTCGCTGCTGAGGCGACGTCCACTCCATTCTCCCGCAGGCGCTGATCGAGCGCGTGGCGATGCGGCTCGGTTGCGATCACGATGGCTGCATGCCCGGCCGCGAGCGGACCGCCAATGAAGCGGCTCAGCGCGTCAACCAGAAATCCGTCTTCAGAATAAAACTGTGCAGTGTGCGAGTTATGACTCTCGTGGAAGATTGCCGATTCCCCGGCAGGCAAATCAAGATTGGTCACAGATTTTGCAGCGCTCATGAAATAGATACCGAGGTGGCCTCTCTTCGTGGCCCGATCAATACAGGGAAATTTAGGAACAGACGGTGGCCGCAGCCACCCACGTATATTTTCGATGCTCAATTCGCGGGAAGCGTTTACCAGAATCGACGCTGAGTCTCCCGAAAACCCAAGAATCTCAGCATGTTTCCGCCGCAGGCCCTGCCGCACCCGCGCCGCAGGAGACATTCAGAGACACAGAAGAGTCACTCCGCTCCATATTCGGACGCCATGTTCAGGAATGAACAGCGCCTCCCGCATCCGGCCACTCGCATCCTCCGCAAGCTCATAGATCTGTTAGGAAAAGCGCCGCCTGCAATGGCACGGAATCTGCTCAATTCTTCCTGGATCCTGGTGGGAACTGGGGTTGCGCGGCCTGCGTACCTAACTGGCGAGGGAGGTAGCGATGGCGAACCTAGGACAGGACATCCGATACGGCTGGCGGACTCTGCGCAAGAGCCCGGGCTTTACCGCCGTCGCAGTGCTGGTGCTGGCGCTGGGCATCGGAGCCAACACGGCAATCTTCAGCGTGGTAAATGCGGTGCTGTTGCGGCCTCTGCCCTTCGAAGAGCCCGATCGCCTGGTGCAGCTGTACCATGTTCCACCGCAGGCGAGCTTTCCGGGGATCCCGCTGTTCACCGTCTCGCCCGCCAATTTTCTCGACTGGCGCAGCCAGGCCCATAGCTTTGAAGATATGTCGGCGTATGGTTTCGGGCATTACACCCTGACCGGCGCGGGCCGTCCTGAGGCGATTCGAGTCTGCGCCTCAACCTACGGTTTTTTCCCCATCTTGCGAGCCCAGCCGCTGCTTGGCCGCGTCTTCCTGGAAGGCGAAGACCAGCCCGGCCACGACGATGAAGTCATCTTGAGCTATGACTTCTGGCGAAGTCACTTCGGCGGGAATCCCGCCATTGTCGGCAGCAACATTCAGCTGAACGATGAAGCCTTCACGGTCGTGGGTGTCATGCGGCAAGGTTTCGGATTCCCCGTCGCCGCCGATCCTGCGGACGCCCCGCAAATGTGGAAGCCGCAAAACTGGACTGCAGCGGAGCGCGCCGTGCGCGACGACCACAATTATGGAGTGATCGCGAGGCTGAAGCCGGGTGTCACTCTCGCGCAGGCGCGCGCCGAGCTGAACACGATCTCCGACCGGCTGGCGCAGGCGTATCCCAAGGACGACAGAGGCTGGGGCGCAACGGCGATTCCCCTGCGCGACGATCTGGTCGGGGATGTTCGTCCGGCGTTACTGATTCTGCTGGGCGCAGTCGCGTTCGTGCTGCTGATTGCGTGCGCCAACATCGCGAACCTGGTGCTGGCCAAGACGCTGTCGCGGCGCAAGGAGGTCGCCATTCGCGCGGCGCTGGGCGCCAGCCGCCGCCGCTTGCTGCAACAGGTGCTGGCCGAGACCGTCTTGCTGGCGTTGGCGGGCGGCGCGTTAGGGCTCGTCTTCGCGCACTACGGCACCATGTTCATCGTGAAGTTGGCGGGACAGCAACTGCCGCGCTCCGGCAGCATCGGCCTCGATCTTTGGGTATTGGCATTCACCCTGGGGATTTCGCTCCTCACCGGAGTCGCCGCCGGGTTGCTGCCCGCATTGCGCTTGACCCGAGAAGATGTGAACGAAGCGCTGAAGCAGGGGCTGGGCCGCACCAGCTCCGACTCGGGCAGTTTCCGCACGCGCAACGCCCTGGTGGTTGCCGAAGTCGCCCTCTCGCTTATGCTGCTGATCGGCGCAGGCCTGCTGATACGCAGCCTGTGGATGCTGCACAAAGTGAATCCCGGCTTCGATCCCGAGCGCGTGGTGACCTTGGACTTGTCTATCTCGCCGCACAAGTTTGCCACTCCGGCGCAAGACATCGAGTTCTTTGAAACAGTTCTGCGGCGCGTTCGCGCTTTGCCTGGAGTGCAGTCGGCCGGCGTAATCGACGCATTGCCGCTGAGCGGCGATGGCTCCCATCAACCAATTCAGGTTGAGGGCCGGCCCGTGGCGCCGATGGCCGATCAGCCCGAGGTGGATGTGCGCCTCATCAATAACGGCTACATGAGCGCGATGCACATCCCGCTGCTGCGCGGTCGCGACTTCGACGACTCCGATGCCGCGGGGCGGCCGGGAGCGGTGCTGATCAGCCAATCCATGGCCAAACAGTTCTGGCCCAATGAGGACCCGATCGGCAAACATCTCACTCTATACTTCCGTCCGGAAACCGCGCGCGTCGTGGTGGGCGTGGTGGGCGATGTCAAGGACGATGCCCTGATGCAAACGCGCTCGCCTGCGGCGTTGTATGTGCCATTAGCGCAGCTCACGGCGTCGAGAGATGGTCAGTGGCAATCGTTCGGGCTAACGCTGGCGGTGCGCGCGCACACCGATCCGCTCAGCCTCGTTTCTGCAATCACCAATGCCGTTCACGAAGTAGATGCGGAAGTACCGCTGGTAAATATCAAGACCATGCAGGACACGGTGAATGACTCGCTCTTGCAGCAGCGCTTCACCATGCTGCTGCTGGCGGGATTCGCCGGACTGGCGCTGCTGCTGGCTGCGGTGGGGATCTATAGCGTGCTTTCGTATGCGGTGCGGCGGCGGGTGCGCGAGATCGGCATCCGCATGGCCCTGGGCGCGCAGATCGGCGACGTGCTACGTATGGTCGTGGTGCAAGGCATGAAGCCAACCCTGATTGGCGTCGCTGTGGGTCTCATCGGTGCGCTGGCGTTGGGACGCGTACTCTCTAGCGTGATCTTCGGAGTGAGCGCGCGGGACCTGGCGACCTTTGCCACCGTCTCCGTCATGCTGACAGCAGTGGGATTTCTGGCGAGTGTGCTGCCGGCATGGAGAGCAACGCGGGTGGATCCCATGAAGACGCTGCGGGACGAATAGAAGGCGGTCCAGGTGCCGCCCCTGAAGGGGCTGAGATTTATGTTTCCACCGTGTACCCAGCGCTCCCGCGCTGGGCTAACTACTTGGTCGACAAACCTTCAATGACTCTCTGCACTCGATGACTTTTGCAATAGTGAAAGTGATTAGCCCAGCGCGGAAGCGCTGGGTACAGGCACCACATCCGTCCCCCGCCCCTTCAGGGGCGACACACTGACGCAATTCTCACAAATTTTCACGCTCCCCGAAATCCGTTTCTCCCCTCCCTCCGTAACTTACCCGAGCGCTTAAAACAATCACGCTCGAAAGGATGAGGAGGAGAGATGAGCAAAAAGATTGCAGTCGTATTGTTCGCAATGGTGATGGCTATGTCTGCGGTGGCGTTCGCAGCTGATGCTCCGATGGTTGGTGGCGCTGCGATGTATCCCACCAAGAACATCGTAGAGAACGCCGTGAACTCGCAGGACCACACCACGCTGGTGGCCGCGGTAAAAGCCGCAGGCCTGGTGGAAACATTGGAAGGTCCGGGACCGTTCACGGTGTTCGCGCCGACCAATGAAGCTTTTGCCAAACTGCCTGCCGGCACCGTCGATAACCTCCTGAAGCCGGAAAACAAGGAAATGCTGGTCAAAGTCCTGACCTATCACGTGGTGCCGGGACGCATCAGCGCCTCCGAGCTGATGAAGCAGATCAAGGCCGGCGGCGGCAAGGCCGAGCTTAAGACTGTCAACGGCGAGACCCTGACTGCCTCCATGAACGGCAAACACATCGTCCTCACCGACTCGAAGGGCGACAACTCGATGGTGACCATCGCCAATGTCTTCCAGTCCAATGGCGTGATCTTCGTCGTCGACACCGTACTTCTTCCCTAGCCGGCACTCAGCCCAGAGCCGACCGGAGCAGCTAGCGCTCCGGTTTTTTGTTGCGTTCGCACGCGAGACGCTCCTGCGATAGGAGTGCCGGGCATTTGGTTGCCTGCGCGAGAGCTGCCTTAGCAAAATATCGCGGGTCACTTTTAGAGCAAAAACCGCAACTAATTGGGATAGGTTCAGTTTCAATATCCAGGTGATCTTGAGAGGAGCAATTCACTCAAGATCGCCGAAGCGGTCTTGGCCGCTTATTCACGCGACTGGCCGAGCGATGGACGATGAGTTACGAAAGGGAAAACTATGGGTGTCCTCCGTTGCAGTCGGGTAGTTGTGCTAGGTGTCTTGCTGGGCGTAGTTTCGTTATCCCTCAGCGCCCAAGTATTTGTTTCGGTAGGCTTCGGGCCGCCTCCGTTGCCCGTATATTCGCAGCCGCTGTGCCCCGGTCCCGGATATCTCTGGACTCCGGGCTACTGGGCGTACGATCCCGATAATGGCTACTACTGGGTTCCGGGAACTTGGGTGACCGCTCCCGTAGCGGGTTATTTGTGGACTCCGGGTTATTGGGGCTGGGGTGGCTCGGCCTACGGCTGGCACGCTGGATACTGGGGTCCGCAGGTCGGGTTCTATGGCGGCATCAATTATGGTTACGGCTACACCGGAAACGGCTACTACGGTGGACAGTGGCGTAACGGAAACTTCTATTACAACCGCGCCGTCAATAATGTGAACGTCACCAACATTCACAACACCTACGTCACCAACGTCAACAACGTAACTGTCAATCGCGTCGCCTACAACGGCGGACAGGGCGGAATCAACGCGCGGGCCACGGCGGCGCAGGAAGCTGCTATGCGTGAGCGGCACGTAGGACTTACCTCCACCCAGGCGCAACATGAGCAGGCGGCGCGCGCCGATCGCGCTCAGTTGGCTTCCGTCAACCACGGACGCCCGGAGGTTGCCGCAACTCCCAAGCCCGGAGCCTTGCGCGGGCCTGGTGTGCAAACAGCGCGTAATGCCACGGTAGACGTGCCCGCTACGCGACCCAAGACAGCAACCGCAGCGCGGCCGAACAATGCTGCGGAACGGCCGAACACTGCAAACGTTCCGCATCCGCCGGCTGGAGAGAACACGCCGCGTCCCAACAACGCCGCCACGCCTCATCCCAACAATGCTCCGGTTGCGCGTAACGAACACGCAGCTCCGTCGGAGGCGCCGAAAGCGGCGCCACGGCCTCCGGCCAAAGAGAGCCAGCCCGCGCCTCACGGCAACACCAATGCTAACGTCCCACATCCGCCGGCGCGCGAGAGCGAGCCTCGTCCGAGTAGTCCAACCGTAGCCCACAATGCTCATCCAACTCCTGCGGAGACGCCGCGACCTGCGCCTCAGCCGAACGAGAAACCAGCACCGCATGAGAATGCGGCTCCTCCGCCGGCCGAGCGCAGCGCTCCTCCTGCCGCGCACGAGAATACCGCTCATCCGCCAGCCGAGCACAGTGCTCCTGCACCGCATCAGAACGCGGCTCATCCGCCGGCCGCGCACAGCGCTCCCGCGCCACACGAGAGCGCTCCCCATCCGGAAAAGGAAAGCCGGCCTCCGGGAGGTGTTTAACCTTGACGCGCAGCTGAGCAGTTCAACCTTTCACTCCAACCGCCCACATGGGAGAAATCCCGTGTGGGCTTTTCATGCCGTAATCCCTGGCTGTTGAGCCGTATCGCTTATTCATAAATTGTCAAAACTGCGCTCGCCCGATTCTGGCGGCTGGAATTCGTGCTACAGTTTCTCCCCGCCGGTCGCGCGTCTACTTCGTTCTCAGGGAAATACCATTCCTAATTGGGGGTTGAAATTATGGCGAGCAGAACGGTTCCTTGTCTCAAGGTTCTCGGGCTAAGTGTCGCAATCATTGCCTTGGCGGCGAATTGCTGCTGGGCGGGCACGAGCGAGCAGGTGATCTACAGCTTCACCGGCGGAGTCGATGGCGGCGACCCGGCTTCGCAACTCATCTTCGACAGCGCGGGAAATGCCTACGGCACCACTGTCGTTGGCGGGACGGCAGGCTGCGGAACGGTATTTCAACTGACCAAGAACTCGCAGGGCCAGTGGCAGCAAAGCGTGCTCTACAGTTTCAGCTGCTTCGCTGACGGTAAGAATCCCTACGGCGGCGTGACCTTCGATGCCGCAGGCAATCTTTACGGCACGACCGTCGCGGGCGGATCGGGCGGCGTGTGCAGCGGCGATGGATGTGGCGTGGTCTTCAAGCTGACACAGGCGAACGGCAGCTGGACGGAGAGTGTTCTCTACAGCTTTGGTGACTTCCCGGATGCTGGTGGTCCCGGCAGCGCAGTGATTTTTGACCGCGCCGGCAATCTTTACGGAACAACGCCGGACGGCGGCGCCTATGCCGAAGGCGCGGTGTACGAGCTATCGCCGAACGGCGATCAGTGGACGGAGAAGGTAATCCACGACTTCACCGGCGGCGACGATGGAGCGATCGGATCGCTGGGGCCTCTGTTGCTCGACGCCAATGGCAATCTGTACGGCGTGACGGAGATTGGCGGCCACTACGGAGCGGGAATCGTCTTCAAGATGTCGGCTGCGGGAGGCACGTGGAACCTGACCACACTCTACGCC
>JBARGS010000422.1:0-21793 GCA_049798495.1 Candidatus Korobacteraceae bacterium | reverse complement strand
GTCAGACCCTTAGCAAACGCAGCCGATTCTTGATCGTCATTTATAGCGCCGAATGGCAATACTACAAGTTGTTTCGCTTCAGGTACATGCTGAGGAGCGATCCGGTCTCGGAGTTCCCGCCGGACAGACGGGATAGCAACTACTAGAACCATGAGAGTAAGGACGGAGATTACTGCGGCGGCAAGAACTCGCAGACGAGACTGCAGCGTAGCGCTTCGGCCGGAGGTACCTGTCGCCCCGAGAAATGGAAAACGGGGAACTACGGGAGAGCTTCCGCTCCCTCGCTGATTCGGGCTGAATAACACCACTTTTGTAGTGAAGCTCCTCTCGCCTTTGAGCTCGTCAACTGCCAAGGCAAACGACACCTTTAGCGGCTCCGTACTGGAGCCACAAGAATATTCCGGAGGAGTGATCGAGGGCCGCGTGACAAAAGTGAAGCGCCCCGAGAAAGGAGTTGGCAAAGGACAGGCGGAACTGCACTTTCAATTCGAAAGCTTAACACTCGGTAACCGGACCGAAAAAATCGCCGCGGACCTAAGAGAGATCGAGAATTCTCAAGGGGTGAAAGGGGTGGATGATGAGGGTCACGTCATTGGCAAAACCTCGAATAAGAAGAGAATCGGCAGCATGGCGGGGGGTGCGGCGCTGGGCGCGTTAATTGGTGGACTAAAAGGCGGGGCAGCCGGCGCCGCGATTGGAGCTGCTGCCGGTGCTGCGGCGGGACTCGTCGTAGGACTAAGTTTGACAACCACCGGCTCACAAATTGAACTGCAGCCTGGTTCTCTGTTGACGCTCACTGTCTCAGACGCGAAAAGGAAGTAACAAACAGCCTGAAACAGCCAGGAAACAACTGTCGGCTCCAGTGGCAAACAGGTTGCCGACGTTAATTGTCCCGCTCTGTTGAGCGTGAGGTGCCGCGTGGAAAGAAGATGCATTTGAACATAGCAGGCGTGCGGCGCTCAATATCGCTCATTATCCGCGTGGCAATCTGCGCGTTGGGAATGGTCGGCATTGCTCACGGCGATGGAAGGCCAGACTTTAGAGAGCAATGGAAACAGTTCAGGAGGGCATATCCGTATCACATTCAGGTGATGGCCATTTCTCCGCCAGCCGAAGATCGTCATCGCCTGCTGATTATTTCGGAGCCTCCTCCTCATGTAACGTTCGCAGGACTGCGTGATTTAGACCCGGCAGCACTCAGCAATGTCTCCGTAGAAAAGAATCTTATTGGCTTCAATGGCTGGACAAAGGACATTCTCGTAGACCTGCCACCTCAGCCTGAGGCGGCGCTGCGTCTCCTATTGGACTCTGTTGCGCAGTATCTGTTTGTTACGAACTATAAATCGTACATACTTAATCTTCCCGTCTACCCGCGGGCTGAGCGGCAAGCTTCTCTCGACATTAGACTTTCAGCAGCGGATATGCGTGCCGTAATGTTTCACAAGCAACCGCCATCCGTACGAGGGATGCACACAGCTTTAATTGTTCTGTTGGCTTTATTGGGCCTGTTCGGTTTGTTCTTGCTAGCGTTTTTGTTGCGCGGGAGCCGCTCACGCTCGATGCCTGGTCCCAAGATATGGATATTTTTCGAAGTCCTTATACTAGTTGTCTTCTATATTAGTTATCGATCTTACCTTCCCACTCCGGAGCCAGGCACATTTCACGACTTTGTCTCTATCCATGGCGGGGCTCCTATGAGCTTTCCGGAATTGCTGGTAAAAGAGCGGCCGGGGGTCTTCGTAAGTGTGAAGCCGGGCCTAATACTGTGGTCCTTCACCAAGACTGCGCCTTTGGCCCGGCAGGTAGCGAGTTTTCGTCAATTCGCCCTCGATTCGGACTTGATTCTCGGAGCAGTCGAGGAAGGCAATCAGGTCATCGTGGTAGCTCGCGAGCGACGGGTGCCGGTTGACATTCTGCCGCCTCTGCGCGCCGAAACAATGCTACTTCTGGCCTCAGGCAGACAAATGAATTGGAGCAAAGCTATGAGAGGCAGAATATCCTTGCAGGAAAGATCGCCGGAGACGGGACAGACTTGGATTCCGGCAAGGACTGGGCGCCTATTTACCTCAGTGACGAACTGGTTGATACCGAATATGGCAGCCTTCTCAACATAGCGGACCAACTTCTCAAGTCGTGGTCAATGCACGGAGAAGTTCGTTATGTCAGGTTTGACTATCCCGATCCAAAGCAATTTCCTTTCCCCGAAGCGCTGGCGCATTGGGCCGGCGCGAAAAGCCTCGTATTCAATTGGAATACGAAGGGAGCAGGGTACGTTGTTGAGGACGGTACAGCCAGGATTTACGCCCTGAACCGTACAGGTGCTTTACCTATTGACTATCTGGCGGGCGATAACAACCAACTCAAAAAGGCGGAGGACGACGCGTATGTAAGATTTTCCGCCTACGGTGATCGCAACCTTGTGCGAGTTGTACAATATGCTGCGCTTTATCAGATCTTTCGCGGCTTCGAAGTCTCGCCAGCTGAGTTGACTACCCGGCATCCGCCAATTCCAAACGCATCCAAGGCTGAGGCGAGAAGAGTAGTGAGCTGGATCATGGCTTTGGATGAGCCGAGTATTCGCGGCGCTGCCATGAAATTGCGCAATGCCGGGGTGGCAGAGGAGGAGGTTCAAGAAGCATGTTCCGGCTTAGCTGAGATCAGTGGCAAGCTGCTTACTGTTGAGGAGCAGAATGGCGCCGCTGGAATGGAACGGGTTGTGGAGTTGCTTGCTGCGTCTGGTTCAGTGTTGGCGAGGGAAACGAACGAGGAGCAGCACAAGTTAGATGAGCAGTTGCTTCAAGTTGTCAAGCCAATTGAAGGCTTGAATTGGATACTTCAGAAACTTGTTCCTATTGATGTCCGGAAAGCACGGGACCGATATCTTGCCGAAGCAGAAAGACCTGACTACGGCTGGGTCAAAACACCTTCCATCGCTCTCTCTTGGTCTACCGCACAGACTCCAGGCAGAATAATAGTCGGTGGCCACAATCTGTCAGCACGGACAACCTTGTTTAAGGTCTCAGCTAACTTGCGGGCCGGACGAGTGCGGCGGCAAGAGGATCCAGCAACAGGGCGGCTGATTATTGAATATAGCCCCGCAGACGAAGCCAAAATTGGTAACTTAGTAAGACCGGCTGCGCGCAATGAAGACAAAGGTCCAAAGGAACAACAGAGCTTGCTGGAGCAGCAGCTGCAGCGTGCATCGACCGGACGTGCAGACTTCGCTCAATCCCTTAATCCGCCGCCTCGAGGGCCAGCGGACACATCCGCTTCTTTCGAGCCTCCTCCCTCATCCCCCATCGTTGCGGGTACCGGCTGGCAAGTGTCGAAACGAAGGCCTACAAAACGTCAGTCTGACGTTCTTAGAAGTCTGGCCGGAGGACTGCCAGTAGCCGTAGTGACCGTCACTCAATTGCCTAACAGCGGATACTCGATAATACATAGCTCTTCTAAGACTACTATTGAGGCCCAAACGTATACCTCCGCTATCGATGCTGCACGATCGTGCATCGAAGATAACTCCGGCGCGAGCCGGGATGTAATCCTTTATTTGGAAGGCTTTCCAGAACGTCAGGGTCGTGCCTTTACAAAATCTCTCACTTTTCATTTTGAGGCCAATCAGGACGAAAGTGTCCCATTTGCAGTTGCGGAACAACCCTTGGACCCTGAGTTGCCTGGCAGAATATTCGGTCGATCATATGACTATGATAGGGCGCAGATTGTAAAGATCGAGACAATCCAGGAGAAAGACGGCATTAGGGCAAACGTTGACCTGGTGGTTCCGGCGAAAGTAGCCGGCGGTCCATCGCTAGGAATGCGGATCAGGATGTTTCTTGAGGGCTTACACGTTGTGCCTGCTGAGCTGCTCTCGTCGGTCCGGCAAGCAATTGGCAGATGGCAGCAGTCAATGCGCGATGCTAACGGTCGGGTTCACATTTTGCTCGACCGGAGGAAGTTATGGCGAGAACTACAAAGAGACATCCCGAACATCAAGGAGCTGGACCTGATCTATTCGCAGGAGGGTAAGGATATCTATGCGGATGACTGGAACCCGAGAACCGCTATCGACGCTGAGTACAACGCCGCATGATTGCTGCCTGGTAGTGGCGTTACCACTGACACGTGCGCGATTCCTCAGAGATATCGAACTCCCAGGCAGCTATGCTCGTTTGTTTCAGGAGCACCGAAACAGTTTCCTACCAGAGACGGTTTGGGATCTGTTTGAGCCTTGGGCAAATACCGCAACAAAGTCTATTTCCGCAGCGCAACGGCTCGGGGTCCATGTCGTTGGATCTGCCAGTTTAGAGGATTTTGTCAACATTCTTTTGCGCTTCAAGGCTATTACTTTGTTTGCCCATTGGCGGTCGGCAGTTTTCTTGCCGGAGGATCTCGTCGATCAAGAAAAGATATTTTGTCAGCTACGTGCGTCGGACTCTAGGTTCCGCTTCTGGGTTGAACAGCTGCGGAGTCTTTCTTCCGCGCCGCAGCCGATTCCTGACTCGAAAACAGATGGCGCTGAACTGTTAGATTTCTTGAACCGTTTACTGGCACCCGAACAAGCAAAATCAGATAAGAAGCGTGGCGATACGACCGCAAAAGAGGCGTGCTTGCACGAACGTCGGACGCAGATGGAAGCAGCCTTGCCTGGGGCGTTTACAGGTGGGGCGGGAGCGTTCTTCGACGATGGCTGGTACTCCGTTGATGCTATTGTGGAGCGAAGTCCACCTGAGTTTGCTGGGGCTTTGGACTTGACGGTCTGTAACTCTACCCTGCTCGCGGAGAAAGTGCGCCACAAATGCCCTAAGGCTATCCCCATTGCCAATGAAGAGATGGCTTCCGCAACATTCCGATTCATTCTCTATCCCTACATAATCAAGAGTCTCCAACGACAACCCGAGCCGTATGAGGACGCCGTGCTGAGGGTGCGTCGCGAACTCGTACTAAGGAAAACCGTGGCATTCAAACAGCTACTTGCGAAATATGGGCCTGAGGGCCCGGTCCTGGGCACGAGAAGAGAGGAAACAGTCTGGAGTAGCAGGGAGTTTCGGGCTGACCTGAAGGCCGTCGGCAACCGAAGTAATGTTTACTTCCTTGTTTGTGTCGGCATGGTTGTAGTTCTCTTTGGCGCGGGATTCGTATGGACAATCATTCATTCCCATCAATCGAACCAGACCCGGGCGGCTTTCGGAGCGGGCGGAGTGGCGCTCGTTAGTGCGTTCTACAAGATGATGCGTCTCTGGAAGGACAAATTGTATACAGACCTTCTGCTGGTATTGGCAGCCAACCTAAACCCAGAACAGACAAAGCAAGTGTTGGAGATAATTCTTCGGAAGCTGAAGCCGTAGCGAAAATATATTGTGAGTGGCTGCAGCTGCCACCTGTTCTCATACACTCAGTGTTTGACTGCAAGGAAAGGTCAATTACTGAGTGCAAGTCGTCTAATCTCAAATAGCTGCAGACGGCCAAGGGCGTCACTGCAGCCGATCAGGTCGCCGTTCCCAGACATTGCGACCTGCCGGATGGATGCGTCGGCGAGGAAAGAACCCATTTCTGTCGCTCTGTTCAAATCCCATAGAGTTACCTTGCCATCCGTTGAGCCGGAAGCCAGTAAACTGCCGTCGGAGCTCAATGCGAGAGCTACAATATTATCGTGTTGAAGGACTCGCTTGTCGCATGCGGAGGCCACGTCCCACAGCCGAATGGTCCCATCTTTTGAGCAGGACACAAGCTTCCCGCTGTCAGCGCTCAAGACCAGGTTCGTCACCCCATCAGTGTGTCCTCGGAAAGCCACAACTTCCTTTGGAGAAGCCAAATCTCTTGCAGTGATCGTGCCATCCGAATAACCCGAGAACAAAGTGCGGCCATTAGCAGATATGGCTAGCGGCGTTACCAGGGACGCGATGCCTCCCAAGCTGCTGACCCCTTCACTGGCGGAGTGATTCCGGCCGTCCAGGATGTTGTCTCGAACTCTGGACAAGTGGCTCCGGGCTCCTCCTCTGGCTATGTGAGAGGCATCGGTACGTGGACGTAGACTTAGCGCTTTACTTGCCGTTTGCAAGTTCCATACTGTGATCGTGCCGTCTGCCGAACTGGAGGCCAAAATAGATCCGTCGGCGTTGACCACCGCCGACATTATGAAGCCCCTGGCACTTAGATTGTGCAATTCCCGGCCATTCACCAAATCCCACACCTTGATCGAGCCGTCCCACGAGGTGGACACCAGGATGCGAGCATCACGGCTGAGCGCGAGGGATTCCACATGGGCGGAATGACCATGCAGGACCCACACAGCGCGATCCCTAATAAGGTCCCATACAGTAATCCTTCGCTCCAAGGAGCAAGATACCAACGTGCCCCCATCGGCGCTGAGTGCCATAGATTCCACATCGACTATGGGACCATGCCAAGTGTCAGCCTTCTCCGAGCAACCGAGGTGCCACAGCTTGATGTTATTGTCCTCACCACCGGAGCACAGAGTACGCCCGGAGTCTTCCAGCGCCAAGGCATACACGCCGCCCGGATGACCTTGCAGAGAGCGTATTGTGCATCCAGTTTCCAGGTTCCACAGTTTAATTGTTCCATCCCAGGAGGCGGAGGCCAGAGTGCATTCATCCGGGCTCAATGCTAGCGATGTAACCCCAGCAGTATGTCCCCTTAGAGTGCGCACTTCGGTGCCGGACAGTAAGTTCCACAATTTGATAGTCTTGTCTCCTGAGGCAGAAATCAAAGTCCGGCCGTCGGAGCTTACAATGAGCGATTCCACCTGAGAGGAATGGCCGTAAAAAGTTCCTACCTCACTTCCCGAATCTAAGTGCCAAACTTTGACACTGTTGTCCCAGGAACCGGAGTACAGGGTTTTCCCGTCAGAACTCAATGCCAACGACTCCACCGGTCCCTGGTGCCCCCGCAACGTACGAACTTCGGATCCCAAGGTTAAATCCCAACTTTTAATGGTTTTGTCCCAGGACCCAGAAACTAAAGTTCGACCGTCTGGACTTATACCGAGCGAGTAAACAATTCCTTCATGGCCTAGTAGAGCAAGCACTTCGCGTCCAGTGTCCAGACTCCACACCTTAACCGTCCGATCTCCTGATGCGGAGGCCACGATATGATGGCTAGTGCTCAGCGCCAAGCAAGTAATGCCGTCGGATCGCCCTCGAAGAGCGCGGACCTCTCGACCAGAAACCAGGTCCCAAAACCTGATCGTGCCATCCCATGAACCGGAAACCAGGGTATGGCCGTCCCCGGCCGAAACCAGCGCGGAAACGGAACTAGTGTGGCCGTGTAGAGTACGCAGGAGTGGACTGGTGGCTTGATTCAGCGATGGCCAGAGAGGAACTAAGCATCCAAGCTTGTTCTGCAGTCGTGCACAGAATGCTACCAGCTCAGGGTGACGGCTATCGAGCAGACGACCGTACAGCTGGCTGATGAGCTGGTCAGGTTCTATGCAGAGAACGTGGGCAGACTGGATCAATGCCCGCTCTGCGAGAAAGTGTGACTCGCTGGATTCTATGGAATGATACTCTGCAATAAGAGAGTCCAGTCCACTTTGCTTCAGCTTGATCTCAATCCATGAAGGATCGAGAAGCAGGGTTTGCAACTGATCTGTTCGTCCAGCTCGTTTCAGATGCCAACCAATCCAGCGCCAAGCGTAGGTATGGGGAAGTCGATATGGGTCACCCCAGGAATCGATCAAGCGAGCTTGCGTTTCCTGCTCGGTCAGCCGCCGGCGCAACCAACCGTGCAAAACGCCATGAACGTGGAACGCCTTGTCGTTAGCGAAATACTTCAACAGCGACAGGTCGTCGAGGTGACACAAAGCAACCTCGGCATCGTCGGAACTTACACCCCACAATTCAGCAGCCACAATGGCGGGAATCGCCTCATTTTCAGGGAAGATTCCGAGATCTAGATAGCGCCTCTGCTCATATTCATCCAGTAGTTCGAAGCTCGCAGTAATCGACTTTACGGCCGCAATATCACGCCATGAGGACACGGAAGAGTCAAACTGCTCCAGCCCATGCTCCTGATATTGGCGTCTGACAGCAGCAATCGCGGTCAGAATACTTTCGCCACGCCGTCGCAGCATTATGCGCAACTTTGCGTTGGCCAGTTCCAACAGCAGGGCACAGTGGCCCAAACAGCGAGCGAGATCGAGGGCAGGCTGGAAATCTGCTGGAGGTTCCCCAACACCTCGCAACAGAACTACAGCAGCTTGATCCGAAGACATTTCTTCCACTCGGATTAACGAAACTTCGGGATCCAGGATGTCTGCATTTGAGGTAGTGATGAGATGGGCGCATTCGGGGGTGGCGTCAAGAAAAGCTCTCAGGTGAGAACGCTGCCAGATATCGTCCAAGACAAGCAGTATTGACTGACCTCTCAGAGCTTGCGCAATACGGACGCCAGCCTCTACTTCGTCAACAGTAGCGAGAACCCCGCCCGTAGCTACCTTATACAACTGCAGCAGATGGTGAAGAATATTTGGAGTTTGGCCCGACTCTATCCAAACCCTTCCTTGGGGGAAGCTCTGCTGAATATTGGCATCCGCACATAGAAGTTTTGCGAGAGTGGTCTTGCCATGACCTCCTGGACCAACCAAAGCGACGGACCGACTCAACCGGGACGAGCCATTGCGCTGTAACAGGGTGTTTTTTGCTCGATTGAACTCTTCGGAGCGGAAAACAACATGCGCTGGAGCGGGAGGAGGGAAAAGATGCGGCGAACCCCCTGCATTCCAGCCGGCAAGAAGGGCGTCAGCCACACAGGCCAGGAACTGCTCCACCTTTTCATAGCGATGTTCCGCGTAGAACAACGGCCTGATTCTCCATGTGTCAAGTTCATGACAACGCCGCGCTGTGTTTTCTGACTCCGCCAGAAGGGCAAAATGCATAACCCCCGACGATCGTTTCGTGATTTCTGCGATCACACGCGTCGTCCGGTCGCGTTTAAGGCTGCAGCCCAAAAAAAGAAGGGGTCTTGCGCCAAGCACTTGAGCGAGGATTATGGGTAAGGGACGACTAAGATCAACCGAGTTTGGCTCTGGACTACCATACTCCGCTGCATATTCACTCAAGGTAAGAACACGGCTCTCAGGATCCAAATAATCTCCATGTAGCTTCAGCAGCGATGGTTGGTTTAACTGGATAGCACGCGAAGCGCGCCTAATGCGCGATCCGGGAAATACAGCGTCAAATGGGCGGCCGGCGTCTTCAAAGGCAGTCTCCAAGACACGATCGAAATTGGTTGTGAATACCAAGCCACGCGCGATTCTGACTAGATGACAAACTGGCCGGTTGCGGATTGGCCGACGAAGTATTCTATGATCAAATTGACGTTGCAAAGCGTCGTCAAGACTTTGCTCCCGTAGCTTGCTTAACAGCTCCGCCGCTTCTTCGTACTGGTGTTTCGCCAGGAACCTGTTCACGTCCGATAGGCAACCAAATTCGCCCGCTGTCACAGACAAAAACTGAGCCCACATGGGATAGCCCAAGTCGGAAGACAACCCTGCTCCAACAAAGGGAACCAGGTACTCTATGCAGTCTTCCAATTTACAAATATTTGTAAAATTGGTTCCGATGTCTCCCAGTATCTCGAGCGCTTTCTGTGCAAAGGCTCCCGGCATCTTAATCTCGGGTCTGCAGTAAATGCAGCATTTAACAAGGTTTCAGGTAGGGTCTGCAAGATCAGAGTTAGCTCCTACCGTTACAATCGACACCTACTACGATAGTCGGCCTCACCGAAAGGCTCCTTGTGTTCCGCACCGGACATCGTCTGTTTCAATGGGAGTAGTGACCCAAACTCCCGTTAGCCGTAGGCTTTTAGTTTGCCATGGATTCCTATTTCGCAGCAACGAAATTCGCGCACACTTGAAATGCTTGCATAATTCGAGAACTGTGAACAAGTTTCCCATGGCTTGGCACCTGATCGGCGATAGCAATTTCAGTAACGGCTTTCCTGTCCATAAAGTCAAGAGAACTTATTTAGTTTGTTCTCCGTTCTTGGGCCCAGGTTTTACATGCTGTTCATACGATCAGCAGGTCGACGTTTTCTGCGGTCCGTGATTGACTTGGTTCACAGATGATGCCAGTGTCCTGGCGCGGTCGGCATCGCTCACACCTCCATCCATGAAGCGACCGGTCTTCCACACGCACTTTCGATCCAGCACAGACGATGGGCTTTACGCTGGCCGACATACCTCAACCTGCTGTAGCAGCGACGTGACCGACTTACCCTGGACGGTGTCGAGAGCGCCTTATTGGGCCTGCTGTTTCCGCTGCGCCGCCACCGCGAGTACTATTCGCGTATGCGCCTCGCGCGGTGCCAACGTTGGCCCCATCCTGCAAACCTTGAATGCACGCCTCTTCGAACCTGATTTGCGCGTTAAGCTAATGAAGTTCTCCCCAAAGTAGTTTTCGAAAACGGCACCTTGCTGCCTTCTGCCCGTGACGCGGCGATGCTTAACGCCGACCTTCGTCATCGAGGCGATATACTCCGGGTCTTCAGGAACTCGAAAGAATAACTTTCACCCCAGCTAAGGAAGCAATCCCAATCTCTTAACCGCGATGCGGGTTTGACCACACCGTTCATCTCGCTTTGGCCGGCTCGCTCACAGACTCTCCATTAGCGGTTCAGCGCGTTCAACGGTAGGGGGTGGGGATTTCATACTAGCTCGTTCACTCGGTTTGCAGAGTTACATAGACATCGAGGATGTTGCCGCAGAGCAAGAGCAGAGGCCTCGACAGCGGATCGATCCCAGCTTCCACCAAAGCTTTATCCAGTAAAGCTCCGGCTGGCCCGACGAATGGCTTCCCTTCCAGATCTTCCTTGTCTCCCGGTTGCTCTACCCGCGCGGTACGTTTGCCTTCTCCAAAAACGGTCTGCGTTTCGCGCTCCCAAAGATCGCACGCACGGCAATCCCGGGCCGCCGCGCGCAACGAGTCCAGCGTTGGATGCGCAGGCACGAGCTGAGCAGCCGGTGAAGGCAAGGTGATCCCGCGAGGCATGCCGAAAAAGATTCTAAGCGGCTGCGGAAGGTTGCACAGGCAGGTGGGCTGTGACATACGCCAGCGGCCGGACCGCATTGCGATCCCGCTCGCTGGCGTAGGAAATATTGTGATGGCGATGGACGGACCTACTTGCCTGATTCGAGCGCCACCGCCCGCGGAAACAGGATGTTGTTCTCCAGATGGATGTGCTGGTGCAGATCGGCTTCGAAGGCCTGCACGGCTTCGTAGAGCATGGTGTAGCTGACGCACGCATCGGCCGGCAGAGTATAGTCATGAGTTATGGTGCGGAGCTTTTTCAGAGTATCGCCCGCGCCGTCATGCTCCTGCATCATCATCCGCACCGGATTCACTACCGTGCCGAACATCGCAGGAGGCGCTGGTTCCCTCGCAATGGCTGCTTCTTCCAGGCGAATTACGTAAGGAAAGAGAATCTGCTCTTCCTTCATGAGGTGCACACTCAGCTCGGCTGCCAGACCCGCGAACAACGCCTGCACCTGAAGCAGTTCAGGATGGTTTGAGCCATGCGCGGACACAACTTTAGCGCCCAGCTTTTCGATGCGTGGACATTCTTCGCGAACATAGACGTGGTGGGTGCCGCTGATGTGGGCAATCAGGTCGGCCAGGGGCTCACTCTTCCAGTTGCAACCGGGCTTAGGCTGCGCGGCCGCCAACCCTTCCTGTAAACGTGACATGGCCTGCTCAACCGAGACGTTAGCTGCGACGCAAGCTTCGCCCAGCGTACGGCTGCCGCCACAACAGTAATCAATTCCCAGCTTCTCGAACTCTTGAGTGGCGCCCGGCACTTTTACCGCGAGATCGCCTACAGTTTGTGTTGCTTCGATGGACATTGCGTATCTCCTCGGGACGGCGTCGCCGGCCTCGCACGGGCCGGAGAGTCTCTTCTGTCAGGGGATCGGAATTGCCGCCACAAACACACTCTAGAAGAGAAATGCACGCGGGACTATGACTTCTGTCACGGTCGGAGAAAATTCAAATCAGTTTGATTGGTGTGCGTCAGGACACCGCTCAAGACAGTTCAGCCGCTGCGAATCTCCACAGCGGCTGATTACCGCAACCCAAGGATTGATCGGGGGCTCTGAGCTTTGATCTAGGCCGCCGCTTTCGCCACGCCTCGTATCGCCAGCGACACCATCAGCCGCGTAATACCGGAGATGAAGATACTGATGCCAAACAGCGTTCCCACCACCCAGGCGGAGTTAAACGGCCAGTGCGCCCAGATGAGGATGCCCAGCAGGATGGTGATGATGGCGTCAAAGAGCACCCATCCCCAGCCGCGGTGCGGTTTCATCCGGAAAGCCAGGACCAGAGCGAAAATGCCATACACCAGCAGAAACGAAGCCAGCAGTAATGTCAGCGCCAGCAGCCCTGCCCCCGGATGCATCAGCAGATAGATACCGGCGATGATGTAGATGATTCCAAGGACGACCTCCAGCAAAACATGCCACCCACCATGCGTCTGAAAACCAAAAATAATCTGTGCGAAGCCGTTGAAGATGGCGCACCATCCCACGACCAGCGTGATCACGAGCCCCGCTTCCCAAGGCGCGAACATGGCGATGATGCCCGCAATGATCATCAGTATGCCGAGCACGATAGACCAGCTGGAGACCTTCTTTATGCCGTCGAGAACTGCTTCAGCCATAATTCCTCCATTCGTAGTTGAGGCGCAGGCAGATGCAAATTGCCGGCGCTGAAGCTGAACTGCAACATCCGATAAGACTAGTCACTGAAGCGATCGAAGAGTCGGGAACATTGTGCGCGAGCGGCGGGGGATATTCAACGATTTAATCGTTGTGGGGCAGTTTGTGTCATCCCGAGCGAGCTTCTTTTGCGAGAGAGGGATCTGGGCGGGCCGATTCGCGCCGGTGCGCGAAAGGCACGCATCCCTATTCAAACTGACACACTACGATTTAATCGGTCGGGAACCGGTTCGATTATGTCGAAGAGCCGCATGTCGACCGCAACCTTCCCATCAGTGCGGGACTTCTTGGCGAAGCGCTCGGCCGCGTCGGCCATGAAGGCGTTGGCAAAACGCGCTCCCCACACGACATCGTCAAAGCTATACGAGGTACGCGTCTGGACGATGGTCGAAAATGTTTCGTCGAACGCCTTCAGCAACACCAGTATCTCTGCGTTCGCGTTCCGCAACGATTCGGGAGTTTCTCCGTACAGCGGGCTCTGCTCGTTGATGGGATGGACCACGGTCCAGGTCAAGGGAAGAAACACGACCCCGTCGCGCTCCAGAGGAAGCTGGTAGTAGCGCCGGGTGTGCACGCCATCCACCTGCTCAAACCGGCTCACGATGACCTTCGCCGCGACCTCAATCAGTTCGTTGGAGCGGGCGTTGGCCACTCGAAATTCCAGCGCGCGGATATCCTGATACGGCGCCACAACGGCGTGGCTGCTGAACAGGACCTTCGCCGTCGGCCGGGAAAATCGCGCGAACAACAGGCCGGTGGCAATGGCAAATCCGATCAGCCCGGTAACGGCCTCCAGGGTCACGACAACATTGGCCGCAATGGTTACCGGCACGATGTTTCCATAACCGATGGTGGAGATTGTTTCCACGCTGAAGAAGAAGGCGCGCCAAAACGTATTCTGCTGGATTCCAGGCGTGCTGCTCAGTAAAGCGTTGGGCCCACATGCCAGGTAAGCGGCAGCAAAAATGGCATTGGCGAGAAGATAGCAACCTATACCAAGCAGAAAAAATAAGCGCCACGGCATCGTGAGCAGGACGTGATACGCGCTCAGCGAATCCAGAAAGCTGAGGCCCTTGCGCTCGACGTTGAAGCTACCGTCGCGATTGAGCAGCCGCTGACGGCTCTCGCGCGACACGACCGCGCCAAAGCCCAGATCGCGCAGGTCCTGTTCGTTGATGGGTTGGGGACGCGAAACCATTGGATGTTCGATGCCGGCGCCTCAAGGCCGTTGCAGCAGTATAACGACCGGGCTGAATTCGTTACCGCCCGCGCCTGAAAGGGCCGTCAGAGTAGCTCGTCCAACACGAGCGTTTCTAACATCTCCACCCTCCTGAAAATCCGATCATTGGTCACCAAAGCCGGGACATTTGCGCTAACGGCAGTCGCCGCTTGCAGTGCGTCAGCGGTCTTGAGCCGATATCGTGCTCGCAATAGCGCTGCCAGGTCGGCAATTTCCAAGTCAGGGGCAATCCAGTTCAGATTGGGATATTGGGAAAATGTGCCATAGACGCTGTCGACGCGCTCCCTGTCCGGATCATGATAGGGGTGGACCAACAACTCAGTCATCGTAATTGTCGACGTCACAGCTCCGTGGCCCGCCTGCTCAACCCAGGCGAATATATGGTCGCTCAAAGAAACATATCGGGCATTCGCCTCTAATTGGTAGATGAAGACGCTGGTATCGAGGGCGACCCGGCGGTGGCGCCGCAGAAAGCTTACCAACCGATCTAACGCCAATCCCCGCGTTCCTTCTTTAGGTAATCCTTTGGATAGGGTCCGCGAGCCAGACCTCGCACGGCTTCATGGTACGACTTCGGCTTCTCAACAATAATCATCCGCCCGCCGCACACCACCACCGACAGTTTGTCGCCCGGCTTCAGGCGGAGGGTCTCCCGAGCCTCCCGCGGAATTACGATTTGGTTTTTTGAAGAAAGAGTTACATCAGCCATCGCTTTACATTATAGCAAAATGTAAAGCGCGCGGCTTCACGCCGTCAACCCCTGTGCCCGATGCCGCCCTACCACCAGCACCTGATAATGTTCCTGGTCAAACTGCACTTCCTTGGTCATGGCGCACTTAGAGCACAGCCAAATGACCTTTTGCTTGACGTTTGCGGGGAGGCCCCACGCCAGGGGACGCCTCACCGGCAGGGTATAGATTTTGCCGGTGCCGAGTCGCTTGAACTCAGCTTTGCAGTCCGGGTTAGCGCACTTTCCCAGCCCTGGCGGCCGCATATGCGACAAGTAGGATGCAGTCACTGGCCGAAAGGTATAGCTCACGCAGTGGAACCAGGCGCCTGCGCCGCCCCTCATTGCGTTTTTGCTACCATAGCCGTCATCGTAATTTGCATCCAACCTAGTCGGAATTCGGAGGATGGATGGAACGTCCCTGTCTGCCGGGTAAACCCTACCCTCTGGGCGCCACCTGGGATGGCACCGGAGTGAACTTCGCTCTCTACTCGGAAAACGCAACCAAGGTCGAGCTGTGCCTTTACGATAACCGTACCCGGCGCGAGACGCGGCGCGTACCCTTTACCGAACAAACCGCATTTATATGGCACGCCTATCTTCCCGGTCTGCAGCCGGGGCAGCTTTATGGCTACCGTGTCCACGGGCCCTGGGAACCATCACGCGGTTTGCGCTTCAATCCGTCCAAGCTGCTGATCGATCCTTACGCCAAAGCGATCACCGGCCGGGTCGATTGGCAGAAGCCCATCTATCCGTACCGCTTTGGCGGCGAGAACGCCGACTTGAACATCGATCGCCGCGACAGCGCTTCCGGCATGCCCAAGAGCGTCGTCGTGAACCCATTCTTCGACTGGGAGCACGACCGGCCGCCGCGCACACCGCTTAGCGATTCCGTCATCTACGAGATGCACGTCCGCGGCTTCAGCATGCTGAATGAGCACATTCCGCGGGATCTGCGCGGCACCTACGCGGGACTGGCGACTCCACGGGCGTTGAAGTACCTCAAGCAGCTTGGCATCAGCGCCGTTGAGCTGATGCCCGTCCACCAGTTCGTACACGACAAGGTGCTGGTGGATCGTGGGCTCAGCAACTACTGGGGCTATAACACCCTGAACTATTTCAGCCCCGAGTCAAATTACTCCTGGTCCGGAGACTCCGGCACCCAGGTGGCGGAGTTCAAAGCGATGGTAAAGGCACTACATCGCGAGGGCATCGAGGTCATCCTCGACGTGGTGTATAACCACACCGCCGAGGGCAATCAGTTCGGCCCCATGCTCAGCTTCCGCGGCATCGACAATCCAACCTATTACAAGCTTGTGCCCGACAATCCGCGTTACTACATGGATTACACCGGAACCGGTAACAGCCTGAACGTCCGCCATCCGCAGGTGCTGAAGCTGATCATGGACAGCCTGCGCTACTGGGTGCTGGAGATGCACGTGGACGGCTTCCGCTTCGATCTGGCGGCTGCCCTGGCGCGCGAATTGCACGACGTGGACCGTCTGGCGGCCTTCTTCGACATCATTCACCAGGATCCGGTCATCTCCCAGGTAAAGCTGATCGCCGAACCTTGGGACGTGGGCAGCGGCGGCTACCAGGTCGGCAACTTCCCTGTTCTATGGGCGGAATGGAATGGCAAGTATCGTGACACCGTGCGGCGCTATTGGAAAGGCGATGAGGGCCAGCTCTCCGATCTCGGCTATCGGCTGACCGGCAGCAGCGATCTCTATCAGCACGATGGACGCCGCCCATACGCCAGCATCAACTTCGTGACCGCGCACGATGGCTTCACGCTGGAAGATCTGGTCAGCTACAACGACAAACACAACGAAGCCAACGGCGAGAACAACCAGGACGGCGCCAACGACAACCACTCCTGGAACATGGGCGTCGAAGGTCCGACGGATGATCCCAGCATCCTCGCCGCGCGCGAGCGCCAGAAACGCAACTTGCTGGCCACGCTCTTTCTCTCCCAAGGTGTTCCCATGCTCTGTGGAGGCGACGAGATCGGCCGCACGCAGCGAGGCAACAACAACGCCTACTGTCAGGACAACGGGATCAGTTGGTACGATTGGAAACTTGACGAGCGACGTATGAAGCTGCTGGACTTCACGCGCCGGCTGATCACCCTTCGCAAAGTGCATCCCAATCTGCGGCGTCGCAAGTTTTTCCAGGATCGCGAAGTCTATCACTCCACCTCAAGAAACATCGCCTGGTACCGGACCGATGGCCAGGAAATGACGCAGGAGCAGTGGAACACCGGGTGGATGCGCAGCCTCGCCGTAATGTTTAACGGCACCACCTTGGGCGAGATCGACGAGATGGGCGAACCCATCGTGGATGACTGTTTCCTCATTCTGCTGAACTCCTATGGCGAAAACGTCACCTATACCCTGCCGCAATCTCCGCAAAGCCGCGGCTGGAAGTTGTTGATGAATACCTATGACCTGGACGATCCTTTCGACGAAAGGCCTATGGATGAAAATTTGGAAGTAGCAGGCCGCTCGGTAGTGCTGTTGCGTGAACTTTCGCCGGAAGAAGCCATACAGCCGGAAGCTGATGTTGCCGAAGTCGCAGAGCCTGAGCCGGCACCGGCTGAGGAGCCGGTGGCCGCGGAAGTAGCGCCGGAACAAGAACCGGAAGCATCGGAACCGGTGCCCGTTCTCGAGGAGCCGGTCTCGGCGAAGTGAACCGAGTCAGCCCCGGCGCCGCTGCGCTCTTAAGGCTGCGGCGCAGGATGACTCTTCAAACGCGGCGTTAAGTGCGGAATCACAAATTCCTGGAAGAGTCCGGCAACGCTGCCTTCGGCAATTCTGATCAACGCAGTCTCCACCAACAGAGTCCCGCTGCGATCGCTGGCCGGATAGTAAGTATAGGAGAGCCCTGCCGTGGCAAAGCTGCCGATGATAGTGGAGTAATTCAGCTGCCACTGCTTGTTGTCGCCCTTGCAGATCACGGCGTTGCGCAGCGCATATAGAATCCGCGACTTGGTCGTGCCCGTCCCCTTGTAGAAATAGCGTGGATCTTGTTTCAGCAGAGATGGCAGAATCGCACTATCGATAAACGTGCCAAAAAAGACGTCGCCGTAAAGGGCGCCGAAACGCCTGCCGTAGCCTGCCGCACCCTGCCCGTACCCGCCTAACTGATCGCTCGCTTGATAAATACCGGCCAAGAACCCGACGCCGACAATGCTGATGGGGTCGGTAACCGATTTCCAGGCCAGCGAGAACTTCTGCTTCGGGCCCAAAGGCGCGGGATCAGGTACATACGTGGTGTAAAAGTTTGGGAAGATGCCAAGTACGCGCTGCTTCTCCTGCTCCTTCACCTCTTCCTGAGCAACTTCGGCTTCCGAGAGTCCGACGGTCACATTCGTCGTGTTGGCAGCAACGCTAAGTACGATCGCGGGAACAATAAAAGCCTGACCCGGGTTTACGATTCCGGAAACCAATTTGGTGTCAAAACCCGGCGCGCTAACCGTCACCTGAAAAGGGCCTGGCGCGAGACTGGAAAAGGAAAACTGGCCGTTGTCGCCCGACAACACATCCTGTTTCTCGGCTTGATCTTTAAGAGTGACTCGCACCTTCGCGCCAACCACGACGGCTCCGGCCTGATCGACGATCGTTCCGCTGAGGCTCCCCGATGATTGCCGATTGGTTTGTGGCTCGCCTGTCCCACGGGAGGGAGTTGGAGTTGTTGCGGTTTGTCCCGGCTGGGCAGTCGCGCCCTGTTGAGACTCGGCCGGCGTATCGTCCGCGAGACGGGCATTGGGCCCGTCAACAACCGATTCCGGCCGTGCTGGTGTTGCCTCTAACTGCTGCGCAATCAATGGGCTGGCCGCGAACGAACAACATAAAGCCAGTGCGATTTGCAGACAAAGCTTCAACTTGTACCTCATGGTTCGTAGAAGAACGCTCCGATAAGTTTATCAGGTGACCCCCATGGATCACGCTGAGGCGACGTGACAAATCCCAATTAGGACCGGCCGGTGGCGACTGCTATTGGATGCGCGCGGAGCGCGGATGCTCCAGGAACTAGCTTCACCACTGACTGTGATAGGCCTCACGGCAAATCCCTTCCCGCAGGCCTACACTCATCTTGAGCTCGTAGCCCGCGGAGCGCGGGATTCATGGAGGAATTATGCATTCTCAGAAACGGATGATCGCCGTCCTTGTGGCGGTGGTCGTGGTGTTGGCCTGCACGGCGATGCTGGCGAAAGATAACCCGATGGGCGTAGCTGACCGCCAGACCATCAGCTTCACCTCGCCGACGATTGTAGGCGGCACACTTCTACCTGCAGGCGATTACAACGTCACCCACGAAATGAACGGCAAGACGCACGTCATGACCTTCAAGCAGATTGGCGGACAGAAAGCCGAAGCCAAAGCGAACTGCAACCTGGTGCCCCTGAACGCCAAGGCGCAGCGTACCGAGCAGGTGACCACCACCAATGCCAAAAATGAGCGGGTGCTGACGGAAATGACCTTCGCCGGCGACAAGGCCACGCACGTTCTGGTGTGGTAGAGCGGTAAACCCGGCGTTCCTGGGTTATCGAAACACTCGGTGTGCTGACGCATTGTGTCAGGGCACGACTTCAGTCGTGCCGAGAACGGGGTATTTTGTTATGCCTCGCGGGCTTCAGCCCGCGAGGCCCGCAAACCAAGTCGGCTTGCATGATCCGCCTTTTGCATCAGCCGTTCGCGGCGCGGACGATAGCCCGAAACTCTGCATCGCTCACCAGTCCGCCATTGGCAATCGCCTTCTGCTTTACCAGTGCCAGCAGCACCGCCCGCTGCGACTCGGGAGTATCCAGTCCCAGCTCTTCCGCTTTGAGACGAATGCTGTCCAGGCCGCTCTTCTTGCCCAGAACGATGCCGCGCGTCGCTCCCACCAGTTCGGCGGCGTAGGGCTCGATGGCTTCGGGGATGTGAAACTGGCTGGCGACAGCGCCGCTCTCGCGCAGGAAGAGATTGTCGCCGATGAGCGGCTTCCAGCCCTCCAACTCGTATTTCCCTGCTCGGCGCACCACCTCCGACACTTCGCGAATTCGCTCCAGATTCATTTCCACCCGCACATCGTAGAGGCACCGCAGCGCCAGTGCGACTTCGGCGATGTCGGCGTTGCCGGCGCGCTCGCCCATGCCGTTGATGGTTCCATGAATCCAGTTGGCCCCGCCGCGGACCGCAGCAATCGCCACTGCCGTTCCCAGGCCAAAATCATTGTGGCCGTGCCAGTGGATGGGGGTGCCTTTGCCGATCCAATCTCTCGTCCAACTCACCAGGAATTCGGCAGCTTCCGGCGTGCATACGCCGATGGTATCGACCAGCACGACTTCCTGCGCGCCCGCTTCAATAGCAGCGAAATAAATGCGCTTGAAGAAATCAAGATCGGCGCGCGTTCCATCCACGCCGAAAAACGCCACGCGAATTCCACTCTGCGCGGCATAGCGAATGGCTTCGGTCGCGCGCTTCACTGCTTCGTCGCGCGTGATCCCGTAGGCCTTCAGCTTGATCTCGCTGATGGGCACCTCGATTACAGACGACCGCAACCCGAGGCGAACCAGTTCCTCGACATCGCCGCGAGTCGCCCGCGCGAATCCCCAAATCTCCGCATGCTTGAGCCCCGCTTGCAGGATGAGCGAAATCGCTTCGCCGTCTTCGGCGGAGACCTTGGGAAATCCCGCCTCGATCCGTCCCACGCCGAGTTCGTCAAGCTTGCGCGCGATTTCCAGCTTCTGCTGCGGGCTGAAGATGACCCCGACTGTCTGCTCCCCATCGCGCAAGGTCGTGTCGTAGAAGCGGATCGTACGTGAGCGATCGAAGTCCGGCCGGATATCGGGCCGCGAATTCAGTTCGCTGGTCCAAACTTTGCCTGCAAAATCGGTCATTCCCGCACTCCAACAGTGTCTTGAAGGGGCGCAGCTTTAGCTGCGCCGTATAAGCCCTTTATTTTGTCATCGCGAGGCGGCTTCAGCCGCCGAGGGATCTGCTTTTCCGCGTGTCGGTAAACTCTTCAGCCAGCGACCAACCCTCATTTCCTATCTCCACCGGCCGCTTCCTCCCCATACGCCTCTTCCCACGAAATCACCGGATTGCGCAGCACGCCGATCTGTTCAATCTCGCACTCCATCACGTCACCCGGCTTGAGGAACCACGCCTTGGGATCGGCGCTGAAGGCCGCCACTCCCGACACGGTTCCGGTCGACACCACATCGCCCGCGCTGTAGCCCATTGGCGAATAGTGCGCCAGTATCTCGGGAATCGTTACCGACATCTTGCTGCTGTGCGAACGCTGGCGGGACTCGCCGTTGACGCGAAGCTCCATGGCCAGGTTGTGCGGATCCTTGATCTCGTCGGCGGTCACAATGTGCGGCCCCAGCGGACAGAATGAATCGATGCCCTTACAGAAGCTGAAGACGCCCGACTTCATCTCGTTGCGCTGAATGTCGCGCGCCGTGATGTCGTTGAAGATGACAAAGCCGCCAACGTAGTCCGACGCTTCTTTCGCCGTAAAGTGCTTGCCGGCTTTCTTGACCACGATCGCCAACTCCAGTTCGTAGTCGAGTTCCTGCGTCAAGTGAGGCGGAAAGATCACCGGCTCGTCCGGCCCGATGATGGCATCAACATTCTGGAAAAACACAATCCACGGCAGCACCGGATGCGAGAAGCCAGCCTTCTCTGCCTCGTGATGGTGCTCGCGAAAGTTGCCGGCCGTGTGAAAGAACTTCTTAGGCATGATTGGCGCCTTGATGCGAACCTTTTCGCGCCGGAAGAAAATCGGTTCGCCATCGACGCCTTTTTCCGGCTTCTGCGAGACAGCGTAATCGAGCGCGGCACGCGCCGCATCGAGGCCGCGATCGCCGCCTTCGAAAAGAAGTCGCATGTCCGATGGAACAAGAGTGTCGGCCTGCGGATCGGCCGCTCCCATTTCGCGCCGACGCAGGTTGTGAGCGGCATTCAGATCGACAATGCCGCCATCAGGGGCCAGCGCGCCAATGCGCTGGCGAGAAGACTTGTCGAGGAAGGTAACGAGTCTCATGCAATTGTTGAGCTAGACGCAGCAGCGGAATCATTTCTTATTAAATGACTTCTTGGCATTC
>JBARGS010000421.1:0-14713 GCA_049798495.1 Candidatus Korobacteraceae bacterium | reverse complement strand
ACCCGAGCGGCCACGACCACCGCCGTATCCACCGCGGCCACCACCGCCGCCGCCGCCGTCACGACGCGGCCGGTCGGCCTTGGGCCGGGCTTCGTTCACCGTGATATTCCGGCCCCCCAGGGCGGTGCCATTGAGAGCTTCCATCGCCTTGCCGGCAGCATCGTCATCGGTCATTTCAACGAAGGCAAAGCCTCGCGGCTGACCGGTATCGCGGTCGGTAATGATGCTGACCCTATCGACTGCGCCGTACGGTTCAAACAAGCCGCGGACCTGATCTTCAGTCGCATCGAAGCTTAGGTTCCCCACGTAGATATTCTTCATTAGCTCCTCACTTTCGGATGAAGCCGCTTGCCGGGGCAATCATCGGTTAGAAGCAGGCGGCATGATTGGGGTGATACGACTTAAAGACTCGACGAAACTCCGACTGCATAAAAAGCAGAGGGCGGCATCCGCCACCCTCGCTGACCACTGGTGCTTACAGAATCTGAACGTTTTCAGCCTGCCAGCCCTTTGCGCCACGCTTCACGTCGAAGCTGACTGCCTGGCCCTCCTGCAACGAACGGAAACCGTTCGACTGGATGGCGGAGAAATGGACGAAGACATCTTCGCCGTTCTGACGTGAAATGAAGCCAAAACCTTTGGCATCGTTAAACCACTTTACTGTTCCTTGTTCCATTTGTTTTTCAACATCCTTGAGATTGATCTTGCGTTAGTGAATCGGAAGGTTACAGGCAGGAATCGCTCAACACAACGGGAGGATGGCTGCTAGACGCGCCGTTCGTACGCAAAATCATTATACATGAAGTCCCACATCTTCCGCCATTTTTCGGTAATTGTGTAGCTACGAGGAAGCAGTCACTTTCCGGCCAGCATCTCCAACGATGCTGAATCAACGCGAGTTATGGAGGAAAATTCATTCCGCTTTCCTCGAAAGTGTGCGGCGCTCGACCCCACCTTGGTTTAATAGCCTTTCCAACTCCGGTTCTGAAAACATGGCGTGATAGGGATTTCCTTGACATCGCGGTCTAACCACCGCAAAATTGCGGCCAACGACCTGTGTAATGGGCTGTGAAGCCCATTGCACAGGTTATCCATCGAACAGCGCCCTTCGTACGCAGGCATAATCCCCTGGGTGCATCCGTACTCTGGCGTGGAAAGAAGCGAAACATGCGATTCGAAATCCGGCGTTGCTTTTTCCCCCTCGTCTCTGTTCTGTTGCTACTGGCGGCGTCAGCGATCGCCCAGCAGATCAGGTATTTTCCTGACTTCAGCAACTCTTCCTCTCCCAGTGCTGCCCACATGCGGCTGAATGGAAGCTCCGGTCTGGCCAAGTGGCAGTCGCAGACAGTTCTCCGGCTCACGGATAGCGCGAGCCAGGAAGAGCAGTCGTCAGCGTTTTTTACCGTGCAGCAGCCGCTGACCCAGGGCTTTACCACCTGGTTTCAGTTTCAAATCCACAACAATGTCTGCTGCAACCCGGGAGACGGGTTTGCGTTCGTCATCCAGAACGCCACCGCGACCGATGGCACTCAAGGCGCCAGCGGGAGAGGGGTCACTGCGGTGGGTTCGGAGAGCGGTGGTCTGGGTTACAGCGGAATCAATAACAGTCTGGCCGTCGAATTCGACATCTATCAGGATACCTGGGACCCCAATTCCAACCACATCGCCGTCCAGACATGCGGAGGTAATCCCAGTCTGTTCAATTCCCCGGTGCACGATTCCGGCTCGTATACGATTGGCAACAACCACAATGTCACCAGCTGCCTGCTGAGCCAGGATGCTATCAACGCAAGTATCCCGGCGCTAAACGGCAGCTGCAATGGCTCAAGTTGCGCGGACGGCGCGGTGCATCAGGTGGTCATTGGGTACGCGCCGCCAGCGACGAATCAGCAACAAGGCCTGTTACAGGTCTGGTTGGATCCCACCTTCTATCCGGGGACGCACACTCCGATCCAAGGCGCCCCGACCGTAATCAGCGTTCCTTACACCATCGTCTACTCTGCGACCAATCCGCTAGGCCTTGCGTTAGGAAATCCTCAAGGCACCTTCTTTGCGGGCTTCACAGGTTCCCAGCCCGCCTCGGAGCATCACTCCCGTGGCTCTTCCTCAGGAACTGGGACCACGATCGATGTCTTCGCCTGGGAGTTTACCAACCAGCAGCCGGTACAGATCACGCAAATGATTCCCAACGGCGGCATTGAAAACGACTTCGTGTTCGGCGGACACCAGCAGGCGGTCACCTATCCCCCGGGTTTTATGAACGGCGGTAACCTTACGATGACCATTCTGGCGACCCCGGTGAACCAGCAGACCTTCTACATGCAGCGTCTGCAAGGCACGCAGTTTGCCGACGAAACCTGTATCCCGTTCCTGGAGACGGGCGGGAACTGTGTCGTGTACAGCGTCACCTGTAACGCTCCCGATGGCACTCAGGTTCCCTGTCCCTCGGACGGGACGTTCGACATCTCCATCTGCACCAAGTACTACACTTCGGATCCCGTTTCCCAGCCAACTGCCGATTATCTGGAAGCCGATCCGATCGGCTCGAATAACTGGTGCAGCATCTTCACAAGCTTCATGAATAACCCGATGGATCCCGTCACCTCCGGCAAAGGAAGAGGCTTCTCCGATCTCGTTGCCACCTTCAGTGGCGATGGGCAAGGTCCAGCCTGCGATCAGGCAGGCGGCCGGTTAAAAGCCGCGATTCACAAGATGGCAAAGGCGACAACGCCCGCTTCCGGCTTCTGCCCGAATCCGTAAGAGCAAAACGGACAAGGCAAGCGTAGAAGAAACGAACCCCGGGGTGAAGTCATCCGGGGTTTGTTATTGCTCTGGGATTTGGCTGGCTCGATGCTCAATCAACTTCGCGGTTGGCGCACGTGGCCGAAGGCGCGATGTCTCATCCCGTGCCCTGGTAGGACTTCAGCGCATCGCGATACAGGTCCTTCAGGTCGGAACGTTCCAGCACCTGCGCTGCGCCCTCTTCCTTGCTGATCGCCTGCAGAATCTTCACTGCCTCGCGATAGTGCGGAACCGCTTCAGTGCCATTGCCGCTGCCGGCAAGCGCCTTGCCAAGGAAGTACTGGGCTCGCGCTTGTTGTACCAGCATGCCAAGCTTCTCCGCCCGCGCGATGGCATTATCCAGTTCATCGCGAGCTGCGTCCGGGTGGCCGGACTCCAGCAAGGCTTCGCCAAGATAGACGGAGGCCTGTGCCGCTTCGGCCTTCAGACCCATGGTATCGGCGTCCTGCTTCAGCTTCTTCAGAGTGGACACCGCTTCTTTCGACCGTCCTTGCGTTACATCCAGCCGGGCAAGGTTCAGCTTGGTTTGCAGGATCGCATTGCTGAGCTTTTCTTTGGTAGCTGTCTGCAGCGCCTTGGCATATTGCGTTTTCGCATCGTTATAGGCGCCGCTGTAGAAGTAGCTGTTGCCAAGGTAGTTCAAGGCCGCCACGGTGGCGTCGGTGGCGTTGGCCTCGGGCGCGAGCTTCAGGGCCTCTTCGATGTACCTTTGGCCCTCTGCCTCGCGACCCACGGCGGAGAGCGTATCGCCATAACCTGCCAGCGCCCACACCATCAGATACGTGCGATCGTTGAGTTGCCTATAGCTATTGACAGCATCCTGCTGGGCCTTCAAAGCCGAGTCGTATCGTCCCTGTAGAGCGAACAGGGCCCCCATGTCGCTGGAAGTGGTAGCGATTCTGCTCTTATTGGAGGTCGCATGATAGGTTTCCAGCGCCTTCATATACTGCGACTCCGCCTTGTCATATTGTCCGAGCGAGAAGTTTGTAAAGCCGAGATTATGTAACGAGGAGCCGACCACGTCCTGCAGCTGCAGGCGGCTGGCAATGTCGTACTCCTGCTGGAAGTAAGTGAGTGCCTCCTGGTACTCGCTCTTGGAGAAGTGAGCCTTCCCAAGGCTCTCCAGCAGGTTTGCCTGGTCGACCTCATCGCGGGTCTCGATGGCAAGCTGCAAGGCTTCATTGGAGTACCTAAAGCCCTCTTCGTACTTTCCGTGGTCCAGGTAGAGCGAACCGAGGTTCAGCAGGTTCTTGGTGAGACCGCTCTTGTCGCCGATCTTGCGGTCTATGTCCACCGCTTCCTGATAGCTGGCGAGGGCCTCCTTGGGTTTGCCCATCTGGTCCTGGACGCGAGCGATCTGACCGAGCGTGGTGGCGATGCCGCGTTGGTCCCCGATGGACCGCCTGATCTCCAGGGCGCGCTGAAAGCTGCTCAGCGCATCGGGAAGGCTATTGAGGTCGAGATAAGCGCCACCTTGTGCCTGATACACGTTGCCCTTCTCCGATTCGTTGTCCACGAGGATCGCCAGCTTTCGTGCCTTGTCCAACGGATCGAGAGCGGAGCGCGGGTCGCCGGAATTCATGGCCACGCGCGCACTGGCAAGCAGAGCCTCCATGTCGTTGGGATCGGAGGCCAGCACCTTAGACAGGTATTTTTTCGCCTCCTCGTAGTTGTTGGCGCTTTCGTACAGCTTGGCGATGTCGAACTGCACCTCGGTATCGTCGGGGCTGAGCTTGGCCACCTCCTGATAGGCGGCAATCGCCTTCGCCGTATCATGCATGATGCTGGCGTGAGTGGCCTGGACGATGAAACGGTCGCGCGGCGAAAGATTGTTGTTGTCGCTCAACGTCATGGCTTGCCGCGAGGCGCTGTACGCCTTGTCGTCATAGCCCAATGCCGCATAGGTCTTGGCCAGCTGCGAGAAGGC
Organism: Candidatus Korobacteraceae bacterium; assembly: GCA_049798495.1. Taxonomy (GTDB): domain Bacteria; phylum Acidobacteriota; class Terriglobia; order Terriglobales; family Acidobacteriaceae; genus Bog-257. Next base: position 9,984 of record JBARGS010000421.1, on the reverse strand, counting down.
CATCGCAAAATTGGGGTCTTCGCGCGTGGCCTCATCAAACTTCGTCACCGCCTGGGTATTGTTGCCGGCTCGTCTCAGCACCAGCCCCTCATCGTAGGCCCGCAATGCCGAAACCGACTGCGTCGTCAGACGCTGGGAATGGGCCGACAAGTCCTTCAGCGAATCTTGCGCCGAGACCAGCGTCGTGCGCACGTTCCCGGCCAGGTTATCCAGCGAGGCAATCAGGTCCTTGTCGCTGGACACAACCACGTTAATGGGCGTGTTGCGATCGTTGGTAAGATCGGCGACGGTCGCGTTGATCCGTATCTGCTCTCCGGTTTTCTCGTACTGCCCAAACACAACGGTGTCGGCGTGCGTGTATTCAGCAATGTGCTTTATGGTTTGCAGATCGAGCTGCGACTGCGGTGAGAGGCGCAAGTCAATCAGCACCTGTTGCAGGCGGTCAGGGGAAACCATGCGCAGGTGCCGCGACTGGCCGATACTGGAGTTCAACGTCTCGGCGATCGTCGAGCCTATCCAGTTCAAGCTGGAATCTCCCGAAGCGTTATAAAAGGGGACGATTGCGAGCGAGGTGACGGGCCCCTGCACCGCGGCCGCTTCGTCGCCGGCCGCGCGCATGCGCTGACGAATGCCTACGCCAATGCCGACGACCAGCAAGACCGCGGCGACGCCCACGGCAATCCATTTCGTAAACGGCTTGCGAGCCGCAACCGCCGGCCTGACCGCCGTGCGGCTCATCACCGATTGTCCGCTGCGCGACTTCTTCCCCTGCCATACCTCCAGCTCGTCGATCAATTCCTGCACCGAGGCGAACCGCGTATCGGGCTCGCGCTCCAGGCATTTGCTCACAATTTCGCTCAGCGCGGGAGGAACGGCGGCGTCCACATCGCTCAGAGGGACAGCACGCTCCTGGGTTCGCTTCACCAGGCTGGCGATAGCGCTCTCGGCGCGAAACGGTATGAAACCGCTCAGCAGCTCGTAGAAGATCAGCCCCAGCGCAAACAGGTCCGAGCGCGCGTCCAGTTCCTTGCCCATGGCCTGCTCGGGCGACATGTACTCCATGGTCCCGATCATCATGCCGGTCTGCGTCATGCCGTCGCCCTGAATCGTTCGGGCCAGACCGAAATCCATGATGACCACGCGCCCCGAGGCATCCAGCATGATGTTGCTGGGCTTTAAGTCGCGATGAATGACGCCTTCCGCATGCGCCGCCTGCAGCCCGGTACACACTTGCACCATGATGCCGACGGCCTCTTCCGGGGAAAGCTTCCCCTGCCGCGTCAGGATCGAACGCAAGTCCTCACCCTCGATGAATTCCATGGTGATGAACTTCACGCCGTCGGCTTCGTTGAGGTCGTAAATGCGGATGATGTTCTTGTGCGTGACCTGCCGCGCCAGCACCAGTTCTTGCTTGAAGCGCGCCAGGATAGCGGGATTGCCGGCGAGGTCGGGACGAATCACCTTCAGTCCCACCACGCGCTCGACTTCCATGTCCCGGGCTTTGTAGACGGCACCCATGCCGCCCATGCCCAGCATCTTGCGGATTTCGTAGCGCCCGCCGATGACGTCTCCCTCATGGAAGATGGTGGCGCCGATGTGCGAGAAGATGGGATGAGGGGGCGAACCGGAACTTGGGCTTGCGGGAGTTACGATCGTTGCGGCATCCGAGGGGTCGCTCTTGGGCTCTCCGGAAGAGGCGAGCTTGTCGACGCGAGGGAGCGGCGCCGTACCCGCGTAGGTAATATCTGCAGGATCAACACCTGGGAAGACATCCCTTTCGGAATTCAGGGCAGGACGGGGCGTTGGGGCAGAACTATCTCCACTGGATACAGCAATGCCCTCCGGCGCTTTGCGCGCTGCTCCCTCTTGCTCCCCAGCCATTTCCCGCCTACCTCAAAGCCCCAGCGAATGTGTCAAAGAGGAGACCGCCACCCGAAGCCTGTTATGTCGAGAGTATACCTTGATCTAACCCTTCCCGCCGAACTTTCAGGCGGCCCCCAATCAAGCTGGGAAGCCGGCACCCTGCGGATGCCGGCTTCCCAAGGTGCCCTGAGGTCAGTGTCCAAATACCGTGATTTTGGGATTCGGTTCCGGCGTTCCGGCCAAAGTTCCGAGGCTAAGACCGACTATGCCCGACTTGCTTCCCGTCACTCCCGAGGCTCCCGACCCGAGGACATACAGGACGAATACTTGCGGAGGCGTGGGCTGCACGATGAATCTGCCAAGAGCCTGACCATAGAGCAAATTACCGATGTTGCCCAAGATGTACGGTTCCATGAAAACCTGGTCCGTCACCAGGCCCGCTGGCCCGCTGCTGTTGTATGTCATCCTCCAAATGCCGCCGGGAGGCGGGGTGACCGCCACGTCGATTTCGTTGGTGACATCTGAGGTCACAGGCTGACTCGTCGCCGCTAAATACGATCCCAGAATGGTCCCGATGCTGAAGCCAGTCGCCGGAACAGTTTGCTGAACAAACGTTCCTGCAGTCACCGAGGGATCGCTACCTACGACAAAGCCTTGGTTCTTGCTAACCAGATACCAGACGGGCTGGTTGGTCCCGATACCCATCACGGTGACGCGGCCGCAGGCGGTGGTTAAGGTCGCTCCGCAACTAGGATCAACGTTGTAGGTTCCGTTGAAGCCGTTCTGAGTGAGCGTGCCACCGCTGTTCTCATCGGTGAAGAAGCCATACAGTCCGTCGGTGCGGGCAATGTTACCTGCTCCGTCGAAGGTTGCGACGCCGAGGGAGACATCGGGCGACCCGCCGGTCAGCGCGTTCAACTGCATGATCGCCTGCCCATTGAGATTGCCATTGGTAAACGATCCGCCTCCCCCGGTAATTCCAGCCGCACCTTGCTGCAAGATGGAGATTTGACCGCGGGGAGCGTTGTCGGTTTCCACTCCTTCCAACTCGCTTGATGAGACGACGTAGAAGGCGTAGTTGGTGGTTCCTGCAGCGGTGGTCAGAGTGGCGGTTCCACGACCCGTATTAGGATCGATCGGGGTTGCGAGACTGCCTCCGATAATCGACACCTGCGAGGAGACAGTGCCGTTGTCGTTGGAATCTTCCTCGCCGCCGGTTACCGCCAGCGCACTGTTGATAGCCAATGCGCCTGCGTTGGCGTAGCGATTGCCGCCGGCGTCAACACCAGACAGGCCGAAGGCGAAGTTGCCGCCGTTGCTGGGTAACGCACTGATCGTCTGCTGCTTGATCAGTCCCGAGCCGTACAGATTGTTATCGGCAAGGATGACCCGGCTGTCGCCGGCGGTGGAAATCAATATGTCGAAGTCATACACTCCCAGTTGCGTATTCAGGGTCATGGTGCCGAAGTTGCTGTTTTTGGGAATGTTGTACACGCCGGCGAAGAGGAGAGCCGAGGTGATCACCCCCGTGGGGCCGGTCTGGTCAAACAAGCCGCTCGTGATTCTGCCGTTTCCGTCGGCCACGAAACTCCCAGCCATGTAGAACGGCTGTCCATTCTGGAAGCCATTCAGGTAGATGACGTAGTTACCCTCCAACTTTCCGACGATCGTGATGCTGAATGCGGCCGTGGCCGTCTCAGAGACCGCATCGGTCGCCTCGATCGTGAAGATGAAGGTTCCGGCGGTGGTTGGGGTCCCGCTGATGGTTCCGATCGCAGGGCCGTTCTGCGGGGTGGTGGTGGTAAGAGTCAGCCCATCGGGCAGACTACCGGAGGCGAGAGTGTAGCTGTAGGGCGTGAGGCCGCCGGTGGCGGCAACGGTGGCGCTGTAACCCGTATTTACCGTTCCCGGCATCAAGGTTGCCGGTGTCAAACTTAAAGCGGGATTGACCGTGATTGCCGTGATGAAGGTATTGACAGCCGCTGTCGGAGTTTGCGAATCCGTCACCTTCACCGTGAAATTGTAGGTGTTGGGGTAGGTGACTCCGCTTACCACGCTGGGCATTCCGCTGATGACGCCGTTACTGGCCAGGCTTAACCCCGGCGGCAAGGTGCCTGTGGTGAGCGTCCAGGTGTAAGGTTGCACGCCTCCCGAGGCCAACAAAACCTGCCGATACTGCACGTTGACAACGCCATTTTGCAAACTGAAGTTGCTGATATTCAGCGCCCCCGGACCGCTCTGCGGGGCATGGCCGGCGCAGCCGCTCATGATTGCGCAGGCTATAATTCCCAACCCAATCAGCGGAAAAGGTTTGAGCCCTTTCATGGATCTCCTTGTGGAATCTGAAGCTGGTTTTCGGACGTCACTCCGGGGGATCGACCGCCAAGCTAAGCGCAGCCTGGTGATGATAGTACTCATCCGGCAATACGGCGAACCATGGGCGACCGCAAAGTGCGTATAGCATAGCAGAGTAACTGATTCGTCACTAAATGCAAGTGTTTTTTGGCTGGATTTCCCGCTTCGGCCGAAGCGATTCCGCCTTTGGCCTTTTCTTCGTAGCGGCTCGCGTAAATTGGCACTTCCGGGCTGCACGGATTCCACGTTCCTCTGCTATTCTCATCGGTTCCTCGGAGGACTACGTGCGAATCAAAGTGCTTCTCCTGTTATCCGTTCTCATAACCGCAGCAGTTAGCTTCGCTCAACAACCGGGCGCCGCTCCGGCGTCTCCCCCAACCACCCGGATGTACGTTGAGCCCATGCTGGCTTACACGCCCAGCCTGGATGTCACCGCGATGGACCGTTCGGTTGACCCGTGTGTCGATTTCTACGCTTACTCCTGCGGCGGCTGGATGAAGAAGAATCCCATTCCGCCCGATCAGACCTCATGGGACGTCTATCGCAAACTTTACGAAGACAATCTTGCCTATCTGCGGTCGATTCTGGAGCAGGCTTCGACGGCGACCAATCGCGATGCCGTGACCCAGAAAATTGGCGACTACTATGCCGCCTGCACCGATGAGGCTGCCGTCGAGAAGCGCGGGGCAAAGCCGCTGGCGCCGGACTTAGTCGAGATTCAGGGGCTCAACGACATTCATAACCTGGCGCCGCTGGCGGCCCGCCTGCATCTCGCCGGCGACACCTTGCTATTCGGCAGCGGCTCGCAGCAGGACCCGGACAACTCGGACGCAATGATCGTGGCCGTGGTGCAGGATGGTTTGGGACTTCCCGACCGCGACTACTACACCAAGGACGATGCGAAGTCGAAGGAGATCCGCGCGCGTTACCTCGAACACGTGCAGAAGATGTTCGAGCTGCTGGGCGACTCACCCGAGGTGGCGAAGAAAGAGGCCAGCACGGTGATGCGTATCGAAACCGCCTTCGCGAAGGCCTCCCTGACTCGAGTAGAACGGCGCGACCCTTACAAGATTACTCACAAGATGAAGGTGGGCGAACTCGATGCGCTCGCGCCCAATTTCAATTGGACCGCATATTTCTCTACCAGCCAGATACCGCCGTTCGAGATTCTGAATGTGGCCTCGCCGGATTTCCTGAAGGAGATGAACCGGCAACTTGCAGCGACGTCCCTGGACGACTGGAAAGCCTATCTGCGCTTCCACGTCGCCAACTCGCGCTCGCCCTATCTCTCATCCGCCTTCGTGAACGAGAACTTCGATTTCTATCGCAAGTATCTGCGCGGCGCCAAAGAATTACAGCCGCGCTGGAAGCGTTGCGTGGAGTACGTCGACGATCAGCTGGGAGAGGCACTGGGGCAGGAGTACGTCCGCAAGACTTTTCCTCCCGAGCTGAAAGCGGCGACACTCCAGATGACGCAGCTGATCGAGGATGCGATGGCGCAGCGCATCCAGCATCTGGACTGGATGAGTCCCGAGACCAAGCAGCAGGCGATGAACAAGCTGCATTCCATCCGCAACAAGGTGGGCTATCCCGACAAGTGGCGCGACTATAGCTCGGTGGAAATCACCCGCGATGACTTTTACGGCAATGCCGAGCGCGCCGAAGAATTCGAGAATCATCGCGAGTACAACAAGGTGGGCAAGCCGGTGGACCGCAGCGAGTGGGACATGACGCCCCCCACCGTGAACGCCTATTACAACCCGCAGATGAACGACATCAACTTCCCTGCCGGCGTGCTCCAGCCGCCGCTGTACGACGCCAAGATGGACGACGCTCCCAACTATGGCAATACCGGCTCGACCATCGGACATGAGCTGACCCACGGCTTCGACGACGAAGGCCGCCAGTACGACGCCAAGGGCAACCTGAAGGACTGGTGGACAACCCAGGACGCCGCGCAGTTCGTGAAACATGCGGACTGCGTGGTCGATCAGTATGCGAAGTACGTCGTGGTGGACGACATCCACATCAACTCGAAGCTGACCGAAGGTGAGGACGTCGCCGACCTGGGCGGAACGATTCTGGCTTACATCGCGTGGAAGGACGCCAACAAGAGTCAGCAACTAACCGACCGCGACAGCCTGACTCCGGACCAGCGCTTCTTCGTCGGCTTCGCGCAGTGGGCCTGCGAGAACGACCGCCCGGAAGACCTGCGGGTGCGCGCCATCACCGATCCGCACTCCCCGGCGAAGTACCGCATCAACGGCGTAGTGGTGAATGTGCCGGAGTTCGGGACGGCGTTCAGCTGCAAAGCGGGCTCGCCCATGATCAAGCCCGCAGACAAGGTGTGCAAGGTGTGGTGAGTTCGATGGGCAGCGCGTACTTCGCGATTTTCGGTGTGGTCACGCTGCCTGAACCGTTTCTTGGATTGTCATCCCGATCGAGGACTTCAGAGACTGTGTCGCGACCGGAATTGAGAAATTGTGGTGGGAAAAGAAGATCAAAGGAATACGCAGGTCCGAGCCCGCAGGGCGAAACAATCATAGCCCAGGGCGTAAGCCCTGGGTGTGGTGGGAAATAAACATGAGTCCCGTAGGGACGGCAGGGTTGCGACACAGTCTCTTCAGTCCGAATGATTGTCATCCCGACCGAGGACTTCAGTCCGAGCGGAGGGATCTGCGGTTCTGCCATGCGGGCTTCCCTGTTTCATTGCCGCGTCGACGGACCGTGACGAATGGTCGAATGACTGATCGCAAATCAGCGCCAGACCTTCGCTCGCATCACGTCAAAATGATGATCGTAGGTCCAGATCTCGATCTTTAATCTCGCTCCCAGAGCAGCCAGAGTGGCATCGCACAGCGTTATCGCCTGATCGGGTAGCGCGGCAAGTCTCATCACCCCGTCCGAATAGTCTTCTGCGGAGGGATTGGCTGGAGCGCTGCTTTTCAGGATTTCATCCAGCCAGACAGATGCTGTAGCCCGACCGAGCCGACGCATCACCAGAGAATGCGCTTCCAGGAGAGTGGGATACGGAACGATCACAGCGCGCTTCTCGCGAGCGAGCCGCTTCAAGTCGTCGTGAGCACGGCGGTGATGAATGTCATCGGGATCGACGGCCGCGTATAGAGGACCTGTGTCGGCAAGCACTGAGCGGGTCATCGCTCGGCGAGATAGCGGTCATGTTCTACACTGACATCCTTAAGGCCACTTCCGCGCTTTGCAGGAGTGATCCGCAAAGGTCCGTGTGGTCGCAGATAACCGCGTTGAGTCAAGAACTGTCGTAATGCTGACTGAACGACGACTGTCAATGTGGGACGAGCTTCCTGGTCGCGAACATAGTTTTTCACCGCATCCGCAAGATCGTCCGGAATGGTTACCGTTGCGCGCTTCATGCTTTCGTTATCATAGCACCAACTGGTGAAGTTGGTGCGGGCGAATTAGCTTCGCCCTAATAATCGCATCAGCCCCCTCGCCGGCAAATCCGCCACCAGAAACTTCCCGCCGCTGAGTGCCTCGGCCGCGCCGTAGCCGCTGCGTACTGCGCCTTCCATGGTTGCGGGCCAGCCAGTGGCCGTCCAATCCCCGGCGATGAACAGCCGAGGCCATGGGCTCACATGCGACGGCCGAAACTTGTCGCTGCCAGGCGATGGCGAAAACGTGGCATGAATTTCTTTGACCGCCGTCGCCTTTGTCAGCTTGGCCTCACGAACGACAGGGAAAAACTCCCCCAGCTCGCGCACGGCAAGGTCGATGATTTCCCCGCGCGGCTTGTCGACTAGCGTCTTCGACGAGCTGACTACCAGCTCCAGATAGCTTCCACTCTCCGCCGAATCGCGTCGCGTGGCCAGGATCTTCGATTTGTGAAACATCCACTGGATGGTGCGGTCCAGCAACACCGCATGTTCCAACGGAGTGATCTCGCGATCGAACCACAAATGAATGCCGGTGATCGGCGAGCTCGTCAAGCTGCGTGCGTCTTTGCGCAATACTTCAAGCTCAGGTGAATCCGGCAGCAACTTCTCCACACCATTGAAGGGCGCGGCTAGGACGACATAATCGGCGCGAATCTCTTCCCCACCGACTTTCAGATTCACTCCGCCGGAATCGGAACCGATCGACTCCACCGGCGCTCGCAGATGAACCTTGCCGCCGCGTGCTTCGATGTAGTCGGCGGCGGTGCCGTAAAGCTGCGACAGAGGCACGGCCGGCAAACCCATGCGTCCCGCCTCCGCCGACTTCAGAAATGAATCGCGAAAGACCAGTGCGGCATAACGCACCGACACGCGATCAAGTTCCTCGTTCAGCGCGCTGATCAAGACCGGCGCCCAGAAGCGCTCGATGGCCTGCTTGGTCTGACCATGCCGCAACAACCACGCCTGGAAATTCTCGCCATTGTCATTGGGAAGCGACGGCGTGAGCGCCATCATCGCGCGCGCAATGGTCAACTTGTCTTTGAGATCGAGTACGGACGACTCGAGAAACGATGGCGCCGCATGAAACGGCGCGGGCAGCACTCCCGGCTTCAGAATTGACGACTTACCGCCGGGGAGAATGAAGTTAATCTCGTCGTACCAGCGAATCTGCTGCTCGACCCCGAGCCGGCGATAGAAGTCGATGAGGTTGGTGCAGCAGCCGAGCAGCACATGCTGGCAATTGTCCACCACCTCGCCGGTGCCGGGCAGCTCGTACGATGACGCGCGGCCTCCGAGGAACGGCCGGCGCTCGAACAACTCGACTCGATAGCCCGCGTCTGCCAGCGCGCTCGCCGCCGACAAACCGGCGAGTCCACCGCCGATGACTGCGACGCTACCGCGCTGCTGAAGGTCGCGTGAGTTGCTCATGTGAATCGCAGGAAGCCGCGGGCCATGACAGTCAGCTTCTCCGCCGTGGTAAGCCGCACGCGCTCGCCGAAGACGTCGTAGTTGCGCGCGATGATCCGCTCCAGCAGGCGGCGGTAAATCTCCACCAGCGTCCACAGCGCAGCTTTGCTGTCTTCGTCGATGAGCGGCAGCAAGTCGTCGGCGGCCCTGTAAAATGCGCGCGCCCGCAACGCTTCGAACTCCAGCACCGGCCTGACGGATTCTCGCGGCGAACCGTTGGTCAGAGCGCGAACATCGAGGCCGAAGCGGGCGAAATCCTCGCGCGGCAGGTATACGCGGCCGAGCGCGGCATCCTCCTTCACGTCGCGAAGAATGTTGGTCAGTTGAAACGCAACGCCGGTCTCCTCCGCTAGCTTCTCGGCGCGCGGGTCACGATAGCCGAAGATGCGAATGCAAACGAGACCCACGACGGAAGCCACGTGGTAACAGTAGTCGTAAAGCTGATCGAAGGTCTCGTATTGCAATTGCGGAGACTCGCCCGCTGCGGCGGGCACGTCCATCTCCGTGCCGCGCACCAGCTTCTCCAGCAACTCCAGCGGGATGTTGTAGCGAGCTTGCGAGTCTGCAAGGGCAAACAGCACAGGATCGTCGGTCCGCTCGCCGGCCACGACACGGCGCAGCGCGTCCATCCATCCGTCCAGCTTCTCGCGCCGCTGTTCTGTGGAGATGGAAGGATCGTCGGAGATATCGTCGGCGTGACGCATGAAGGCGTACACCGCCGACAGCGCGTTGCGCTTGCGCAGTGGCAGAACCAGGAAGCCGTAGTAGAAGTTCTTGGCGGCCGAGCGCGCAATGTGCCGGCAAACTGAGTAGGCCGCCCGCAACTGGAGCGGGTGTTCGCTCACAGTACCTTACCTGCGGCGGCGCGGGCCAGCAGCCACAGCTT